>JAFTIQ010000035.1 GCA_017456805.1 Lentisphaeria bacterium
CGTGGTGTGACTTTTCCCAAGATTTCTTGACATTTCTGTTGCTGATACTCCGGCATTCAGCATGTTTTCGATTCTTAACCGGTCTTCCTTTGTGAGATGCGCCATAATTGATCTCCTCTTTTTTTTTTGTAACACTAAACGCACAAATCCCCTCCCGGGAGGGGAACCTGTTAAGATTATCTATCTTCTTTCTATTTTTTTCTACCCTTTGCAACACTTAATGCACAAAGATTTATTTGTAAGACTTAATGCACTTTTTCTTTTTGTAAGACTTAACGCACTAAATAATTTTTTCCCTGTGCATTTACTTTTTCAATTGACATTTTGTATTTATTGTTCAATTTATAGGAATATATATTTGCAATTCTCTGAAAGTGAATATATATTATACAGAGTTTGTCAATTCATAACAATATAACAATATTGAAGGAGAGTAACGTAAAATGAATTGCCCCTACTGCAACAATCAGGTTCCCCCGAACGCAAACAATTGCCCGAATTGCGGTGCTGCTCAGCAGCCTCAGCAGCAGTTCCAGCAGCAGCCTCAGTACCAGCAGCAGTATCAGCAGCAGTATCAGCAGCCCCAGTACCAGCAGCCCATGTATCAGCAGCAGCCTATGTACCAGGGTGGCTATGCCGCAATGCCTCCGAAGAGCCGTACAGCTTACATTCTGCTGGGAATTTTCCTCGGCGGATGGGGTGTCCACAACTTCTACGCAGGTTATACCGGACGTGCAGTAACCCAGCTTCTTCTTAACCTTCTCCTTTGCTGGACCTTTGTTGTTCCTATCGGAGTTTTTATTTGGGTCATCATTGAAGTTTGTACGATCAATGTTGACGCCAACGGAAACCCGATGGTTTAACAGTTATTCCATAAAAAATAAGGTGGATCTCCTTTTGGGAAATCCACCTTTTTTATTGCCTGATTCTGAGGGTTCGGAATTACAGCTTACAGGTATATTCTTTTGCAGGTTCCTGCTGAGAATGTTCTGAACCATCGGGCAGGATCACCTTGCACGGGATACCTTCCGGGATCGTAAGAGTCAAGCGGAATGTTCCGTTTTCCTTTTTCCAATCCACTGTCACTTTTCCGGATGCGAGTTTGCTGCTGACATGGAGAGACTCCAAATTTTGCGGTGCAAACGGACGGATCGTCAGCGCACGGAATCCGGGAGCTGATTCATCAGGTGTGATCCCGCCAAGATATTGGATCATCCAGGCAGCAATATCGCCGTACATGATATGACAATGGGAGGCAAACCCCTTCCACTGTTCCCAAAGGGTCGTCGCGCCAAGATTGATCCAGTTGACCCATCCCGGATACGCCGGCTGCATCAGGATACGGTATGCCGTTTCGCCATATCCGTAATCTGCCAAAACCCGCAGGATGTATTTCGCGCCGAGGATCCCGAAGTCTGCCTTGTATTGACGCGCCACAAAAACATCATTCAGCCGTTTTGCAACGATCCCGGCTTCTGATTCCGGACACAAGCCCCAATAAAGGGCGGTTGCAAGGGCGGTGACATCATCTTCCCTCAGAGGGGCATCGTCAGTCCCGTAAAGCCCGTTCCCGCGGTAAAACGCCTTGTGAAACGCATTTTTGATCGTCTCTGCCAGTTCACCGAACTGTTTTGAATCCTCATCATATCCCAGCAAAGCTGCCGTTTTCTGCATCATAACAGCATCCGCATAATAATACCCGGTCGAAGTGATTCTGATATCTGTCATCCGGAGCAGATCCACCGGGCACCAGTCGCCGAGCCCAAAGGACAGAATATGATCGGTCGCCATGCTGGCAAGATACTTCATATACTGCTTCATCTGACCGTAATTTTCTTTCAGGATCCGCGTTTTCCCGGTGTAGACGTATACATTCCATGGGATCAGAAGGAACGCGCTGTCCCAAGCCGGACCGCTTCCCCAGTTGAAGCCCCATCCATTTGTGGGAACGATCCCCGGGAACTGACCATTCGGACGCTGGGTATCTGCCATAATCTGAAGCCAATGACGGTAAGATGATTCCAGATCATAGTGGAACAAACCCATTTCGGAGGCCTGCAATGTATCGCCTGTCCAGCCATTTTTTTCCCGATGAGGACAGTCAGTCGGAATTCCGGTATAATTGTCAATAAAGCTCCAATGAGTCATCTGATGAAGCTGATTGAGCACAGGATCGGAACTTTCAAATTCCGTCAAAAAATCAAAGGCGGTATGAACAACACAGCCGGTCAGCTCTGTCAGTTCCACCTGACCTTCGGTTTCCACGCGGATGTACCGGAACCCATGATAGACAAACCGGGGTTCCCATTCTTCAAGCCCATCGCCCTTCAAAATATATTCATCGGTCTGGAACTTATCGGAAAAGACATAAGGTTCCAAATCTTTCCGGTCGATGTTCACGTTGTAATGATCCATCAATTCTGAGTAGATCAGCTTGATTTTCGCTCCGCGTTCCCCGCGGACTTTGATACGGCACCATCCGGTAATGATCTGTCCGACATCATAAACGACCGCATCCTTCGGCGGACCGGGAACCACCCGGACGGCAGGAAGCAGTTTCGTCACTTTGCAAGGCGGCATTGTCTGTTCCGTCATAACCCCGCCGGGGCCGGGAACGATGGCTGATTTGAACCAACCCGAATCATCAAATCCGACAGTATTCCAGCCGGGCATTTCCATCCGGGCATCATAGGTTTCCCCTTCCCTCAACGCATCAAAACGGAGCGGGCCCATCCCTTTGGAACACTTCCAGGAATGGTCGGAAACAACCGCCGGGACACCGTCGCAATAAAGCTCCAGAATCATCTTCGGATAATCCCTCCACGAGGAACGTTCAAAATACCAGGTATTCTCCGTACTGCAGTTGTACCAGCCGTTCCCGAGGATCGCTCCGAACACATTTTCACCAACCTGCAAAAGAGATGTAATGTCATACTTCAAATAGCCTGCACGCTTATCATACTGAGTCACCACAGGCTGCAGAACACCGTCATCCACCTTTTTCCCGTTAAGATAGAGTTCGGAATAACCCAATCCGCTGAAGAAGACTTCCGCATGTTCCGGGAGCTTCTCCAAAGTAAAATTTTTGCGGAAAAAAGGAGCCGGTCTGACCGGTGAAGTTCTGCCGACTCCGCCGCCGGCACCGATCCATTTTCCGTGTTCAAAAAGCTGATTCATGTTCGTTCCTTTCTAAAAAAAAGAATCAGTGAGCTCTCTCACTGATTCCAATTTTCTGATGCTTTCTGCACCATATCATGAAATTCTTCCCGGGAAAGATCTTCCAATCGCTTTCCCTTTCTTGCCAGCTGCTCATTCACTTTGATCGCTGTCTCTGACATCCGCTCATGAGTTTCTTCGCTTCCGCCGGCAAGAACAAAATTTTCACCTTTTGTATAGCGCTTGTGCCCGTCCCGACCGTCAAGGCCGAGACCGAGCATCATCGCTTTCGAATCGCCATCCGACATAATTACTGACGGAACGGCGGCAGACCGCGCATTTCACGTTCGCGGACAGGAGATCCATCCGGATTGATCAAACGGCAGGTCATAAAGATCAACAGGTTCTTCTTTTCAGAAACCTTTGCCTTGGACTGGAAAAGGCGTCCAATCAGAGGAATATCTCCGAGCAGCGGATACTGGTCATCGACAGAATTGCTGTTGTCATGAACAACACCCCCGAGAATCACAGTTTCGCCATCGTCGCAGGAGACCAATGTTCTGACAACGCGGTCTTCAAAGATCGGCATTCGGATGATATTGGTAAAGGTTTCAGAAACGTTTTCTTCCACAGAAACGGTCAGCGGGTAGCTGTAATCAACCCAGCCGACATGTTCTTTCACAGAAGGCTTCATCGGCAGTGTGATGGTTCTTCCGTTTTCACCAATGGTGGGCTGAACGTCAAGACGAACCCCGATTTCATCTTCTTCCAGTTCAGGAATGGATGAGGTAAAGAGGGGAACTTCACGTCCGCCGGAAGAGATCGTCCCGATCTCAGCTTCTTCCCAGTCTGTCGGGAAGTACTTCTTGGTCACCATCTTGATGGTGGCAGGATAGTTGTTGGTGGTGGTAATTCTGGGGCAGAACAGAACGTCCGCAGAGTCAGACTGATCGATCGCTCTCACAGCACCGCTCACAGAGAAGCCGGAACGGTAATCTGTATACTGAGCACTGAAAAGTCCATCCATCACTGTACGGTTGCCAATGTCATTGACGTTTCTGACAAGGTTTGCAGAGTTAGGACCAAAGGTCAGCTGGCTGCTGCCATGCTGGATCGGTGCTTTGGTATAGTAGTAGGTGGTGTTCCCCTGCGCAGGAAGGTTCATGCCGGGTGCAACACTGCCCATGTACTGATAATAGCCATTGACAGGATTGGAGTAATAGAAGTTGCCTGTCTCATTTCCAGTGGTGTAGATGGATACATTTTCACCGGAACCGGTTCTGTAAGCACCATCAGGTTCCTGAATGTATTTGAAGTTACCGTTCTGACGGGAAACCTGATACTGGAATCCAAGTTCTTCGATATCATTCATGGCGACTTCCATGAACTTGGTCTCAATAAGAACCTGAGGCTCAGCCTGGTTGATGTCATCCAGATGCTTTTTGATGCGTTCAATATTTGCCGGTGTATGGGTGACAACCAAACGTCCGGAAATATATTTCACACCGGTATTTTCCGGGAAATCAATTCCCTGCTTCTTGAAGTAAGCCTTGAGATCGCCTTCGCTGGAAATATCATCGTAGGTGGTCTTTTCAATGGGGAAAATCCGGGTTTCACGTTCATCAAGAGGAACATTTCTGGGAGCAATCACAACAGCATGTTCTTCGATCTTGTACTTCAGCTTGGCTGCATTACAGATGGACTGGATGGCATCGCGAAGAGGAACATTCTGAGTCAGGATCGTGATCATCGGTTCTTCATCTTCGCCGCCTTCAACGGTTGCAGCAGGAACATCGCCGCCTTCACCAGGCCCCCCGCCGGCAGGAGCTGCAGCAGGAGCACCCAGATTCTGACCGGAGCCGAGATAAACAATGTTGACACCGTCTCCATTGGTCAGTTCCTGACTGCGCAGCTGAAGTTTTTTCAGAACTTCAGAAACGAGTTCCTGTTCAAAGTCAAGAGAGGGAATGATGATGCTGTCAAGTTTATCATTGATGGTGCGTGCGCGCTGTTCCTTGACGATTGCGCCCTGCTCTTCCGGCTGAACAGTCTCACCGGCAGTGTGACTTTCTCTGGGGATCAGAGGAATTACAGGGGTCCAGATCGCTTCAGAAGCATACTGCTGACGGGCACCGTTTCTGCGGCGTTTTCCGGCAGCAATCAGCTTTATGTTGGTTCTGCGAACAGCTTCGATCGCTGCTGTGTTATAAGGATCTGTTGCAAGAATCTCTTCATATTTTGCGCGGGCTGCTGCCCACTGTCCATCTGCAAACAGAGCATCCCCCTGACGCATCAGGACATCCAGATTGTAAGCTCTGTCTTTCAGATCAGGCAGAAGAGTATCTTCATCTGTTGCCTGAACGTATGCGGCAGAGTTTTTCATCCGTTTGATCTTTTCGATAGTCGCCTGAAGTTTTTTCTTTCCGGCGGGCCAGATCTCAATTGCTTTTTCGCAAATAGCGATCGCTTCATCATATTTTTTCAGTTCAGCGGTTTCCAATGCCTGATAATAAAGCTTTTCCGCCCAATTGAAATAACATCTGGAAATTGCAATTTCACAGCTCTGGATCTTTTCTGCAATCTCTTTACTGCGGGGAGCAACCTTTTCCAGCTGTTTTTTTGCTGCAATATAGTATTCAATCGCTTCTTCAAAAGATCCGGTCTGATATGCCTGAACAGCTTTTTTGACCAGTGTGTCAGCATCGCCTTCGATCTTATTGTATCGCAGTGTAACTCTGCTGCCGGCTTCCCCATGTTTTACGGGTACAGCAGGAGCATTCTTCTGGTACGCCGGTGTTGCCGGAGCCTGAGCATTAAGACAGACAGTTCCGGACAAAACCAGCAACCCAAGTGTGGACACTGCACGAAGTCCGGTTGTACGGGATTTGTGCATCTTTCCCTCCATTGCTTGATTATGTTTTATCATCATTTTTATCACCTGTTAAAATCAAATCTGCCGTTATCAGGAACTGCATTGACCGGTACACCGTTGTAACCGACCAGACGCGGAGTGACAAAAATCAGCAGGTTCTGTTTTGTTGCACGGGATGCCCTGTTGGAGAACAGGGTGCCGAACAGCGGAATATCTCCCAGGAACGGATATTTGTCATCACGTTTCATGGAATTTTCCTGAAGGACACCGCCGAGAACAACGGTATCTCCATCGTAAACTTTCAGCTGGGTGGTCAGAGACCGTTCTGAAATTTCAGGCATCTTCATCTTGGCTGCATAGGTCGCACTGTCTGAATTCACAGAACGGATGGTTCCAATGATAAACTGATAATCGTAATCTGTCCATCCGACAAGTGCCGTGATGCTCGGAGCAAGGACCATGGTAATGGTTCTCAAGTTCGTTCCAATGGTCGGTGTAACAGTAAAGTTTGTACCAATGGGGGTTGCTTCTCCCATTTCAGGAACAGGAGGTGTATACTCAAAGGTATTGTTAGCTTCTTCCAATTCTGCATCTTCCCATTCTTCCGGGAAGTACATCTGCTGAACCATCTGAATGGTCGCAGGAGTTCCGGACTTGGCAAGAACTTTCGGCGCAGCAATCACTTCCCCGCGGGAAGACTGGTCAACTGCATGAACGGTCAGGAACATATTATATGCACCATCTTTTCCAAAGTTCGGAATGATATTCAAATTGTTGATCAGGTTCAAAGCACTGGTTGCCTCTTCTGTACTGAAGTTGGCTCCGCCGCCGGTTCCGCCGGTATGACGCACCAGGACCTGGTTGATCACCGCTTCGCCAAGCGCAAAGGTTTCCTTTGATCCGAAAGAGCTGTTCGCCTGAGTTGCATTTCCGAAGAGGAATTCAGGATCTGTATTGTTGTGGGTCAAAGTCCAGTCAAAACCGAGTTCTTCCAAATCGGAAACGGCAATTTCAATGATCTTTGCTTCCACAAGAATCAGCTTCGTATCAATGTCAATCTTCTTGATCAGGTTTGCCATGATCTTGAGATTTTCCGGTGTATTACGGACTGTCAGCTTGTTGGCACGTTTGTTGTAGCTGACGGATGCACCTTCTCCGAAGGGAACTCCGCATTCCACAAAGAAATTCTTCAAGGTTTCATTGGATCCGCTGTCACCGCCTTCACCGCCGGCAGCAGGTGCAGCTGCAGCCGCAGGTTTCTTGCCGTCGCCTTCATCTTCAAACGGATTGTCAGATGCATCTTCAGCAAGAAGGTCGGGAACATCGCCCACGTTGGTACCCATAATGTTGTCATAAAGGGTATTGGTCATGGTAAAGGTCTGTTCGGTCATGTCATCGAGATTGCTTTCCCCGACTTCCACACCGAGATGGGTGACTTTATATTTCAATCCGGTGTACATACAGATAT
Source organism: Lentisphaeria bacterium (assembly GCA_017456805.1). The sequence goes on from JAFTIQ010000035.1 coordinate 7,497, forward strand.
AACGGATCAGCTCGCCGATGGGGAGTTTACCCATCTTCAAAGTCACAAACTTGTCTTCTTTAAACACAGGATAGACGATATTGATCCCTTTCTTATCGGGGTCAAGTTCACGGCTGCGGCGCATGATCTGAGAAAGAACATCCGCAACACTTTCATCTTCAAAGTCAGCTCCGGGATAAATGATTTCCTGAAGTTTCCGGAAGATGGAAGCCTTTTCAGAGGTGTTGTCATCTTCAACAGGAGAAGATTCTTCGGTATCGACATCAACTGCGCGGGAGGGAAGAACCCACTTCCATTCCACTTCGTTGATTCGTTCCAGAATTTCATTTTCACGGCGCATCCATGCGGTTTCGTTGATCTTGCGGTAGATCTTTCCGAGAATGACGTTTGCCTTTTCATTGAACGGATCGAGAATATAAACCTGTTCAAAGACATCCCGTGCTTTGGAATACATCTTGTTGCGGTATAAAGCTTCCCCGCGGACGATCAGGTCGTTGATATCTTTCCGGCGTCTTTCCAGAACAACATCAGTCTCTTCCAGAGAGGTCGCAGCAATAAATTCTCCGGATTTGATCAAACGGTTACAGGCTGCTTCAATTTCAAGAAGTGCTTCAGATGAAACAGGGAGTTCTGACTTCGCTTCCACAACACTTGCAAGAGCGCTGCGGAGAAGAGAAAGGGCTTCTTTCGTATTCTTTGATGCCATCTCCACAGCTTTGAGATAGTTCTGACGGCAATGGATGATATAAATGGTTTCCCACTTCTGAACAATCTCGCGGCGGAGCGAAATGATCTGGCTCTTCTTGGTAAATGTCTGGGGCGAATCAGCAAGTTTCAGCGCTTCCAGAGCTTTGGAGGCATCCAACGTTTTCTCATAAGCCTTTTTGTAAAGATTCTGCTGAAAAAGGCTCTGAGCTTCCTTGATAAGAGGATCAACTCTATCAGCAAAGAGCTTGCTGCGTCTTGCTGTTTCAGCCTGGCTGAAATTACGGAATTTCAGACCGTCATTGCTGAGAGACTGGCGCGCTGCATTTCTGATATTCAGAGCTTCCACCTTGATCGCAGGAAGCATTGCAGCATATTTTTCTGCATCTGCAATGACAGCCTTGAACAGAGGAATTGCTTTTGCCTCATTCGATTTTTCAGCATAACGTCTTGCTTCATCATAATTCTTCTTCAGACGCTCCATAAGGATTCTTCCCCACTTCGTCTGAATTTCAGAACGGAACTGAGCAAACATACTCTTCTGAGCAGTAATCTGCGGCGAAGGCAAATGTTTGGTTGTCGCAAAAATTTTGTCAGCGGCATCGCACTTTTTCAATGCTTCTTCATATTTCCCTTTCTGATATAAAGCAATCGCTTCTTTCAGGAGGGGGCTGACAAGCTTGTCAATTTTTGCATCAGATTCTTCAACTGCAGATCTGTTATCAGCGGCAAACACCTGAATCGGTGCTCCTGCGGCTGAGATCGCAAAAACAGCAGCTGCGAGCAGACCAAACGGACGAGCCGTTGACCTTTCTGTCTTTGTGGATTTTCTTCTGATCATCACTGTTTCTATCTCCAAATTACTTTATTTAATTTCAAAATCTCGGGGGAAGAGCGGGAGGAGGCATGTCCGGCATCGTCATATCAGGGCGCACTTCCTGACGGGTCTTGATCACCTCATCAGCTCCGCCCTTCGTATTCTTAACCGTTGCCTTCATACGATCTTCAGGCTTTACTTCATTCGGATTCTTTGACGCAGCTGTCGTTACAAAGGTATCAACACCTGTGGTCTCATTTCCGATAGAGAACTCAGTTCCAATGACAGTCTTGATTTCTTTGCCGGGAACAAACGGAAGATCGACTTCATACACGACTTCCTTCTTGGGGTCGAAAAATTCATCCCCAACCTTTGCCACATGCATCAAACCATCACTCACTCGTTTCAAATAGATCAGAGAGACATTCTTCTTCTGCCCCTGATTATCTTCAAACTTCTTTTCAATTTTTTCAAGCACAAAATCATCCCCATTCAAACCGGCAGATTTGAGGGTTCGTCCGACTCTGAGAGGCATTGAACGGGAACGGATATTGCCGCGTTTATCCTTCACACTGTAAACGAAATGAACAGTCCATTTATCCGGGGTATCTTCCCCTTTTCCACGGTCGCCGGAAACACGGATCACACGAATTCCGATCTTCGTTTCTGTAACACTTTTCACAAAAAGCTTATGCGCATAAGAAGGACGGCTCTTCGGATTGTTGATATCTGTCTTCGCCCGGTACTCTTCCAGGTTGGTAAAACCATCTTCATCTCTGTCTTCCAAAGCATCACGTTCATTGCCGGGATTCAAACCAAGACGGGTTTCTTCCACATCAGGAATCCCGTCATTATCTGTATCTTTCGCTCTCCCATCGCCATCAACATCGCCAAGACGTTCCAGGGGAACATCCTTCAGCTGCAAATCACAGAAAGAACACTTTTTATTGCGTTCCCCTTCTTTGGCAGGAAAGTCGGTGATCGGAATAAAATGTGCTTCCTGAGGACATTTTGCCAACACAGGCGGAACCAGAATGTCAATATTCCAGTTGCTTTTCTTCACAGATTCTTGCAGGGGGTCAATCCGCCTGGAAACATCAGCAAACATCAGATTTGCTTTGTATTTCTTGTCATCAAAATTAATCGGCTTGTAATCATCACGAACGTGTGAGAGTCTCAAACGCTCTTCCGGAGTTTCCTTTTCTGCACTCAAAACAGAACCTGTCTGGGCTCCGAACAAAATCACAAAAAGCAGCAGCAGAAAGATGAAAATGATTTTTTCATAATGTTTCTTGAAAAGTTTCATTACTATATCTCCTTAATTCTGCTGTGGAACCTGCCGCTGAAGCAGATCCTCTACAAATATAATGTTATCAACCAAAAGAGTACAGCGGACTTCGGAACTTCTTCCAATCACAGTTTTTCCATACTCATCAGAAATCTTTCCATCACGATCCCGGGCAGTAACATTTTCAGTCCGGACCGCAAGTTTTTCAATATCTTCCGGTTCAGGACGCGCAAGCTGAACATCACGGATGTTGTAAACAAGAAATTCTCTGTAAGCCTCATTCAAACTGTTCATAAAATTACGGATGCTATCCATGGAGCCTTCCAATTCAAACCGGAAAGTATGAATGATAAAGGAATCGCCATCTTTCTTTCCGCCAAGCGGAGTGACGGTTTCCATCTTCACCAGCTGCTGAATCCCGGATTTTTTCATTCTTCCGTAAAGATCCAGCTTGATCTGAAGCAAACGGCAGGCAAGATAGGTATCCCGCTGCAGCGGAAGATTGTTTGAGTCAAAAGTATAATGGGAAACATCTGCTCCGCCCTTGGAATCACTCTGTCCGGCAGAAACCTTCAATTCCAACCCGGGAATAAGTTTGAGCACCTTTTCATTGACAACCGTCATCTGACGTTTGAATGTGGAAGTCAGTTCTGTATGAGGCAATCCCATCGCATCCAGGAGATACTTGTAACCGTTATTATCATAATCCAGACAACGCGCTGCGGCATACTCTTCAAAAGCTTTGAGAGCTTTGTCGATTCTCACTTTCATTGCAGTCCGGGCTTCCTGTTTTTTCTTGATGGCGGCCTTTTCTTCATCTGTCAGATCTGTCCGTTTTTCTTCCTCCAGTTCCTCTTCGGTGGGAACATAGAGAGATTTCAAGAATCCGTCAAGAATCGCTTTATCGTTTTCTCCGGTCACAGTTCCCTGCTTTTCTGCGGGAAGTGCTTCATAATATGTTTTAAAAGCAAGAAGAAGTTCACTTTCGCTCATTCCGATGGTATCAGCAAACTGCCGCAAAGCATCCCGATGGATCTTTCCGAACATTCTCTGAAGTTCGATCTTCTTCTGTTCCATACGCTGGATATCAGCCTCGATCCGTTTGACATTCTCAGGATGAGGTCCGGGTTTCTTCTTGACACAATTCTGAATTCTGTTCACGTTCTCATCTGTTTTTTCTTTGGCATCAAGATATTCAACATAAAGCTGAATATCCAGAACAGCCATCGTCAAAGCAACGATCACAGTCAAAATGATAATCGTGAGAAGCGGAATATTCTTTTTGAGAAAATACATTATCAGATACTCCTTATTTATCAAACGGAACTTTCAGTTTGGCCTCAATCTTGAAAGAGGAAATATTCTCCCCGATTTCTGCCAGAACGAAGTTCCGCTCCATACGGTCTTTATCATCAATGGTAAATGTCTCAAAAAGCCCGCATTTTTGCAAATTATCTTTAAAGTCTTCGTAAATTCTTGTAGCTTCACTGTTGTCAGAGGATTTCGTAATAATGTGTCCGACAAACTCAATATAAACGACCTTTCCGGTTTCCTGAGTCTTTCCGGCATCCGGCTCTCCAAAACCGCCTCCGGCAAATGGATCAACAAAGCCGCCCATTCCGGGATCCTCCTGAACAGCCGCAGAAGTCGCCTTCACTGCCTGAACCTTTTCAATTCCCTTGATGGAAGTAAACCAAATACCATTGGGAACGGTCTTCTGAACAGTTGTAATGATATCAAACCATCTGGAACGTTTGGAAACCATTTCCAGAACCCGTTCATGATCGCCGGACAAACTGTTCAATCTGTTATGCCGTGAAACAACATCATTCAAAATACGTTCGGTACTCTTCTTCCTTGATTCAGATTCAGAAAGAAGCGCCTGCTGTCCAATATTCTGCTTCCAGAAACTCCAGTAAATAACAAACACGCAGAAGAGCATTGCCAGACAGGATGCATAGAAATACGGAACTTTCTTCACCATCGCAGCATGGATTTTCCGCTGCATCGGAAGAAGAGAGATTTCCACAGGACATGCAACAGTATTCCGCATGGAAAGCCCAACCACTTCAGAGAAAAGATGCGCAACAGATGCCAACTCTTCCTTATTAACGGTGGGAGACACCGCAACAACCTGGAAGGGGTTGAGATATTCAACGGGGATCCGCAGCTTTTCAGAGAAGAAATGCGGAGTATAGGTCATAACAGAGCTGCCGCCTGTCAGATAAAGCTTTTCAGGTTTCCGTCCGCCATTGGCACGGTATACATTGACAGTCCGGATAATTTCCCCATGAAGACGGGTCATCACGTTTCTGATGATCTTGGAAACGGTGGAAGCCACAACGGAATCAGGTTCTTCATACGCACCGCCGAGTCCGACAAAACCGTGGCGGCGTTTCAATTCTTCAGCATCGTTATAAGAGATGCTGAACTCTTTGCTGATCTGCTGCGTGATTGCATGCCCGGCTGTCAAAAATGTTCTGACAAAGAATTTATCCTGATCAATAAAAATCAAGGTGGAAGAGCGGCCGCCAATATTCAGAACCATTTCACACTGCTGGGAACCAACTCCGTTGAAATTGGACGCATTATAACATGCTGTTGCGGCAATTTCCACATTATCGACTTTCTTTTTCAGACTTTCCATGCAGCGGATATATGTTTCGGCATCGCTGTTCTTGATGATCGCGAACATTGCTTCGACCTGAGCATTTTCCATATCGGAAAGAATCACCTGAGAATCATAAACGATCTCATCCTCTTCGAAAGGAATATTCTGCTTAGCTTCGAATTCCAGAAGTTTCTGAATCTTGTCAGGATCATCTGTCATTGCCGGAACTTTAACAAACCGGATAAATGCATTCTGTCCGGAAAGAGAAAGATATACGTTTTTAGCAAGAAAACCGTTTGCAAGAATCAAGTTCCGCACGGTCTCAAGAATTGTGACTTTATATTCAGGATCATCAGAAGAAATATCACCGACCCCATTTTCCATGTAGGCGTATTTTTCCAAAAGAATTGCGCCTTCACGGGGATGCGAAAATTCCGCAGCTTTTACGCTGTCGCACCCGATATCTACGCACAAAATCCGTTTATCTTTATGTGCCATTACCGTTTTCCTTCCATCATACTTTTAGGGAAATCAAAAAGATCTGTGTCAATCCATTGCCAGGGAGTTTTATCCTTGGGGAGCAAACCATTCTCCAGTTTCATTACCCCTATTTTTGATTTATAGTATCTTGAAAATATCTTTGCAATTTCAGAATCGCTTTTGCCTTTCATGCTGGCATAAGCTGTTGCAATTACCTGATTGGAACGCCCTCTTCTGAACACGATCGCCGCATACACATTGCTGGAAACATCACTGTTTTCATACTTTGTAAAACTGCAGTATTTGGTAAGAATCGCAGGGGGAACAAAGAAAAGAACATAATGTTTTTTTCCATCACCGGGGACAGAGTAAAAAACCTCAGTCCCGGTCAACAGGATCGTCGTACCATAACCCTGACCTTTCTTTGCAGGAAGAAGAACGGTTGCTTCAACGGTGAGATCATCCTCCCAGACCGTAGTTTTTCCATTACTTTCCGGCGTATAGGTCACAAGGAACTGAAGCCATCTTACATCATGAGCAGGACGGGAGAGGGATTTATAAGTTTGCTGAGCCTGAAAGACCGGAGCCTTTACAAAACGCCGATCGACTTTCACAGAAGATGCATCGATCGTAAACCGCTGAGCCATAAGACAGCAAGCAGTCATAAACAATGCAATTGTCATTTTCCAGGGAAATCTCATTATCATCTCTCCTTGCATTCAGTTTTATTTTGCAGGGGCAGGTTTCGCTGCAGGTGCGGCAGGTTTCGCTGCGGGGGCAGGTTTCGCAGCAGGGGCAGCGGGTTTCGCTGAGGGGGCTGCAGGGGCAGCAGGGGCTTCTGCAGCAGGGGCAGCAGCTTTCAGGACTTTACTGTCGGCCGCTGTTCCGGAAGAGGAATCTTTATGTCCGGAAATGGCTGCAAGTGCCAGAGTTACAACAAAGAAAATTGCAATCAAAACAACGGTCAATTTTGCAAGATGACTCATCGCCTGAGCTCCAAATACAGTTTCTCCTGCGCCGCCGAATGCCGAACCGAGCCCGCCGCCTTTCGATGGCTGAACCAGCACAAGACAAATCAACAGTATCGCAATAATCACTGCAACTGTATAAAGAATTACACTCAAAACGCCCATTTTTCATACCTTTCGTTAGTTAATGACAATATTTTCACCTGATACAATAATCTATATTCCACTATTTTTCAACCCCGCTCACCATAAAATAAGCTTTTTTTTTGCAATTTTTCTTATTTTTTTCACTTGACAAGAGGTTCTCAGGCATTTTCCATGAGTTTTTGGAGGACCAGAACCAGCAAAAATCCGCCGATCATGGAGAAGGTCGCCTGTTTTTCAAAACCATGTGCATGGGTCTCAGGAATCATTTCATCACTGATCACATAAAGCATAGTCCCTCCGGCAAAAGCAAGGAAAAACGGCATCAGGAATCCGGTAATGCTGATCAAGCCGTAACCGATCCCCATCCCGATCATGCTGATGCAGCCGATCGCAATGGATATCAGAAGAGTCCGCCTGATCGTTACCCCAATCGCAAGAAGCGGTGCAACAATTACGATCGCTTCCGGAATATTCTGCAGCGCAATACTGCCAGTCACCGTAAGAATATCACCGGTATCGCCTGTTCCAAAACTGACCCCTGCAGCCAATCCTTCCGGCAATTTATGAATCGCAATGGCAGATATGAACAGAAGCACCTTGCTGGTGCCCGCATGATTGGAATGTTCTTCCTGATCCAGCCCAGCCAGTTTATGCAGATGAGGGGTAATCCGGTCAAGAATACTCACCAGCAATGCACCAGCAAGCACTCCGCAGATCGTCATAAGCATAACATATCTGCCTTCCGTTTCAGACGCGGGAACGATCAAACCGAGAATCGCGGCGGCAAGCATGATCCCGGAAGCACATCCCAGGATCAAATCATTATATTTGTGCGGGATTTTCCGGATCAGCACGCCGAACGCTGTTCCGGCGACCGTGGAAATCCCCACAGCCAGAGCGGTAATCGCAAAAAGATTCATCAGTTCTCTGTCCTCTTGAAATTTGTCATATCATCGCCAAGCCCGAAATATTTGCGGTAAAGATCATCCTTGTTTGTGCGCATGCCGCACGAAGGAATATTTGACGGGAGAAATTTCTGACCGGAGGGATCATCACCCATTACCCTGTCCGCACCGACAGATCCGAGGTCATATTTGGTTTTGTTGAAAACACCGGGGTATACATATATAATAGGAGAACCCCAGCCGTCGCAAATGATCACATCATCACCGTCAACAGCGATCGTCACCCCTTTAATTCCGGTGATCTTCTCTCCATCATAAGAGACATCCTGAAAAAGAGAAGCAAGGGGATGATTTTCGCCGGGTTCCAGCGGAATCCTGAACGTGACATTTTTCCCCAGTTCCTTCCCGGGTTTTCCGTTCACCGCAGGATAAGCTCCGTATTTTGTCTTATACTGTTCCAGAATCACTTCCAGCATTTTTACGGTTGTCTGACTCTGCACTTCTCTGTTCCGGTTGGAAACAAATGAGGTGATTCCCAGAGAAATTCCCGCCAGAATCCCGATAATCGCTACAACAGTCAAAATTTCGACAAGGGTAAAGGAAAATTTTCTTTGTTTCATTTTTCGATCCTTTCGTTTATTTCTGCACATAACATAAACGCTGAATCAGAGAGTTTCAAGTGCAGAAGAAAAAAAAAGACGATCTCTTGCGGGACCGTCTTTGAAATACAACAGGAATTCCGGTTTTACTTGATTGCGTTTCCGGAAACATCGACTGTTCTCACGGAGAAGAAAAGCAGCCAGACGTTGTCTTTGCGGGAAGTCAGATCTGTCAGGCGGGTTGCTTCCAGATTCGCTGCTTTTTTGGTAAGCATACGGACAGCATTTTCCACCTTGACGGTATCTTTGAACACGACGCACTGACCGACTTTAGCGGTATTTCCAGTGAAAACAGGAAGCAGGTTCAGGAAGTAAACACCCCAGACCTGTCCATTCAAATGAGCAACTGTGGTGTCGCTGCCGTTGGGAGACAGGCTGACATTGTTGAGCTGAGGAGCTGTTTCTACGGAAGAACAGGCAGTGAAACCGGCGACCAGAACGGCTGCCGCGAGAACCATGATTGTTTTTTTGATCATTGTTGGTATCCTTCTATGTTATTGTTGATGTTTCTTTTACTAATTTACATCATAAAAGAGATTCTTGCAAGTCTCTTTTGAAAAAATCACCCGTTTTTTTCAGGAAGATCCGTCTTTTTTACACCGCGTTTCTTGGAATCCGGACGCAAATACACGGTTGTCTTCTTAGCTTTGAGCTTGACGCCGCGGTTTTTGCCTTGTTTTTTGACCGTTGCCTTATGTTCAATGAAGACCAGTTCCCGGCGTTCTCTTGCCCGGAATTCCAACCGGATCGGCATCCCGGTAAATCCAAACGCTTTCCGGATATAATTTTCCAGATACACTTTGTAGTTATCAGCAAGCAGCTTCGGATCATTAACGAACAAGGCGATCGTCGGAGGCGGATTCTTAATCATTGTTCCATAATAGATCTTGAATGCTTTGGTTCCCTTGATGGGTGCACTGTAACGGTTTTCCGCATCTTCCAGAATCCGGTTCACCATTGCGGTGGAAACCTTGATTGCCATCTGAGCACGGACTTCTGCAATGGCAGAATAAAGCAGCTTGACATTATATCCGCTGATTGCGCATGTGAACACCACCGGTGCATAAACCAGTTTCGGGAGAGTATAACGGATCTCCTTCAGCACATCCTGCTGTTTCAGCCCGGAACAGGTATCCCATTTGTTGGCAACAATGATACAGGGCTTTCCGGCATCGCCGATCATCTTGGCAATCGTCTTATCCTGCGCCGTCGCTCCAAACTGATCTGAGGTCACAAGGAAAAGCACGATATCACACTTCTCCACTGCTTCGGAGGCGCGCATCATACTGTAACGTTCCACCGCGCTGTCCACTTTGGATTTCCGGCGGAGTCCGGCAGTATCAATGAGAGTTGCCGCCACATCTTCATCCCCGCAGGGCAAGGTGAAATCAACGTCAATGGAATCCCGGGTCGTTCCAGCCACATCGCTGACGATCACCCGTTCTTTTCCCAGCATTTTATTTACCAGAGAAGACTTTCCGGCGTTAGGTCTGCCCACGACAGCGATTCTCAGCCGGGGTTCATTTTCAGCGGTTTCCGCAGCATTTTTTGCAAACTCAGCCAACGCGCCGTCCAGAAGATTCTGAATTCCTTTCCGGTGAAGACTGGAAACAGGGAACACCTTCTTGTATCCGAGTTTGTGAAACTCTTCCACGCCTTCATTCCGTCCGAAATCATCCACTTTGTTGACCACAAGGATGATCTCTCTTCCGGTGGCACGGAGGCGCGCTGAGATTTCCTGATCCAGAGGAGTCAATCCGTCATTGACATCTGTCACAAAAAGGATTGTATCAGCCTCTTCGATCGCGGTTTCCACCTGTTTTTCGATGGAGTTATCCCAGAATCCGACCCCTTTCTTTTCTCCGGCATACATTGCAAGCCCGCCGGTATCCACCAGCTGATAGCGGCGTCCATTGTAAACTCCTGTCGTAGAAACCCGGTCACGGGTCACACCGCTGTCAAAATGAACAATCGCGTGTCGCCGTTTGAGAATTGCGTTAAAAAGGGATGATTTTCCCACATTCGGACGTCCGACGATCACAAGTGTGGGGAGTGATTTTTTTACTTCTTCCATAGTCGTTCAGTAACCTTTCAAATCCTGCAGCCGGCTCAGTTTACAGCATCTTTTGCAACTTCCCTGTTGTAGAAAAGTGCAATTGCGATCAAACACCAGAATCCGGCATAAAGCGAACAATAAACAAAGGAATAGGCAATATAAGCCAGCGGAACCTGGGTGTGAGATGCCAAAGCGTCCGCCATCCAGAAATATTGCCAATCCGGGAGAAACATTCGTGCGATCCCGCCGCAAATCGTCTTGAACCCCTCCGCAACAGGGCCCGCCATATCCGGAGGAAGCCAGGAGAACAGAGTATCGGGCCCCGTCCCCTTCACCCAGGTGGAGGAGATATATTTGGAAATCAATCCGCAAAGGAACAGCAGAGAACAAACAGTCAGGTTTGCCACGATCCCGACACGGGTGGCAAGTGCTGCGGCAATCGCCCCCATGATCCAGACAGCCGGAAACAGCAGAACGACTGCGGCGACATACTGGATCGGCGGCATAAATCCTTCATCTTCAGGGGCTCCGCAAATCAGATAGATCGCAATGGAAAACACCGGCACGGAAACCGTCATGAAGAAGGAGGCATAAGATGTAAAGCTGACACCCTTCAGATAATTGCATCCCCCGGCAATTGCACAGCAGACCGCCAGAAGCAGAAAATAGGAAACCATGATCGGAACATCGATCCGGAACTGATCTTTCGCAACCATGATCGCAGTAAACCCGGCAGATCCAAGCAGCAGCGTGAACATCGTCAATGCCGCCATAACTCCTGTCAGCTTCGCAAGAATAAAACTCCAGCGGGTCACAGGTTTGGAAAGAAGAAGCAGAACTGTCCCGTTCCGCATCTCCCGGGAAATCGTGTGACTCGCACAAAGAGTCGCCGTCACCAGCCCCAGAACCAGCGTCACCGCCATCGCACTGTCCACAACCAGTTTGATCTGATCACGGAAAACATAAAGGGTAAACATCGGAAGAATCCCGATCAGACAGACTCCGATCAAGAGCAGCAGAAAGTAGACGGGCTCCCGGACACACTCACGAAAAGTGTTCTGAACAAGTCGAAAATAGATATTCATCGCAAAAAATCCTTAATTTTTTTCGTTTTTTTTCAATTTTTCATTTGCCGAAACGCAAAGATGGTATATTTTATATGTTCATTGCGAAAAATGCAAATGCGGAGAGGCCATGAATTGCAAACTTTTTTCAAAAAAATTAACATTTAACAGCAAAAATGACACTTTTGGTGGAAATTTTGTTCCGTCCGCCATCATTTTTATGAGCGGTTCCGGAACGAATGCCGAAAAATTGCTGGAATCTGAAGACCGCGGGAAATTGTGGAATTGTTCCGCAATCGTTACCGACAGAACCAGAGAATGCAGAGCCGAAGAAATCGCAAAACGCTTCGGCATCCCTTACATCCTGCACGATATTTTCCAGTTCTATAAAGATCACGGATTGGAAACCATATCCGTTGCAACTGAACGGGGCATGGAAGTCCGGAATCTCTGGACAGATGCGCTCAGAGAGAAAATTGCAGATGTTCCTCATGATTTCGGGCTGCTCGCAGGATTCGTCCCGCTTTCCAACATCGTGGGCGACTTCCCCTGTCTGAACGTTCATCCCGGTGATCTGACCATTGAAAAAGAGGGCGTCCGGATCCTTGCCGGACTCCATTCCGGTCCGGTGGAAACTGCCATCCTTGAAAAACATGACGTCCTGCGGAGCAGTGTGATCATCGCAACCCCCTACAATCCGGGAGAAAAAAATGTTGATTCCGGTTTTGTTCTGGGAATTTCCGATCCGGTAAACATTGAACTTCCGGAGGGTGTCACCCTGGAACAGCTGCAGGAATGCAAACGTTCCAGAATCAAAGGCAGGGATGATCTTCTCGGAAAGATCGCGGATGAGCACATTGACCGTCTGAAAGAGGGCGGCGATTGGCTCCTGTTCCCCGCAGTCACAAAAGCCTTTACACAGGGCCGTTATTCTTATGACGACAACGGGAATCTTCTCTGGAGATACGATGACGGAGTTTTCCGTCCGGTGAAGACCGTCCGTTTTGAAAATGGGGAAATGATCCCGGTTCCTCTGTAAAAAGCAGAAGTGATATATCCTGTCCGGAGGGATCCCGGACAGGTTTATTTTTATTCCAGCCGATTAATAAAATCAGTCAGGCACTGTCCGGTTGAAGAATGAAGGACCTCGATCTCTTTCAGCACAAAAGTTTTCCCGGGCGGGATCACAAAGAATACGCTGAAATACAACTCATCGTTGAGACTGAAAGGGTAATTCACTTTTATTACAGACTCAAACGGGTTCAATTCATTTTTCACCCCGCGATTTTTTTGATAGATCGCCTTGAGATACTTATATTTTCCATCGTTCAAAGCAAAAAGCGACAAAGCCGTCATAATTTCCCCATCGGATGCAAGAAGCCCTTTCACTGTAATGATATCTTGAGGATAAACACTGAACAATTGTTCGGACCGGAATGTGATATTCTCCCTGCTTCTGTTTGTAACAGTGATCAAATTCCCGGAAAAGAAGTTTCGTTGTATCTCCACTAAAACTTCGGGATCGTCCTCTGGACCTGCAAGTTTTTTCCGTTTGCTTACGATTTGCCACCCTTCAGCCGGCCATGCACCGCGCTCAAACCCGCCCTTGACATCGCAAACCAAAGCGGGATATACAGCGGAGGCTGCATTTTTCAAACCATACATCCGGCTGAGATTTTCAAACAGTTTTTTCGGGGCACAAACATGATTGAACTCAATCTTTTTTGTCGTCGGATTGAAGTGACCAACGTATATGCCATAACGTTTTTCTCCGTTGATTGTAAACGCCGGCATGTGAATTTCCGGGTGTGAATGCCGATGATACAACAATAATACGCCCTGTTTTTTCATATATGAATCAGTGATCAGGGAACCTGTATGACGGTATAATTCAAATACGGCATTCCGTCTGGATTCCAGGCTTGATAAACCATAAAAACGCTTATTTGCCTCAGTGCTATTCTGATTTCTCTCAACATTTTCTCTCCAGTCGATAATAAAAAAGTTTCTTGGCAGCTCAGCTTTTGACTCTCCCGTATTTAAATGAGCGATCGGAAAACCTGTATGACGGTATAATTCAAATACGGTATTCCGTCCAACACTTGCCTCCCGGCTTGATGATCCATAATAAAGTTTCTGCTTCAATCTGTTTTCATTCAGACTTCCCCATACGGCTTCGCCCCAATCTATAACAATATAATTCCTGAGTAGTTCAGCCTTTGGCATTCCGACAATAAGAAGAGGGTATAGGATCATTGCAGCCATTAAAATGGATTGTTTCAATGCCCCTTTCTGAATCACTGGGGTCGAACATAATATACACACGCCGAGCAACATTATCAATGCCGGAAAGATATATCGAAAAAGCCCAGGCACCCCCCAATACATCGGAGCAAAATAATATTGAACAATAAACAACGTAATAAATGTAATACTTGCCCCAATGATCATGGTTAAAACAACTGCACGATTTTTCTTCAGTTGCAGAAAACTGATTAACAGAATAATCAAAATCATTATAATTAATATTGAGCAATGAAGGAAATCATTTGAAGGGGAGAGATTCACAAGAGGCATTCCGGCAGAACTCAAAACTGGATAAATGAGACTTTCCACTTGCCGAACCAAGGGAAGTTTTACAACAGGAGAATATAAATTGCCTATCCGATTGACACTGTTTTTCCATTTCATCAGTCTGGTTCCGGAAATACCATTATTAAAATCATCAACTGATTGACGAAACCATTCCTCGTCAAGAGAATGTTGAAGATTTAAATTATTCGCTTTTGCATAAAGCGTCCAGCTCCCGGAACTGATCAAAGGTACGCATAATAAAAGAAAAGCAAGAAACAAATTCTTCTTCTGTCTCTGGTTTGAAAGAAATATATTAACAGCTTCTATCAGCAAAACAATAAAGGCAACTCCTAAAAAGAAGAAAATACCTGTCGGTTTGATAAGAGTTCCGACGAATAACCATAAAATTATAAAATAAAAGCCTCGACGGTGTATCCTTCCGAAATCCATCCACATGATATACAGAACAAGCGGAGCCAAAGAATATGCACCCAACAGCCCATCGTAAGGATAGGCAATAAAATTTTCAGGTCCCGTCAAACAAAATACGGTCAAAAACATTACAATAATAAATTTAAGTAAATTACGCCAATCCTCCGATTGTGCAATAGATTTTTCTCTGCCGAATCTGATGGTTATAAAGCGGGGAAAGAGAGAACTCAATACAAGCAGAGAGCCAATCAGCAGACAAACAACAGCCAATAAAGATAATGCGTCCATGCTTGAAGGTGCAAAATTAACACCATACAAAATGTAAATCTGGTAAGATACGAATAATAAATATAAACCGAAGACGGGAATTGTTTTCCACCGGAAATTGCTAAGAAAAATCCCAATACTTGACGATGTCAGTAAAAATAAAGCCCAAAAATAATTTGCGGTCACAATTGTTCCGGTAATTCTGCTGAACCACGCAGGAAATGCATTACAGAGCATACAGTAATAGCTGGCATAATTAATATATTCCGAATCCGACCAATGCCCCGTATAATGAATATATAAATACTGAGGATACCAGGCATAAAAAACGTCAGAATATCCCAATTCATGAGGCAGCATAAACAATACAAGAAGGACTGTACCATAAATAAGACCTGACAGTAAGTATTCTTTTCTGAATATCAAGCTGGTAAAAGAACGCTTTGAACGGATCGCTTGATATATTTGAATACAAAAAATAATAATTCCGATCCATAAAATTGACCACTGTACAATTTTCATCCCAAAGAGCAAACCGGAGAGATAGCTAAGCAGAATGATCGAAGAAAAAACTGACAATAAAGCCGCAGGAAAAGGAAGCCTGAATTTTAACCGGAAAAAATTACACCATCCCAAAAGTGCAAGTGCAATCAAAAAATAAGAAAAAAATATCACTCAGATCCCCTTCTCTACAACGACCATCGGTAAACCAAATTTAGTGCAAATATACATCATGAGTAAGAAAAATGCAAGCGAAAAATTTATTTTTATTATTAATGACTTGAAAAAGAAAAAAGTTGTGGTATATTATAAGCTCATGTGTAAGGCGGAGAAGGATTTTCGATGAATCCTTTGACTTCCAATCAACCAACCACCGGAAGCTCCGTTATCCACGAACAATAAAGATGACTTCAAGCGGCAAAAATAAGGAAATGCCGCAGGAAAAGCATCGAAAAGAGAAAGAGAGTCTCAAAAATGGCGATCACAGTTAAAGATCTGCTCGAAGCGGGATGTCATTTCGGACATCAGACCAAACGTTGGAACCCCAAGATGAAAGAGTATGTTTACGCATCCAAGAGCGGCATCTCCATCATCGATATTACCAAGACGATCCACCAGATCGGCGATGCATGCAACTTCCTTCAGGGCCTTGTCATGCGCGGCGGTGAGATTCTCTTCGTCGGAACCAAACGTCAGGCTCAGCAGATCGTGAAAGATGCAGCTGAAGCAGCTGGCATGAGCTACGTTTCCGAACGCTGGATGGGCGGTATCCTCACAAACAACGTCACCATCCGCAAATCCATCAAGAAAATGCAGGAAATCGATGCCATTCTCGCTAACGAAGCAGAATCCGGTCTCAAGAAAAAAGAACTGGTCCTCCTCGCTCGTCAGGCTGAAAAACTCCATCGCGATCTCGATGGTATCGTCAACATGAAGCGTCTCCCCGATGCTCTCGTTGTCATCGACGTCTGCCACAACCAGAACGCTGTCAAAGAAGCGAAAAAACTGAATATCCCCGTCGTCGCTATCGTTGATACCAACGGCGACCCGGAACCCATCGACTACCCCATCGCTGCAAACGATGACGCAGTCAAGTCCATCAAGGTGATCTTCGATACCTTCAATGAAGCAATCAAAGATGCTCTCGAAATCTACGAAAAGAGCGCTGCCGAAAAGAAAGCTAACGAAGAAGCTGCAAAGGCTGAAAAAGGCGACGATGAAAAACCCGCTAAAAAGCCCGCAAGAAAACCCGCTGCACGCCGCCCCCGCAAAACCGCTGATGGCGAACTCGCAGAAAAAATGGGCGAAGAAGCTCCCGCTAAGAAGGCTCCCCGTAAGAGAGCTGTAAAAAAAGCTGAAGCTACCGAAGAAAAAGCAGCTGAATAATTATTTCACTCAGGAGTATTGAAAAATGGCTATTACCGCAGCAATGGTAAAAGAACTCCGCGACAAAACTGACGCGGGGATGATGGATTGCAAAAAAGCTTTGACCGAAACCAACGGCGATATGGAAGCAGCTGTCGAACTGCTCCGTAAGTCCGGTATGACCAAAGCTGAAAAACGCGCCGATAAAGTCACCAAAGAAGGAAAAGTCTTCGCTTTCGTCGACGGCAAAAATGCTGTCATGCTCGAAATCAACTGCGAAACTGACTTCGTTGCAGGAAACGAAAAATTCTTCGATTTCGTCAAAGAAGCTGCAGCTCGCGTTCTCGCTGGGACCTCCGGCGATGGCGATATCACTGAAAAAGCTCAGGAACTCGAAAACGGAAACCTCGCTGAACTCTTCGTCAAATTCGGTGAAAAAATGGTTCTCCGTCGCGCAATCCGCTTCGAAGCAACCGGTTCTCTCGTTTCCTACATGCACGGCAACGGAAGACTCGGCGTCCTCGTCGAAGTCGAAGGAACTGAAGATGAAGAACTCCTCAAGGATATCTGCATGCACATTACCGCATTCAGCCCTGAGTTCATCACCTCCAAAGATATCCCCCAGGAAAGAATCGACAAGGAAAAAGAAATTGCTTCCGCTCAACTCATTGCAGAAGGCAAACCCGCTGCTATGATCGAAAAGATCCTCGTTGGCAAAATCAACAAGTGGTTCGGCGAAGTCTGCTTGATGAATCAGCCCTGGATCCGCGATGACAAATCCAGCCTTGCAAAAGTTGCTCCTGGAATCACTGTCAAACGCTTCCAGCGTTGGGGTGTCGGTCAGGAAATCTGATCTGACTCAACAGGAAAAATTCAAACCGGAGGACAGAAATGTCTTCCGGTTTTTTGTTTTAAAGAAAACGGAAAGCAACGGAGAGCCATTTTTCACGCACCCCGGCGCAAAAAAATCCCAGAGCTCCCAGTAATCCCAGAACTCCCAGTATTCCCAGTTCCCCAGCCGATCCTTGGCGAGTGCGCCCTTCCCATCGGCTCTGCCGGGAAAAACGGAAAGCGCCGGGGTGCTTTTCTTCGCGCACCCCGGCGCAAACTCCGTACACTCTGTACCTCCCCAGCCAATCATTGGTGAGTGCGCCCTTCCTCCCCGGATTATCTGCGGGGCCCTCTGTTAGGCTGAGGAGCAGGCTTTCCCTGATGAGGTCTTGCCGGCGCAGGTTTCTGCGGCGCTGGCTTCACTGCCGGACGAGGCGCAGGTTTCTGCGGTGCGGGCTTCACTGCCGGACGAGGGGCAGGTTTCTGCGGCGCAGGTTTCACTGCCGGACGAGGGGCAGGTTTCTGCGGCGCAGGCTTCACTGCCGGACGAGGGGCAGGTTTCTGCGGCGCAGGCTTCACTGCCGGACGGGGCGCAGGTTTCTGCGGCGCGGGCTTCACATGGTGCGGCTTCGGCGGCGGGGCTGGATGATGATGCTTCGGCGGCGGCGCAGGACGGGGTCCATAGTAACCGGCGTTGACTCCGAGGATCGTTCCACATGCGATAACAGCTGTCAATAAGAGTTTGTTCATAAGATACCTCCTTTGGTTAAGTATTTCTCTCAAGCTCTAACCATTAAACGAAAGATTTCGTTAAATATTGTTTATTGTTTGATTATTTTAACTATTTTTTATTTTTTTGCTCAAAAAAACACCATCGGAATGATTCTGATGGTGTTTTCTGTATGCATAGGTTTATCTGCGAGGTCCTCTGCCGGGTTGCGGTCCCCTGCCCGGCATAGGCTGGGGGGCTGGACGGGGAGCAGGTTTCACTGCCGGGCGCGGTGCAGGACGGGGAGCAGGTTTCACTGCCGGACGGGGTGCAGGACGCGGTGCAGGTTTTACTGCCGGACGAGGGGCAGGACGCGGCGCAGGTTTTACATGATGCGGCTTCGGCGGAGGCGGCGGCAACGGTTTGACATGATGCGGCTTCGGCGGAGGCAACGGTTTGACATGATGCGGCTTCGGCGGAGGCGGTGGCAACGGTTTTACATGATGCGGGCGCGGCGGTGGCGGCGGCAACGGTTTGACATGGTGCGGGCGCGGCGGTGGCGGTGGAGGCGGTGCCGGACGATACCAGAGAAAGAATCCGGCTTGTGCTCCGGAGATAACCCCTCCGGCAATCAGGATTGAAAGAACTAATTTTTTCATAGGATGCTCCTTTCTTCCGTAAAGTAAATTCAAACGTTCCGAAAATTTGAAATTACCTCTGTTTTACGGTATGCTTCTTTATCTCATTTTTCAAAAATTCCACGGCTTCGCGTTCGGGCAAAGAGGCAATCACCTGTCCTTTGGAAAAGACCGCAGCCTTACCATCGCCGCCGGCAAGTCCGATATCTGCATGAGAAGCCTCACCGGGTCCATTGACAATACAGCCCATGACTGCCACTTTTTTCAAATTGATCCGGAATCCTGCTGCCTTGAGGGAATGGATAAAATCGTCAATTTCAGCGGCGATTGCTTCCAGATCGATTTTTGTTCTGCCGCATGTGGGACAGGAGATCAGCTCTGGTTCAGCCTCCCGCAGACCGCATGCTTCCAGAATAGAAATTGCTGTCCGCACCTCCTGAACCGGATCAGAAGTCAGGCTGACACGCATGGTATCACCGATTCCTTCCATCAGGAGAGTGCCGATTCCAACGGAGGACTTGATGATTCCGTGTGAAGGGATCCCGGCTTCCGTTATGCCGATATGCTGAGGCAGATCCGATCTCCGGGAGAAAGCACGACAGGCGAGCACCGTTGCCAATGGGGAACTGGATTTCAGAGAAACCACGATATCCCGGAATCCGAATTGTTCCAGCAGCGCAGCCTGAGAGAGAGCAGCCTCAGCCAGAGATTCCGCCATAGCATCCCGTGGAGAAAATCCAGCCTGAAGCTTGGATTCATAAAGCCCCTTGGGCAAACTTCCTGAATTGGCGCCCACACGGATCGGAATTCCAGCCTCCCCGGCAGCTTCCGCAACTTTTTGAACGCGGTCGGAAGAACCGATATTGCCCGGATTGATCCGCACTGCATGGATTCCTGCAGCGATCGCACCCAGCGCAAGTTTATAGTCAAAATGAATATCGGCGACGACAGGGATCGGGGTTCCGGCAAGAATTTCCGGCAAGGCATCCAAAGCCGCCTGATCCGGGATGGCACAGCGGGTGATCTGACATCCTGCCTCAGCCAGACGCCGGGTTTGAGCAAGCACAGCTGCCGCATCGGAAGTTGGAACATTGCACATGGATTGCACGGAGACAGGCGCGCCGCCGCCAATCGCAACTCCCCCGACTTTCACTTGACGTGTTTGGATTTCGTGATTCACTTTTCCCCTCGTTTTTTTTACCAGAAGGTAAATTCTCAATGATAATTTACCTGAAAAATATGAAATTTCAAGCAGATTTTCTCTCATATCAAAAAAAAAGAAAGAACGCTTGATTTTTTACTATATCATGATATAGTGCAGTAGAAAGGATTTGAACAGGAATGAAGCTGCTTTTTACAAAATTTTTCTTCTTTCTGCAATATCTGAAATCAAAGAAATATCCGCAGATGGAAGAAAGCCCGGACTCCCCGGAAAAGATTCTGCTGATCATGTGCAAATGGATCGGCGATACATTCTGGGATCTTCAGGGAATTCCGGCTTTGCAAAAACAGTTTCCCAACGCGGAAATCCATGTGATCACAAAACCGTTTTCCAAATTTCTTTTTGTACCCCTGCTCCCTGAATCACAAATCCATGTTTCAACACAAATTCTCAGCGACTGCCGACGGGAAACGTTTCATCTGAAAACATGGAAACAGGAGCTGGCGCTTGCTGAATCAATTCAGCCGGACTTGCTGATCGACTTTACAGAAACCCCTTTTTCTGCTGTTTTTTCTGCACTCTGCGGAGCAAAATCAATCGCAGGGTATGATCATCTCGGCAGATTTTCCAATCTTTATACGTTCCGGGTTCATGCGGAATATGGACTTCATCTTTCCCGCAGACCGATGCAGTTATATCTTCCGTTTCTGGGATATGAGCCGGAATTTCCGCAAACCGTCCCAGCTGTTCCGCATCCGGCGGCTCCGGGAGCGGATATCATCATTTTCCCCGGAACCGGATGGAAAACAAAAGAATATCCGGCTGAAAAATACTATCAGATCGCAAAAATCCTGTCGGAAAAAGGATTTTCCATTTGTGTTGCCGGATCCCGGAAAGAAAAAATGCTCTGCGAAACCGTGGCGGATGGACTGAAAAACGTCAGGATCCAGTGCGGTTCGCCGGAAGAAATGCTGGAGCATCTGGCATCGGCAAAAGTTTGTTTAAGCGGTGATACCGGGCCGGCTCATCTCGCTGCCGCCATGGGACTTTTTACTGTGACTCTGTTCTGCGGAACGAATCCGGAATTCTGCGGACCTCGTGGGAAAAATGTTTTATCCCTCTGCGCCTCCTGTCCGGATGCCCCGGAGGGGAAGATTCAATTCTGTCCGGCAGACCGGCATTTTCCCTGCAAACGGGCTTGTTTCATGAATATTGAACAGGATAAAGTGCTCAGCGCCATCCTGAAAAAGCTGCCGGAACTTAACGCTTCAAGGAGTCAGGACTGATGAGAATAGCTGTTGAAGTTACGTTCGCTAATGAAGAAAAGAAAACGGGGCTCAGCGTTTACACGGATAACCTTCTTGCGGCATTGGCAAAAGAGGCTGATCCGGAAGATACCTTTTATCTTCTGTTTGCTCAGAAGAAATGGAACGGGCGTGATTACGGAAAAAACTTTATTCCGGTCTCTTATGCCTGTTCCAATTCCCAATTGGTTTCCATCTGTTTCTCTCTGAACAAAACGTTGAAGGCGCTGAATGTGGATCTCTTCCATGTGTTCTGTAATTCCGGAGTTCCGCCAACCTGTCCGGTCCCTGTTCTGACAACTGTCCACGATCTGTTTTTTCTTTCTGCAAAAGATATTCCCCTGAAAACCCGGCTTATTTTGAAGATGATGTTCCGCTGGACACTCCGGAATACGAAGCATTTTATCAGCAATTCGGAAACGACGAAGAAATCATTGCATGAATTCGGGATTCCCGAAGAGCAGATCACGACGGTCTATCCCGGAGTTGAGAATTTTGCTTATCCCGAAGCAGCTTCCTCTGAACGGAAACCATATTTTCTATGCGTGGGAGCTCTGGAACAGCGCAAAGGGCAAACCATGCTTGCCGAAGCATATTTCAAGGCATGGAAAGATCACCCTGATCTGCCGGATCTTATCTTTATCGGACCGGTACGCGGAGAGAGCGATCCATTTTTCAGCCTTGTGGATCAATGTCCGAAAATCCAATGGCTTGACTATATCGGGAGCAAAGAGCTGGCGGAATATTACGCCAATGCAACGGCTCTTTTCTTCCCATCCTATCAGGAAGGATTCGGACTGCCGCTGATCGAAGCGATGTCTGCCCGGATCCCTGTGGTATGTTCCGATATTCCGATTTTCCGTGAGATCGCCGAAGGATGCGTGAAATTTGTCAATCCGGATTCCGAATCGTTTGCTGAGGCTCTGAAAAACTTCGATTCTCAGGAATTTGATCTTGAAAAATCACTCCGGAGAGCAAAGATTTTCACCTGGAAAAAGGCTGCAAAGGATCTGCTCTCATTGTATCTGGAACATTCCTCAGCAAAAAGCCGTCAGTGATTCCAGGGCTTTTCCAGATCAAAGGTGCTTAAAGGGATATCCGGGTTCAGAGTGAATGTAACTGTCGTTGCAGTTTCTGTTTTTCCATCCACTGTGACAAGGGTCTTTTTCGGCATACGGACGCCATTAACGACTTCATATTCTTCAGAGTCGGCGACGTACAAACGCTGAGATCCATCCGGACCGTACAGGATCGTTTCGCAACGGTCGGTCAGCCATGTTTTGGGATCGATATAGAAAACATAAGGAGCGATTTCCGGATTATCCACGCGGCAGATCAGACGATAAACCACCCGGTTCCGTTCCGGATCAAGGATCTGGTCGATTTCAACGGAATGGAAGATCTTTTTATAATTCAAGCCGGGCGTTGCAATATCCGTAAACGCTTTGACCAGCTGAGCATCTTTTCCTTTGATTTCGCGGCTTTTTTTGGTTCTTGGATTCACATACCAGAACCGGCCTTCTCTGGATATAATGATATTGATCACTTCTCCGTTTCTGTAAGAGACCTGTTTCAAATATCCGGGAGCTCTCCAGAAAATCTCGGAAACACTTTCTTCGCTTCCGTTCACATTATCAGAAGACAAGGTCTGTTTCATGTAATAAGATTGTACATTGGCATAGATCTTCTGAGGATCGGTTGCCCGGTCCATTTTCCGGATCAATTCATCCACGGTAATATCTGCCGGGGTTCCATCTTCCAGAAGGAGAAGGTCTCCATAACAGCCGGTGAGCAGGATCGAAAGGATCAGCAGGGGGAACAGCAGCAAACATTTTTTCATTGTAACACAACCTTTCATTTAGTCAAGGAAAAGCTCTCTGGAGGCAAATTTGGGATCACAGGTGAGATTGATTCCCAGCCGGCGCAGCCCTGCTTCATCACCTCTGGACGGCAAATGAGAGGTATGCATTTCACATCCGCTCAGATTTTTCAGCTGATCCAAAGATTTTTTTGCAGCTTTGCTCTGTGTTGCACTGACACTTAACGCGATCAGCATTTCATCCAGATCCAGGCTCGGATGATTGCTCCGGAGAATATTCTTTTTCAATTTGGAAACGGAATCAACCACTTCCGGTGAGATCAGATACTCTTTATCATCGATTCCAGCCATCATCTTGATAGCGTTGATAATGCAGCTTGCGGAGGCGTGAAGCAGCGGAGAATTTTTTCCGGTGGCGATTCTGCCGTCGGGCAGTTCCAGGGCTGCACCGCAATAGAATCCGTTATTGCCTTTTCCTTTTTTATGAGTAGCCTGTTCTGCGGCTTCCCGGGCAAGCGGAACCAGTTTCCGGTCTTCTTCCTTCAACCGCAGATTTTCAAACAGGATCCTGATCCGGTCAATGGTTGCCTCATCGGTTCCGCCGAGCATATACTCACAACGGTAACGGAAATAACGGCGGATCACCTCCTGCCTTGCGGCTTCCTGAACAACGGCATCGTCCACAATGGCAAATCCGACCTTGTTAACCCCCATATCTGTCGGGGATTTATAAACCTGATTTTCGCCCATGATCCGTTCACAGATCCGGCGGACCACCGGAAAAATCGCCACATCGCGGTTGTAGTTGATTGCGACTTCTCCATAGGCTTCCATGTGGAAGGGGTCTACCATATTCACATCGCCCAAGTCTGCTGTTGCTGCTTCGTAAGCGATATTGACGGGATGATTCTGGGCAAGGTTCCACACCGGGAACGTTTCGAACTTTGCATACCCGGCTGCCACGCCGCGTTTATGCTCATGATAAACCTGAGAGAGACAGGTTGCCATTTTGCCGCTGCCGGGGCCGGGGCCGGTCATAACAATGATCGGGCGGGTGCTTTCGATATATTCATTGCTTCCGTATCCTTCATCGCTGGCGATACGATCCACATCGGCGGGATATCCCTTGATCCCTTTGTGACGGTACACTTTGATCCCGCGGCGTTCCAGTTTATGGATGAAGTTATTGACTGCCGGATGATCTTCGTAACGGGTAACGACCACGGAATTGAACTGGATCCCTCTGGAACGCAGTCCGTCAATGATCCGCATGGTATCTTCATCATAAGCGATTCCGAAATCTGCCCGGATCTTTTTCCGTTCGATATCACCGGAATAAACGCAAATTACCACTTCGATCTGATCTTTCAATTTCTGAAGCAGCTGCATTTTCACGTTGGGATCATATCCCGGCAGAACCCTTGCGGCATGCATATCGAAAGAAAGTTTTCCTCCGAATTCAAGATACAATCTGTTATCAAACTTTTTTGCGCGTTCAATAATCTCTTTGGACTGCAATTCCAAGTAAAGATCATTATCAAAACCGATGGCTGACATAATAAAAAATCCTGATGTTGGAAGTTGGTGATTTATTAACACCGGAAAATATACAGCTTTTTCTTTGGAAAGTCAAGCCGTAAAATGCGGAAAATAAAAAGGTTCTTATAATATTTTTCTTCCGGAAAACATGACAAAAAAAAATCACAGGCATGAACCTGTGATTGAAATTCAAAATGGAGCGGGTGATGGGACTCGAACCCACGACCATCTCGTTGGCAACGAGATGCTCTACCACTGAGCTACGCCCGCTTGGTTGTATGAGGTTAATATACACCATATCTGAAAAAAGTCAAGCGGATTTTTAAAGTTTTTTTTATTTTTTCTGTATCCGCTTCCAAAACTCTTTGATCAGCAGACAATTCCGCCCAAACCTTTCAAATAATATCCTTCGGGATATGCTGCAGAAACCGGGTGATCCGGGCCCTGAGACAGCCAATGTGTGATCCGGAAATCAATTCCGGCATCGGCAGCAGCGGAATCCACCACTTTCCGGAACAGATCATCTGTCATTGCACCGGAACAGGAAAAGGTAAACAGTTTCCCGCCGGGATTGAGCAATTTCATCGCAAGAAGGTTGATATCCTTATATCCGCGGGCAGCTTTCATCGCCTGAGCTTCCGTTTCTGCAAATTTCGGAGGATCCAGAATGATCATATCAAACCGTTTCCGGGAATCCCGGCAGCGGCGCAGATATTGAAACACATCCGCTTCCAGAACCTCAAACTGTTCCCGGGAAAATCCGTTTTCAGCTGCATTCCGTTCCGCAAGTTTCAATGCCGGTCCGGAATAATCCACATTCAAAACATGCTTCGCTCCGCCATTTACAGCAGCCAATCCGAACCCGCCGGTATAGCAGAAACAGTTCAGGACTTCCCCCACTCCCGCTGAGTGTTCCATCACAGTTTTCCGGTTCAAACGCTGATCCAGATAAAATCCGGTCTTATGTCCGGTTTTCGGATAGGCAATGTAACGGATCCCGTTTTCCGAAAAAGAGATCTCTTCCGGAACTGGAACTCCGGCAAGCTGTCCGATCACAGGATCCAATCCCTCCCGGACACGGGAATCCACATCAGACCGCTCATAGATCCCCTCCGCATATTCCAGCAGAAGCTCCGTAATCACTTCTTTATGAAATTCTGTCCCCGCACAGGAAAACTGGCAGACAGCATACTTTCCGTAGATATCCACAATCAAACCGGGGATCCCGTCAGATTCTGCACAAACCAAACGGTATGCCTCCGGCAGGCTTCCGCCGAACACCTGCTTCCGCAAAGCATACGCTTTTTTCAGCTGTTCTGCAAAAAAATCTTTTCCGATCTCCCGTTCCTGAAAGCTCCACATGCGTACAGAAAGACGGGAGGCTGGAGAATATGCCCCCATTCCAAGACAATTTCCTTTGGAATCCATCACCCGGACCGTACTGCCCGGAATGATTTCTTCCTCAACTGGACGGAATGCCCTGGAGAAGATCCAGGGGTGACGGCGCAGCAGAGAACGTTCTCTGCCCGGTTTCAAAATCAGGTCATTCATCAGAATAAACTCAACTGTTCGTAATCGTTTTCCGGTTCCGGATCTTTCGGTTTTTCTTCTTTGACCGGAGCTGACGGCGGAAGAGAAAACAGATCGAATTCTTCCGCAGCTTCCGGGGGCTCACACTCTGCAAGGGCTTCTGCGGGAAGCTCTTTTAAAATGCTTTTGAGACTGTACCGCTTACAGAGTTCTGCTATTTTTGTCCAGTCCGGAGTCCGTTTCCGGAACATGGATTCTTCCCAGACGATCCCTTCCGGCGGGGTTTTATCCAGGCGTACGAGTTCCACATTTTTGAAAAAGATTTCTTTGGAATCTGCCAGTTTCTGCCGCAATTTTTCTTTCGGGATCTTATCCAGCGAAGCAAAAAGATTTTCTGCCGTATCGAATTCCGTCAGAAGCTGAGCCGCCGTTTTAGGCCCTACGCCATCCACGCCGGGAATATTATCTGCGCTGTCCCCAAGCAGGGCAAGATAGGGGATGATCTGATCCGGTCTGACCCCGAACCGTTCCATCACTTCTGCGGCATCCCGTTTCCGGAACCCTCCGGTGAAGCCGGGAACCATCATTGTAACGCGGTCATCAATGACCTGCGCGATATCTTTATCGGCAGAGAAAATTGAGATATTATGCCGGGGTAAGCCTTCTGCAATAGAAGCAAGAAGATCATCCGCCTCATACCCTTCCGATTCAATGAGGTTCCATCCGAAAAGAGAAATCATCTCCCGGATGATGGGGATCTGAATACGCAAGGATTCCGGCATGGGCGGACGGTTTGCCTTATATTCCGGCAGAATTGCCATCCGGCGGGGCGGTTTGCCTTTATCAAAAACAAATGCACCCAGTTCCGTGGGAAATTCATTTTCCAATTTCAACAGGAACCGGGCAAGAGCAAAAACCGCATTGATGGGGGTTCCGTCTGCAGATGTCAAATCGCGAACCGCATGAAAGGAACGGTAGATCTGGGCGTAAGAATCGATCAGCAGAACGGAATCACTCATCATGAACCGTCACTTCCACTCGATCACGGAAGGATCGTAGTCTGCAGGAGCTTCAAAGCCAAGCAGTTCTGCGCAGGTTGCCGCAACAGAGCTGATCCCGAGTCCGGAACGGAGTTCTGCTTTATATTCGCCCTTGTTTTCGGGGTCATAAATGAAGCAGGGAACAGGGTTCAGAGAATGGCTGGTCTTGCGTGCTGCTTCACCGGTCTTCTTATCGATCTTGACAGATCCGTCTTTTGCGTGTTCATACATATCATCGGCGTTTCCGTGGTCAGCAGTCGCAACCATGATCCCGCCGGCTTTTTCCACTGCTGCGGCAAGTCTCTGCAAACAGAGATCAAGAGCGCCCATGGAGATTTGAACAGCCTGATAGTTTCCGGTGTGTCCGACCATATCGCCGTTGGGGTAGTTCAAACGGATGAACTGATATTTTCCGCTTTCGATTGCAGCGATCACGGTATCGGTGATTTCTGCGCACTGCATCCAGGGACGCTGTTCGAAGGGGATCACATCGGAGGGAACTTCCTGATAGGTTTCCAGAGCTTCGTTGAACTTGCCGGAACGGTTTCCATTGAAGAAGTAGGTCACATGACCATATTTCTGCGTTTCGCTGATGGCAAACTGGTTCACGCCGGAGTTGCAGAGATATTCAGAAAGGGTTTCGGTGATTTCAGGAGGATTCACAAGATAGTGATTGGGGATGTGAAGGTCTCCATCATATTCCATCATACCGGCATAGTAAACGGAAGGCATGGGTTCCCGTTTGAAGGGGGTGAATTCTTTGGAATCAAATGCTTCACTGATTTCCAGAGCACGGTCGCCGCGGAAGTTGAAGTAAACAACGGCATCGCCGTCTTTGATGGCTCCGACAGGGGTCTTTCCATCATCGGAAATGACAAACGGCGGGAGATCCTGGTCGATCGCCTTGGTTTCTGCACGGAGGGTTTCCACAGCTTCATGAGCATTGGCAAACATTCTGCCTTCGCCTGCGACATGAGTCTTCCATCCTTTTTCCACCATGCCCCAGTTTGCACCGTAACGGTCCATGGTCACGACCATACGTCCGCCGCCGGAAGCGATCCGGTAATCCATTCCTTTTGCATTGATTCCTGCAAGATATTCTTCAAAGGGATCGATATAGAGCAGTGCGGAGGTTTCGGGAACATCGCGGCCGTCCAGAAGAATGTGGATACGGACGGTTTTGATTTCCTGACGGACACATTCATCCAACATGCCCTTGAGGTGGTCGATATGACTGTGAACATTGCCATCGGAGAAGAGTCCGAGGAAATGAACGGTACCGGTTTTTCCGGTTTCCATGACTTTTTTCCAGACTTCGCCCTGGAACATTTTTCCGGAGGAGATTGCAGCGGAAACAAGTTTTGCGCCCTGAGCGAACACTCTTCCGGCACCCATGGCGTTATGACCGACTTCACTGTTGCCCATATCGGCATCGCTGGGGAGACCGACAGCTGTTCCATGAGCTTTCAGCTGTGTGCAGGGGCAGGTTTCCATGAGTTTGTGAAGGAACGGTGTGGGAGAATCCAGAACGGCATCCCCTTCGGTATATTTTCCGATTCCGACTCCATCCATGATCGTGAGAACAACAGGACCGCGTCTGCCCTGAAATTTCGGATTGCGTTTCAATGCTTCCATTGTCAGTTTTCCTTATTTTATTTGAATACAACTCGTTTCAGATTTTTCTTTCCGGCTTTGAGAACGACAGCACCGTCTTTGAGGTCTTCTGCTGTGACGACCTTATTCATATCGGTGACTTTTTCGTCGTTGAGAGATGCACCGCCGCCCTGGATGAGACGTCTTGCATCGCCATTGGATTTGCAGAGTCCTGCATCTGCGAACAGTTTGACGATCCAGATTCCCTCTGCGGGAAGTTCCAGTTCCACGGTGGGAAGATCTGCGGAAAGCCCGGAAGAGGCAGCTTCTTTGATCCGGCTGGTGGTGGGGATCGTGCAATCCTTATCCGCAAATCCGAACTTGGTTCCGGCAGAAAGGAATGCCTTGATCGCTTCTTCATGACCATGAGCAAGCGCAGTTGCTTCGTATGCAAGAACTTCTTTGGCGCGGTTGATGTTTGCTGCACAGATCGCCGCAATTTCATCCATGGGAAGTCCGGTGAAATATCCCATCAGACGCTGCACATCGGCATCGTTGGTATTTCTCCAGAACTGATAGTAATCAAAAACAGAGGTACGGTTCTTATCGAGCCAGACAGCTCCGCCCGCGCTCTTGCCGAATTTTTCGCCGGTTGCACTGTTGATGAGCAGCGGCATGGTGATCCCGTGAACTTCCGCCTGATTCATTTTGCGTGCAAGTTCCACACCGGCAACAATGTTGCCCCACTGATCCTGACCGCCCATTTCCAGCACACAGCCGTATTTCTTGTTCAGAACCACAAAGTCGTAGGACTGGAGAAGCATATAACTGAATTCCAGGAAGGAGATCCCGGTTTCCATTCTCATCTTCACAGATTCTGCTGCCAGCATTCTGTTGACACTGAACTTGGATCCGACATCACGGAGGAAGTCAAGATAAAGCATATCCCCAAGCCAGTTATAATTGTTTTCCATGATCACATTATCTTCAGGCAGGAACCGTTTGAGCTGTTCCGCAATGCACTGAACATTATATGCAACCTGTTCTTTGGTAATGATAGGTCTTGCTTCCCGTTTTCCGGAGGGATCCCCGATCAGACCGGTCGCGCCGCCAACCAATGCAATGGGACGGTGTCCGGCTTTCTGCAAACGCCGCATCGCCATGACAGGCAGAAGATGTCCGACATGCAAGCTGGAACCGGTGGGGTCAAATCCGACATAATAGGTGACGGGGCCTGCAGCAAGAGCTTTTTTCAACGCATCCTCATCCGTGGATTGGTAAACGAATCCGCGGGCCTTCAGATCCTCAAAAGGACAGTTTGACATTTTTTTTCACCTTTATGTTAAAGTTTTTGGTTATTCAGGTAATATACACCCGTATCGTATGAAAATCAACGAAAAAACGGAAAAAAGTTTTCCCACCTTTGAATTTGACAATTATTTTTATAAAAAGGGGTTGCACTGACGGAAATCCCTGCTATATTTCATCTATTGTCTGTTTGTCATTAACCAATTCAATGTCAGGAGAAAACAATGGCTGTTCTGGGAAATATTTTATGGTTTATTTTCGGCGGAGGAATCCTTCTGGGAACTCTCTGGGTTTTAACAGGAGCGCTGTGGTGTATTACCATTATCGGGATCCCCATCGGGGTCGCATGTTTCAGAATCGCGGCATTTTCTTATTTTCCATTCGGGAAGCAGCTTGTTCCGGCAGAAATGGTGGGAGAAAAAGCTGTATTCGGATCCGGATTCATGAACGTGATCTGGTGTATTTTCTGCGGGTTCTGGCTTGCGCTGTTTCACATCAGCGTGGGAGTGACGGAGTGTCTCGGGATCATCACGATTCCCTTCGGGCTTGCCAATTTCAAAATCGCTGTGGCATGTTTTGCTCCGCTGGGCAAACGGATCGTTTCTTCGGAAGATCTGATGAACCGCTGCAGATATCCCCAGCCGATGCCCTGCAATCCTCCCCCGCCCCGACAGTATTAAAGCTCTACCCAATTCTGCTGGAGTCCCCAATAAATTGGACTTATCTGGGCTCTTTTTCTGTTAAATCACCAAAAAAAACAGCACAATCTGAGAAAAAACAGTGTTTCTTCTCGGAGAAAAATTTGTAATCTGAAAAAAATACCGTTATATTACCCGTGCTGAAATTTTACGATTAGAAAGGACCCCATACTATGAACGTGAAAAAAACTACGCTTGAGCACTGGTCTGCCAGACATTCTGCAGATCTCTATGGGATCAACAACTGGAGTGCAGGTTATTTTACTGTGACGGATCAGGGAGAAGTGGCTGTCACCCCCTTCCGTGAACCCGGAACGCCGGCTGTCAGTTTGATGGATATTATTGAAGGTGTCCGCGAACGCGGAATGAATATGCCTGTTCTGCTGAGAATCGGAAATATCCTGAATTCTCAAATCAAACGTCTCCACAGCAGTTTCCGGAACGCAATCGAACAGACCGGTTACAAGGGCGTTTACAAGGGAGTTTATCCCATCAAGGTAAACCAGCAGCAGCAGGTGATCGAAGAGATCACCCGTTACGGCAAAGAGTTTCATCACGGATTGGAAGCCGGAAGCAAAGCAGAACTCCTTGCGGCGCTCGGAAATTTGAACGATCCGGAAGCCTGCCTTATCTGCAACGGTTACAAAGATGAAGAGTTTATCGATCTCGGACTCTATGCACGCAAGCTCGGAATGAACTGCTTCCTTGTGGTGGAAATGCCCGGAGAAGTGGAAACCATTATTCAGGAAAGTAAAAAACTCGGGATCCGCCCCCTTATCGGATTGCGGATGAAACTTTCCACCCGCGCAGGCGGACAGTGGACAGAATCCGGCGGTGACAGAAGCGTTTTCGGACTCAACACCTCTGAATTGATCAATGTCGTGGATCGCCTCCGCGATGAAGAAATGTTGGATTGTGTCCAGCTGCTCCACTATCATATCGGATCCCAGATCCCCAATATCCGCGATATCCGTAACGGGATCATCGAAGCCAGCCGGGTCTATTGCGGGCTGGTGGAAGAAGGATGCAAAATGGGATATCTTGACCTGGGCGGCGGATTGGCGGTGGATTATGACGGTTCCCATACAAACTATCATCTCAGCCGCAACTACTCTCTGGATGAATATTGTGTTGACGTTGTGGAAACCGTTTCTGAAATTCTGAGCAGTAAAGGGGTGGAACATCCGACCCTGATCACCGAGTCCGGCCGTGCAACTATGGCTTATTACTCCGTGCTCATTTTCAATATTCTGGATACCACCCGGTTTGAATCCTATCAGCTTCCTCCGGTTCCGGAAAATGCCTGCGAATACACCAAAGATATGGTGGCGATCCTGGGGCACATCAACACCAAAAACCTTCAGGAAAGCTATCACGATGCGATCTATTACCGGGATGAGATCCGGATCCTGTTCAAAAACGGAAGAATCTCTTTCCGGGAACGCGCTCTGGCGGAGACTGCATTCTGGAACATCATGTCCGCAATCAACCGCGAAGTCAAAAAACTGAAATACATCCCCGATGAATTCGAAGGACTCGACTCCGCAATGGCTGACATCTATTACGCCAACATCAGCGTGTTCCAGTCCCTGCCCGATGCATGGGCGATCGATCAGCTCTTCCCCATCATGCCCCTGCACAGATTGCAGGAATTCCCGAACCGTCAGGGGATCCTCTCTGATATCACTTGCGACTGCGATGGAAAAATCGACAAGTTTGTGGACCTGCATGATGTCCGCCACACCCTCCCCCTTCATGAGCTTCATGAAGAAGAAGAGTACTACCTGGGAGTATTCCTTGTGGGAGCTTATCAGGAAACCCTGGGAGACCTCCACAACCTGTTGGGGGATACCAATATCATCAGTGTGAATATCAGCCCCGAAGACGGCAGATTTGAAATCGTGAAAGAGATCGAAGGCGATTCCGTGGCAGACGTTCTGTCCTATGTGGAATTCGATCCGAAAAATCTGTTTGCCGCCTTCCGTGCAAAAGCCGAAGAAGCTGTCCGGACCGGTCTGATCAAACCCGCTGAACGGCGGACGATCATGGCTGCCTTTGAAGACGGGCTTCGCGGCTATACTTACTTTGAACGTTAAAATGAGATAACCCTGTTTTAAGGAGAGAAAGAAAATGTCAAAACGAGTTCTCATCATTGGCGCCGGCGGTGTCGGCAGTGTTGTTGCACACAAATGTGCTCAGACAACAGAATTTCAGGACATCTGCATTGCCTGCCGGAATGAAGAACGGGCAAAAAAACTCGCAGCTCAGCTGCCCAGACCCGTTCAGACTGCATCCGTCGATGCAGATGATGTCCCCGCATTGGTCAAACTGTTGAAATCCTTCAAGCCGGATGTCGTAATCAACGTGGCGCTGCCCTATCAGGACCTTCATATCATGGATGCCTGTCTCGAGGCCGGCGTCAATTATGTTGATACTGCAAACTATGAACCCCCTGAAACCGCACATTTTGAATACAGCTGGCAGTGGGCTTATCAGGAACGCTTCAAAGAAAAAGGATTGATGGCTCTCCTCGGAAGCGGTTTCGATCCCGGCGTTTCAAACGTCTATTGCGCATGGGCCAAGAAAAAACATTTCGACACCATCGAGCAGATCGATATCATCGATGCAAACGCAGGCGATAACGGTCAGCCCTTCGCTACAAACTTCAACCCGGAAATCAATATCCGCGAAGTCTCCGCTCCCGGAAGATATTGGGAAAACGGGGAATGGATCACCACAAAACCGCTGGAGATCAAACGCACTTACAACTTCCCCACCATCGGCGATAAAAACATCTATCTGATGTATCACGAAGAACTGGAATCCCTTACCAAGAATTTTGCAAAATACGGAATCAAACGGGCAAGATTCTGGATGACCTTCTCCGATAACTACCTGACCCATCTGAATGTCCTCAAAAATGTGGGCATGACCCGGATCGATCCCGTTATGTATGAAGGAAAAGAGATCATTCCGCTTCAGTTCCTGAAGAAACTCCTCCCCGATCCCGCAACCCTCGGTCCCCTCACAAAAGGAAAAACCTGTATCGGCTGCGTGATCCAGGGAACCAAAGATGGAAAACCCCGCACCTATTATATCTACAATCTCTGCGACCATCAGGAAGCCTACCGCGAAGTGCAGTCTCAGGCGATCTCCTACACCACAGGAGTCCCCGCAATGATCGGCGCGCTCCTTGTTGCAACAGGCGTCTGGAAGGGGGCCGGTGTCTTCAATATGGAAGAGTTCGATCCGGAACCGTTCATGGAAAAACTCACCGAATATGGTCTCCCCTGGATCGAGCAGTTTGAAGATGTCGTTGTTCCCTGAAACTCCCTGCTTTATCGTTGAAGAACGTCTGCTCCGGCGGAATCTTGAAATCCTTGATTCCGTCCGGAAGCGTACCGGTGCAAAGATCCTTCTGGCACAAAAGGCGTTCTCCATGTACAGCGTTTATCCCATCCTTGCAGAAGTGCTGGATGGGACTTGTTCCAGTTCTCCAGATGAAGCAAGACTCGGGAGAGAATATTTTCCCGGCGAAGTCCATGCCTTTGCCGCAGCTTATTCGGAACAGGATCTGAAAACCCTTCTGCCCCTCTGCGATCATCTGGTCTTCAACTCCTTTTCTCAGTGGGAACGGTTCCAGCCGCTCATTCAGGAGTTCTCCGGAAAAGTCAGTTTCGGATTGCGCTGTAATCCGGAACACAGCGAAACGGAAACTGCGATCTACGATCCCTGTGCTCCGGGTTCCCGGCTCGGGATCCTGCGCAGTTCCTTCCCGGAAACCCTCCCGGATGGAATCGAAGGACTTCATTTTCACACCCTTTGCGAAAAAAATTCCGACGCATTGGTCCGGACTCTTGCCGCGTTCGAAGAAAAATTCGGCGATCTGATCCCCAAAATGAAATGGATCGATTTCGGCGGCGGACATCATATCACCCGCCCGGATTATGATGTGGATCTTCTCTGTGAAACCATCAACGGTTTCCGGAAAAGATATCCTCATGTTCAGGTATATCTGGAACCCGGAGAGGCTATTGCATTGAACACCGGAACGTTGGAAGCGACTGTTCTGGATCTCACATGGAATCACATGGATCTTGCAATTCTGGATGCATCTGCCGCCGCTCACATGCCGGACGTTCTGGAAATGCCTTATCGCCCCAATATTGTCGGTGCGGGACTCCCCGGAGAAAAAGCCTACACCTACCGGCTTGGCGGACCTTCCTGTCTGGCAGGAGATGTGATCGGTGATTACTCATTTGATGAACCGCTGACGCCCGGTTCCAGACTTTCGTTTCTGGACATGGCACACTATACCATGGTTAAAACGAACACCTTCAACGGGTTGCGGCTGCCCTCCATTTATCTGAAGAAAATGGATGGTTCGCTTCAATTGATCCGGAAATTCAGTTACGAAGATTTCAAATCCAGACTTTGAATATCTTCCGTGAAAGGATTATAGGGAGTCTGCTGACAAAGGAAAATCGGTGCGCAGCACTCCTGTTCCCCGGCTCTGCCGGGAAAGAACGGAAACAAATGGTAAAAAACGGAAATCAACGGGGACTGTTCCTTGCGCACCCAGGCGCAAACTCCGTACGCTCTGTTCCCTCCGTACACTCTGTTCCTCCCCAGCCGATCCTCAGCCTGTGCGCTCATCACTCCGGCTCTGCCGGAAAAGAACGGAAACAAACGGTGAAAAACGGAAATCAACGGGGACTGTTCCTTGCGCACCCAGGCGCAAACTCCGTACTCTCTGTTCACTCCGTACACTCTGTTCCTCCCCAGCCGATCCTCAGCCTGTGCGCTCATCACTCCGGCTCTGCCGGGAAAGAACGGAAGGAAACGGAAACAAACGGTAAAAAACGGAAATCAACGGGGACTGTTCCTTGCGCACCCAGGCGCAAACTCCGTACACTCTGTTCACTCCGTACACTCTGTTCCTCCCCAGCCGATCCTCAGCCTGTGCGCTCATCACTCCGGCTCTGCCGCTTACAATCAAAAGCACGTTACAGAGCCGATAGAACTTCACACCTTCACGCACCAACTGTGCTCTTTACATCCCCTCAGGAAACGGTCTCTGAATATTCCAATTTATAATAGCGGGTTGCATCCGGCGGACGGATGTTGGTAAGAGTTCCTTTGTAATGCCGCAATTCTGTTCGGATATACGGATGTTTCAGAAGTTCTTTTTCGTTCAGATCGATCCCCAATCCGGGACGGTCAGGAATGATCATACAGCCATCGCGGAGAGTCAGATCTTCATCACAAATATCTGCACGCCAGGGCACATCGGTCATCATCATTTCCAGCATGACAAAGTTGGGAATACAAGCTGCGAGCTGAAGAGAAGCCGCATTGGCAACAGGTCCGGAAGGATTATGCGGACAGAATCCGATATGCCGCGCTTCCGCCTCTGCCCCGAGCATCCGCATCTCCATGATTCCCCCCGCATGAGAAATATCCGGCTGGATATAATCGGTACAGTTCAAATCAAAGAATTGACGGTATTCATACCGGTTATAGAGCCGCTCTCCGGCCGCGAGGGAAACCCGGACCCGTTCCTTGACTTCCCGCATTCCCTCTTTGTCATCCGGCGGAATGGGTTCTTCAAACCAGAAAATATCAAATTCTTCCAGCCGTCTTCCGATTTTGACCGCAGTGGGAATATCGAATCTGCCATGACCTTCGATGAGAAGCTGTACATCCTCGCCAACCGCTTCGGAAACCTTGCGGATACATTCCATTGCCTGATTGAGTTCCGCCTTGCCGATCTGAAGCCATGCCTTTCCGAAAGGATCCCACTTACAGCCCGGATAACGGTGTTTTTTGACTTCCAGAGCCTTTTCCGCAAATTCATCCGGAGTCTTGGCAGGCGCAAACCATCCATTCACATAAACCGGGATCGCATCGCGAACCTTTCCGCCAAGCAGCTGCCAGACAGGCACATTCAGATCTTTCCCTTTGATATCCCACAATGCCATTTCCACACCGGCAAGGGCACTCATCAGCACAGGACCGCCCCGCCAATAGGCATCACGGTAACAGTCATGACGGAATGCCTCAATATTGTGGGGATCCTTCCCGATCAGGTAGCTTTCCAGATCATGAATCGCCGCCTGGATCGTCAGTTCCTTATATTCCAGAGTGGATTCTCCCCAGCCATAGATCCCGGAATCAGTTTCCACCTTCACAAACACAAAGTTTGTCCGGAACGCATTGCTGATAAACGTTTTTACAGCCGTAATCTTCATTTTATCAATCCTTCACTTCATCATAAACGCGGACATAATCAACGATAAAGGCATCCGGCAGTTCCGCTTTTTGCAGACTCTCCGCAGGCATATCGCTCCGGCAGGGTTCACCGGTCAGAACATCCACCCAGCGATATCCCATGCACTCCGTTGAAACAAGAATAAACTGTTCCCGCCGGGAAACCGCTTCGGAACAACGCCAGGTCTCTTTGCCGTCCACATAGTAAATATACTCGTCCGGTGTCCATTCCAGCCCGAACGTATGATATCCATCCGGCGTTTCTTCCAGCTCAATATCTCCGGAACCGGCACATTTGTGATCCGGACCGTAGCCGCCCCAGTGATTGTTGCTGGAAATTTTGTTGTTCCGGCGGAAACTTTCCATGATATCCACTTCCACTCCGGCGATCTCCGGATCCGGACAACAGCCGATCACAGGAGACTGCAGCCAGAATGCAGACCACCATCCTTCCTGAGTCTGAAGTTTGCAGCGAATCTCATAATAACCGTATTTATGCATGAACTTAGGCTCCGAAAATTCAGCAACCGGCCAGGAAAAACCATCTTCTTCAAAATCTGTCCCCGGACGATCCATATAATTTTCCCCGGTCTGAAGCTGCGAGGAATAATAGTGACCATCCTTTTTCAACAGAGAAAGAACAAGATTTCCTTTCCCGTCCAGAGACGCCGCTTCATCTGTAAGGCACATCTGCCGTTTATGCAGAATATGATAACGGAAACTCCATTTGCTCATATCCAGCTCCGTGCCGTCAAACTCATCGTTCCAGACAAGTTTCCATTTTTTCCCGGCAGGAAGCAAACTCTTTGCGTGTTCCATCATTTTCTCCTCAGGGCGCGTAATACATGCCGCCGTTGATATTTACCGTTTCCCCTGTGACATAACCGTTTCTGACCACAAACATGACCGCATCCGCGATCTCTTCGCTTGTGGCAGGACGTCCCAGCGGAATGGCATCGCTCTCTTCCTTGTATTTTTCCGGAGTCAGACGCTTATTGATATTTTCCGTAATAACCATTCCGGGACAGATCGTGTTGGCTGTAATTCCGTAGGGCGCACCATTCTGCGCCATCGCACGGGTCACTCCATGCATCCCGAGCTTGGAAACACCGTAAGCAATCATGTGCATCTCAGCCGGACGGAAAGAACGGACCGATGCGACATTCACGATCCTGCCCCAGCCATATTCCTTTGCCCGCTCAAAAAACGCCATGGAACAGAGAAAACATCCCTTCAGATTCACATCCATAACCATGGACCACCATTCGCCTTCCGTCATTTCCCCGGTTCTGCGCCAGGGATCCAAACGCGCATTATTAACCAGAATATCCACTCTCCCGAGATCATCAAACATCCTGGCAACAGCTTTTTCATCTGAAACATCGCAGCGGTAAAAATCCGCCTTGCCGCCTGCTGAAATAATTTCCTGTACCACATTCTGAGCATTCGAAATATTGTTTGCACAGTTGACGATCACCATCGCGCCTTCTTTTGCCAATTCCTTCGCGATCACTCTGCCGATCCCCTGGGAACCGCCAGTGACCAAAGCCGTTTTTCCTGTCAGTGAAGACATCTTTTTCTCCTTCATCCTATCGTATATTTCGGGGTTAATTTCCGTGAGATCTCAGCCGCAGAATCCTGCAGCACCCTGCAAATTCTTTCATGGGCGGAAACACTATGCTGTTCCACTCCGATACTCGCTCCAAGCGCGGCAAAAACCGCCCCGTTCCGGGAAATGGGGTAAGCATAAACCCATTGATATTGTTTTTTCGAAAAAACAAATCCCTGTTTCACAACCTGATCAAGAGTTTCCATCATTTCCTGCTCCGTGGAAAATCCGGACAGTGTATCATGTTCCGTTCTCTTGCAATCCCGGAAACACCGAATCTGTTCTTCTGCACTGGAATGAGCGATCAGAAGCACCCCGGTCGCAGTCTCAAAAATATCATCAAAACAAGGCTGAGTGATCCTGATATCCAGCTCCGGACTCAGATTTTTGTGATAGAGTACATACCGTTTCCCATGATAAAGCTGAG
Source organism: Lentisphaeria bacterium (assembly GCA_017456805.1). Next base: position 46,813 of record JAFTIQ010000035.1, read on the forward strand.
CCGTCAGAACAGAAGCCTGCAGATCCTCTGCACAACGGTCGATCACCGGACTTGCGATCATCAGAAAATCCTGCTGAAACCTCGCCAGATTCCCCATCGTAAGAAATTTCGGCCCCGGTACATACCCCTGCTGACGGGATACTTTCAATAAATATCCCATATCCATCAGCTGCTTGAGTAAGCGGGAACAGGTTGCTCTGTTCAAATTGAGCTCATCTGCGATCTGAGTCGGCAGCATAGGCCCAGGAGCCGAAACCGCGATCCGCTCCAATATCAAAAAAGCCTTGTCGATTACATTTACCATATTTTCCCTTTTAGTTCATAATATGAAATTATATGTTGATGCAATGAAATATATATTCATAAAATGAAAAAGTCAAATTTTTCATTTATATTTTTTGGAAAAAAAATCGATTTCGAGCGATTGATTTTCTGTGGTAAAACGAGAAAAATGTATTTTTTTCAGAAAACGACTTGTAATTTTATAAAAAGGGGTTATATTACCTTATTATCCCATTTGCGGAGAGATGGCCGAGCGGTTGAAGGCGCAGCATTGGAAATGCTGTTTAGGAGAAATCCTAACGCGAGTTCGAATCTCGCTCTCTCCGCCATTTTTTTTATCCCCCTTTTAATCTTGCAGAAAAAATCATCCTTGCTATTATTTTGTAAAACTCGTTGACTCAAAGGCTTTTACAACATTTCCATCGGTGTGTAAGAAACA
>JAFTIQ010000036.1 GCA_017456805.1 Lentisphaeria bacterium
ACCTTGTGCTATCTTAATCATCGAATCACCTGTTGGGTTAGTTAGTATTCCTTTGGATTTGAACACCATAAAATACTGTTTCTCAACAGGTTTTTCAAACTTTTATATCGCATAAACCGAGATTTCTTCACGGTTTATAGTATAATATTAAATTCCGGAAATTATACAGTACAGGAACACATTCCTGTTATATTACCGGCAATTCCGACAGCAGTATTCATGATATTTTCCTTGCCGATGTGATCTTAAAATACAGCGGCGGTAATGAGATCGAAGAAGCGATGAAACAGACTGGTCCATACGGAGAATTCGGTATTGTGACATGTGATTCTGCGATCTATCTGGAAAACACCTCTTCCATATCAATGCAGCGGGTGCGTGTAAACTGGGATAAAATAAACGGTCCCTGGCGTTATTCTGTCCGCGAAAAAAACACCGCTGATATCAGCAAAATTGACTGTACATTTCTTGTTCCTGAACTTTAACAGCAAGTTATCCATAAACCCAAACAAGGAGTTAAAAAAATGAAAGTCAAAGTCAACAACAAAAATGCTGTCGGAAGTTTTACCCTGATTGAGCTGCTTGTAGTAATTGCCATCATCGCAATTCTTGCAGGCATGCTGCTCCCCGCCTTAAATGCTGCCAGATCAAAAGCACGGGCAACAGACTGTCTGAACAATTTGCGTCAAGTCGGTCAACAGCTGAATATGTATGCATTTGAAAACAATGGATGGCATGTTCTTCAGGCTGGCGGTGCACCGTGGACAGAGGTGATCGGAATGAAGAATGATGATATTCTGAAGAGAGGACGCTGCACAGAAATTTCTTCCTCAACAATCAGCACTTGGTGGTCTTACGGCATGATCGACTGGCAGTCTGAAGGAACAGCCGTAAAAGACAGACTCGGTCCGATTTACAGATGCGTTCAAAATTATGTTGACAGATTTTATCAGGAATCAAAATTGAAGCAAGCCTCTGCAACAGCTTTTGTTGCCTGCGTTGCAACATCAAACAACAAAAACGGAATGTATCACGTCGGTTATTCTCTCAGTTATGAATCTGAAGGTGTTGCTTTGATGCACAGCAAACGCGCAAATATCCTCTATTTTGACGGTCATGTCGGATCTTCGACCAACACTGAACTGCGGAATTCTGTCAACGAATTCAAGTACTTCATTGACAAGAACTACAATCAGATCACATTGCAGTGAGGGGGCTCTATGAAATCTCTCATAGCTGCAGCAGGTATCCTGGGATGTCTCCTTTTGAATGGAGGCATCCTTGAACCGGAAAAATTTGTATTCAACCATGGTCAGCACACCAATGCTTCCTATAAAATTGTTCAGGATACCATTCAGGTAAAATTTAATGACGGCAATCCTTTTAATGCGTCAGCATGGTTCAGCCGGATTCTTGTCTCCCCTGTCCCGGGAGCAACTTACCGTATGACAGCAATGGTTGGACAGAAGAATGTAACCGATCCTCAGGCGCGCATTAATCTTGAGGTGATCGGCGGAGATAAAAATGCAGTTTCCCTTGGGACGAATCGTTTCAAAAAAACGGTATGGGCTGCCAATTGCAGCTCCTGGACAAAAATAGAGTTAGTTTTCAAAATACCGGGCAAAGGACAAAATGAAAAATGGAACAAGGCTCAGACGTTTCTGACCTCCGTCAGCATCCTCTCTTCCAATGGGCAATTCTTCCTGAAAAATGTCAGATTTGATAAATTGTCCGACAATTAAGCACTTTTACAACACTCGATAATAAACACAACAACTGAGGGCTCGATGCTTATAAGAAAAATTTTTGCCGTGTTTTCGCTGTTGACTGGATTCATCTTGTCAGTGAATTCTGAAACGCTGTATCATACACTGCCGCTGGAACAGAAAATAAAAGAGAAAAATTTGCTTTTTCTGGCCACCTTCGACAATTATAATGTAAATGCTGATTTTGCAAAAGGATATAAAAAAGCCTTGACTTGTCCGGACATTTCACTGCTTTTACGCGGAATTCTTGGATTTGACGGCAAGGCTGCATACAAGGTCAATCCGGATGAAGAATTGGTTTATTCCGTAAAGAATAATCTTCTTCCGGAACAGGGAACGCTTTCCGTATGGGTTAAACTGGATCAGTTCGATCCGGCGGATCAGACAATCGTTAATGCTGGTGTTTACCGTATTTTCGTCCGAAACGGAGAATCCTGGACTGAAAACATGGCCTATATCACCAAAGGCGTTTTATATTTCTGCAATCATTGCGGAAACGGAATGATGCCGGATTTCGGTAGTTTCGGCACAAATATATCCTTGAAAGGAATCAAAAAAGACGAATGGTTCTTAGTGACAACTGCCTGGAATGAAACGTCTGCCACCTTTTATTTGAATGGGAAGAAAATTGCGACAGGAACCGCCCCCAAGCCGTTGACTCCCGGTCCCGGATCATTTTTCGGTTTTTCCACCCGTATCTGGTGGCAGACCGGGCTTGATACAAGACAGCATCCATTGACCTTTGATGATATCAAAGTCTATAATATTTGCATGAGCGATCTGCAAGTCGCCAAAATGTACAACGATATGCTGAGGAATCCCAAAGCCATGCCGGAATTGCTGAAGGTTTCTGTTTCCGGGAAAGAAAATCCATCCGGTAAAGTTCCCTTTATGCGGGTTCATGCAGATGCCAGAGCTGTTACAGATACAACAGTGATCGAATATGATGTCAAAGGAGAAGCTTTTGCCAGAAAAGGTTCTGCTGAACTCAAAAACGGAATAGCTGAGCTGCTTTTTGATATTCCTGCTTCCGGCGGAAAATATGATATTGAAATCAAATGCGGTTCTTATACAAAAAAAATTGTCTTTCAAGCTCCGGACTGTTCCTTTGCGCTGGAAGAAGAGGATGAATTGACAATACCATATCCGTGGACAGCACCTCAGTGGAATGAAAAAGAACGTTCTGTCACCTTGTGGAACAGAAAATACGTTTTTGGAAGTTCCCCCTTCCCTCAGAAAGTCCTTGTGGCTGGCAAAGCCGTTTTGAGCGAGCCCCCTGCTCTGCAGCTTGATGGGGCCCCTGTAAAATGGTCTTTCAAAAAAGCCGAAAAAACATCCCTCGGATTCAAATTGTACGGAAGCGGTCAATGCGGAAAAATCAAGTTTGATTACATTTCTCTCGTGGAATACGATGGTATGATCAAGGTCGATTTTGATTTGAAGGCTCAGAATAGTACGATCAGCGCCATGAATGTGGCATGGAAAGTAAAACCGGAACATTGTAAATATCTTATGACTCCAAGATATTACCACGGTGTCTCTGATGTTCTCAAGTTCGGCTTGCCTTCTTACGCGTTCCGTGCTCATTTTATGCTTTGGCTTGCATCTGAAAACGCCGGGTTCTGCTGGATGCCGGAAAATGATGCAAACTGGGTCCTGAAAAATCCGACGGAAGCAATTTCTGTCAACAGGAAAACAGGTTCCTGCAGTGTCAGCATGATTTCCAAAAAGACTGTATTCAACGGCAGTTATCATTACAGTATGTTTTTTACGGCAACGCCTACCCGTTCTCCCATGTGGTCGCCGGAGGCAGATTTCCGCGCAACAGAGTCGTTAAAAATCCTGTCACCCTACGGGTCAAAAATTTATTTGAGCATGAATCATGATGATGTCATGATGAAAAATTATGCCGGGGTATATCGGGATAAAACTGTCGTTCCGTATAATACAGCCCATGCACAGATTGCGGATAATCCCTTGGCAGCCTACATGCATCAATATTGGGATTTGCCGGGATGCTTCGTTTATCCAATGTATAACTCATCTCCGGATTATACAACTGGACGTTACAAGTACAACCACTCAAAGACGCTCAATGTTTGTGTGCAAAATACTCTTTTCACCAAATATATGACCGTCAATCTCAAAAAAGCAATGGCAAGTGAATACAGCAGAAAATTCCGGATGCTGTATTTTGACCTCGGAAGTGTAAATATCTGCCGTAATCAGGAACACGGATGCGGATTCCGTGACCGATTCGGAAAAAATGTTGCAACATTCAACGTCATGGGGTTGCGCAGATTTTATCAGAACATGCTGCAAATCGCACGACAGTATAATATTCCTGTCATGACTCATGGTCAGGACTGCTTTGTACCCATGATCAACGGGATCGGTGACTATTGGTTCCCCGGAGAACAATTCCAGGCATGGACCGGAAATGATCAGGCGGGGTATACTGATAAAGTACCGGTCGAACTCTATCGGACTGAAACCAATCGCGATATTCTCGGTTGTAACGTAATCTTCCTGCCGGAAGTTCCGCAGAACGTCCCCATCTCATTCCGTTTTAACGCGAATGAAGCGATGATGACAATGCTGCTTGCTCATGATATTGACTGGTCTGAACTGATTGAACAGACAGTCCCCAGAAAAGTAAAAGAAATTCTGCAGCATTATAAACTCAATGACAGTTCCGTCAAGGCTCATCTGTACTATCAGCAAAAGACGATCACCAGTTCAGATTCGCGAATTTGGGTCACATGGTATGATTGCCCCGATCAATACAAATTGATGATTCTGGCAAATCCCACGCCGGAAAAGATATCAACGACCATTGATTTGAGTAAAATGAACCTCAATGCCGGAAGTCTGACCGATGAATATTCAAACAAAACGTATCCGCTGAACAACAGCAGGTTGAATATCACAATGAAACCCCGTTCCTTTGCGATTATCGGTCTGCCCGGGAAAGCATGGTATCCGATCAGAGACGGCTTTGAAAAATGCTGGCTGCAGTACATGTACCATAATGTCCATACACCGTATGGTGATCTGGGACCGAGAAATGAATGGGACGATGAAGGGGTTTACCGGACAATGGCACCTTCTATGGTGATCCCCTTCCGTTCGCCGACGTTTCTTGAATATGTAAACCGGAAACTCCCAGCCCATTGGAACAGCTATTTTGTCCGGCAGATCCCCGTGAAAGTTAATGCGGAATATGAACTCTCCATTTACGGACGCACCCGCGGTCTGCCGGAAAACGGCGAAGTTCAATTCAGAATCCAGCCAATGAAAGATTTGATGTCCAAAAATGGCGATCCTCTCATTTTGAAATTGAAAAATCCGAATCAGGAAGACTGGGAAAAGTTGTCCGCAAGAGTCAAAGTCGCTCCTGGTACAACATTCCTGCAAATCGAGTTGGAATCTGTCAATGCCGGAAAGGCAAAAGTCTGGTTCGACGACTTCTCCGCAGAAGAAATCACAAAATAAAAACCGGATTCATCAGGGCTGCTGCAAAACACCTTGCAAAAGGAACAGCAGTCCTGTTATTTTTCCATAAAAAAACTCCCGTCTGAGGAACAGACAGGAGTTGATTCTATACCAGAAATTTCGATCTTAATCAAGATCCATGCAGGTGACAACAGGAGTTCCTTCACCGTCGCAGTTTTCCAGAACAACCGTTCCGGCAGGAATCGGCGCTTTCAAACGCAATGCATAAATCTTCGTCAGAATTCCGGGGATTTTTCCTTTGGCAACCATATCAGGCGTTCTTACTGCAAGGAACGGCTGACTCGCAGAATCCGTCGGCGCAACAGCTGTAACAACCCGGCGGGGATCAAGAATTTCCTGTTCCGCATATTTCACTCCACGGGGACAGAAGTTTCCGGTCACATTGATTTTTCCATCTTCCTGCGTAATGGAAAGACGGCATCCTTTCGGACAGACAATACAAATTTTTTCCATATTTCTCACCTCTTTCCAATCGAACGGAGAACAGATTCCGCACAACGTTCCGCTTCTTCTGATGCCTGGTCAGCAAGCCCATGAACATGAAGCACGTTTCCGCAGGCAAAAATACCCTTCTCTGTCGTTTCATAAACGCCTTCTTCCACCACAGGGCCATTGGTCTTGGGATCAAGAACGACTCCGGCTTTCCGGGAAAGCTCATTTTCAGGGATCAATCCGACGGAATAAAGGATCGTATCACATTCGATCACCCGTTCTGCGGAGGGATCATCCAGCGGTGCAATCGTAACACTTTCCACCCGGTCTTTTCCGGTGATCTTTGTCACAGCAGTGGAAAGATACAGCGGGATCCCGAAATCTTCCAGACACTGAGCAATATTCCGGGCAAGTCCTGCCGGCTTCGGCTGAATTTCCACAGCAGCCTTCACAGGAATTCCGCTCCAAGTCAAGCGGCGCGCCATGATCAACCCGATATCACCGGATCCGACAATCACCGCACTGGTTCCGGGCAATTTCCCTTCCACATTCAGCATCCGCTGAGCAAGACCGGCTGTATAAATCCCGGCGCAGCGGGAACCCGGCGTTGCAAGATTGCCCCGGGTACGTTCCCGGCAGCCCATTGCCAAAACAACGGCTTTCGCAAGAATGATTTCCACACCTTCCTCTTTACTGTAAAGAGTCAAGGCGCGTCTGCCGTCAGCCTGAACAGGAGAGATCTCCATTACACTGGAACCGATCCGGAAAACAGAACCGGCTTCTTTGGCTTTGACGATCATCCGGGCTGCATATTCAGGTCCGGTCAATTCTTCTTTGAAATAATGAAGTCCGAATCCATTGTGGATGCACTGATTCAAAACTCCGCCGGGACGGACATCACGATCAATCACGACGGTGGAAGCTCCGGCTTTTGCAGTAACCGCAGCAGCTGCAAGGCCTGCCGCCCCTGCCCCGATCACAGCAACATCATACTCATTTCTTCTCATAATTATCTCCCTTGAAAGCGACATCTGCAACAGAGCCGCTGAAGAATTGGCTTTTCTTTCCGCGTTTGGTCAGCTCTTCGATCGGAATTCCGGTCTCGCGGGAAATGATCGCCCAGATTTTGGCGGAACAGAAACCACCCTGACAACGCCCCATCCCCGCACGGGTGTGAAGCTTGACCGCATCCAATGTCACATGACCGTGGCGGACAGCATCAACAATTTCCGCCTCGGAAATCTTTTCGCAACGGCAAATGATATTCGTCCACGCAGGATCTTCCTGATACAGCTTATCAACTTCTTCCGCGCTCATTTCACGCAAACGCCGCTTGGGCGGGACAGGCGCGATCTCCGTCTTGTCGCTCATCTTCAATCCGGCTTCTTCCAACAGCTTGACCAACAGCAGACCAACCGCAGGTGAGGCCGTCAAACCGGGAGACTGAATTCCGGATGCCTGAATAAACGCAGGTGCTTTTTCGGAAATCCTGATCATGAAATCTCCGCCGGCAAGTGCAGGACGCAACCCCGCAAACGCTGCAATCAAATCGCGCTTGGAAACCCCCTGCACCATGTGCTGAGCCAACGCAAAAATCTCTTCTCTGTCCGGAGCCGTTGTATCTGTATCTTCCTTATCAGGAACAATATGCGCTGTGGGACCAACCATTGTTGTTCCGCCGGCTGTGGGAATGACCAGCACTCCTTTGGAGGTATGTGTCGGAACCGGGAAAACCACTCTGGTTGGATACGCCGGAGACAACCGGTCAAGAAGATATTCTTCCCCCTTCCGTGCGAGAATCTCAAACTCTTCTCCGCCGAAAATCGCGGAAACTTTATCCGAGAACAAACCGGCGGCATTGATTACATATTTTGCCTGAAGCTCTTTGCCGGAAGCGGATTTCAAATTCCATGCATTGTCCTGATATTCAGCAGAAACGACTTCAAAATTCCGTTCGAATGTGACACCGTTCCGTTCCGCATCTTCCACGAGGGAGAAAACGTAAGCATAGGGCTCAACGACCCCGCCCTGAGGCGCATAAACGCCGCCGAGACAGCCCTCGCAAAGTTTCGGTTCCAGTTCATACATCCGTTTTCCGTCACAGAATTCGATTCCTTCGACGCCGTTTTCGATTCCCTGCTGATAGAGTTTTTTAACTTCTTCGAGTTGTTCTTCGGAATATGCAACCACGATGATTCCGCATTGATTATAAGGGAATCCGAGTTTTTTTGCCATTTCGGGGAACATTCTGTTTCCCTCGAGTTCCAGTTTACCTTTAAGGGTTTTGGAAACGGAATAATGGAAACCTCCGTGAACGATTCCCGAGTTTGCCTTAGAAACGCCGAAGGAAGCATCTGCTTCTTTATCGACGAGAACGACTTGCACATTTTTACGAGCCAGCCAATAAGCTGCTGCTGCGCCTGTCGCCCCTGCTCCGATAATACATACATCGTACATGTTGTTTTCTCCATTGAGGTGTTAGAAACCACCGTCATTGTTTACAAAAAAGTTTAGTAATAATATATACCAAAGAAAACCGTTTGTCAAGAAAGATTTTGGAGAAAAAACAGTTCTTTTGCAGATGTTGTAAATTTCAGGTAGAATTTGGCGGAGATTATCTGGAGATTGCAGCCATTTCAGCCTTTTTCTGTTCGCGGCGTTTCCGGACAAGAGTTTTAGCAGAAACTATTTTAGGTTTTCCGTTTTTACCCGCAACAACAGCCTTATAACCGAGTTTAGCCTTACGTTCCATTTCCGCATCGACAGCTTCCTGCATACAGGCAATGATTTTTTCCATATCTTCACTCATGACTGCATACCTCCATAATTCTTGAGTAAGAAATGTCATCGTAGATGTTCATCGGATTTCCTTTGGTTTGTTCAAATATCGAAACGATATTTCCTTGCTCATTATTAAAACACAAAGTTTGATCACATACTGCAGCGTATAAAAACAAGTTTTTTATGCTTCTGGGATAACGTCTGATAATGGCATCTTCCGGAACATTATGTCCGCCTTGTTCAAACCGCTGTCGTACACGACATGAAGAAAACTCTGCACTTGGGATGTAGAGATAAATCAGCACTACTTTCCAGCCTGCTTGCTGCCATTTCGGAATTTGAGACAGGTAACTTTTTCCGGAAAGGGTTGTTTCAAAGGCAAAGGTTTCTTTATTTTGAATTTTCTGATTCAATGTTTTCAGAAAGATTTTGCTTGCTTGCAGTAACCCTGCCTCGAAATCAAGAGGTGAAACCCCTTTTGCAATTTCATCAGCATTAATAAAATTATTGCAAGAAACGATTTTAGGCAGATATTGAAGTGCAAAAGTTGTCTTTCCGGCACCGTTCGGTCCGGCAACGATATAACAAGTTGGTTGTTTCTCTGTCTTCATAACTGCTGAATCTCCATCAGATAATAATATAACTCAGTGTTTAAGATTTTCAAGCATAAGACAAAAAATGATTACGCCTTTTAACATTTAATTTTTTTACATCTGTCAAGAAATATTTTGGGGTATTTTTAATACATCTTATATTCACAACTTGATTTTTTATTTTATTATGCTATTCTACATTGACGTTTATTAAGGAGAGAATTTTTATGATTCCAAAAATTATTCACTTTTGCTGGTTTGGCAATAATCCCAAAACAGAATTAGCAGAAAAGTGTATTGCTTCATGGAAAAAGTTTCTCCCGGATTATGAGTTGAAAGAATGGAATGAAACCAATTTTGATGTAAATCAGCATCCTTTTACCAGAGAGGCTTATCAAGCAAAAAAATATGCATTCGTGACTGATTATGTCCGATTATTCGTTCTGAAAGAATATGGCGGAATCTATATGGATACAGATGTGGAGGTAATCAAAAATTTAGATTGTTTTCTCCATCACAATGCTTTTTCAGGTTTTGAAGATTCTATCCATATTCCAACGGGAATTATTGGGAGTATGAAAAATGGTGTTTGGGTTTCACAAATGCAGGAATATTATAATGATCGTCATTTTCTGATGCCTGATGGTTCACTTGATACAACTACCAATGTCAAAGTTATGACAAATATACTGACAGAGCAAGGGTTCGTTCCCAATGACACGTTACAGGATATTCAAGGGAATGTAACATTCTATCCCCATGATTTTTTCTGTCCAAAAGATTATCGAACCGATAAGATAAAGTTAACAAAAAATTCACATACAATCCACCATTTTGCAAAATCTTGGAAAGATCCGGAAACAACCGCAGCAAGATTCATTCGTCATCATCCCCTTATTGACAAACTCATTGTTTGTATGAGTTCTCTGTTGCACAAATGTTTGGGAGACCGATGGAAAAATCTCTCAAGAAAAATCAGAAAAACTCTGAAAATACCAGATTGATTTATTCCATAAAAGTTTTAGAACGGACGTGGCATCGAATGAAATTTACAATTTTTACACCATCGTACAACCGGGCACACACCCTGCCCCGGCTTTTTGATTCCTTGAAAAAGCAAACATTTCAGGATTTTGAATGGCTCATTGTGGATGATGGCTCCACGGATGAAACGCAAAAAATCATAGAAGAGATACAGCGTTCTGAAAAAACATTTCCCATTATTTATCTGAAAACCGAAAATGGCGGAAAACACAGAGCAATAAATCTTGGATTGAAACACGCAAAAGGAACACTGTTTTTTATTGTAGATTCTGATGATTATTTACCGGAAAACTCATTAGAACCATGGATCTCATGGAAAAATCTATTCCGCCGGAACAGAAACATGAATTTGCCGGTGTTTGCGGTCAGAGATATTATATCGAAAAAGAAGTTGCAATAGGTACAACGTTTAACGGATGTGACATTCTGGATATAACGACCTTGGAACGTGCAAAGTATAATATTACCGGAGATAAATCTGAGGTTGTCTTCACAGAAGTTTTCCGGCAATTTCCATTTCCTGAGATTCCGGGCGAAAAGTTCTGTACAGAGAATGTTGTCTGGGACCGGATCGCTCATGCGGGGTTGAAATTCCGTTTTTTCAATGCAGATGTTTACCGATGTGACTACCTGAATGATGGTTTGACAAAGAAAGGGTTAAAACTTTACGCAGACAATCCTGTCCAATGGAGTATTGATATTTTTCAGGCACGAGAATTCAAAAAAATAAATTTTTATGAAGATACAGTTCTCTGTTTTACCTACTATATCTGGCTGAAAAATAAACTTCCGATTCAGGAAATTGCAAAAAATCTGCATTTGAGCATCTTCCGGCTGCGTTTCATAATTTTGATTCAAAGAACAGCAAATCTTGCCCGGTACATTCTTGGGAAAAAAGTCTTAAGTACAAATTAAAATCTTTTAACTTTTTCTCCATAAAAAAGTCCGATAGAGCCATACAAAGCATTTTACATAAAGCCACGCAACTTTTTTTGGCATTACAGATTGTATATAAAGCAATTTATGTTTGAAAAACAAACTGTTGAATTCTTCTTTTCTGAAACAGCTTTCCCGCAGAAAATCAAAAGCTTCTTTCTGTTTTTTCTCACCGTACTCCCATGAAATTATTAAAAGGCGCAATCGTCTGAAAACCAGTAAACAAATTGCATTTTTATCTTTTAAAACCCCCAGTTGTTCCATTTTATTTTCTAAAAGCTGAACGGTTTTCAATTCATCATCAAAATGCTTTTCTGTACGACTGGTTATAATTGAACCTTGACGGATCAAATAATTATAAGTTGGTTGCTCTAAGTAAATAATTTTGTTTGTTAAACAACAGATTTCAATATTGAATAATGCATCTTCCCACAAGATTCCCTCGGTAAAACGTAAATTGTGCTCATCAAGAAAAGCACGATTATAAAGACTGTTGCAAGCACTTGCACCTAATACACAAGATTGACAATCAAAAAATGCTTGCAGTGCAACTTTTCTACATTTTAAAGATGGCACAGAGGATAAATAAGAATGGTTCTCCCTATGAATAAGACTACGTCCGCAAACCACATCATAGTCATGTTCTGATAATGCAGCACTCAAAATATCTAAAGCATCCGGATATAGAGTATCGTCGCTATCAACAAACAGAATATAGTCGCCTTTGGAATAATTGATTCCACTATTTCTTGCCGCAGAAAGCCCCCGGTTCTGTTCATGATGAATAAATTTTATAGAACAAAGACCTTTATACTCATCTATTAAAGTCTGAAGAATCTCTGCACTTTTATCAGTTCCGCAATCGTCTACAAAAATAATTTCATAATTCCGGTATGTTTGAGAAATCACAGATTGGAAGCACCGTTCTATGTATGCTTCAACGTTATATACCGGTATGATAATACTGATTGAAATTTCTTTCATGACAGCACCTCATCAACCGAAATTCTCTCCACGCAGGGATAATTCCCCGTTTGCCGCAAACGACAGACATGTCCGCAATCCATACAATCTATTTCACCATGATAAACCGTCAGATTTTCTGCAAATTTACGGGGATAATTTGCACAAGTCGAAAATACCGCATCCGTTGCAATCACGGTTGTTTTTCCTCCCAATGCAACCGCAAGATGAAAGGTTCCAGTATCTATTGTATAAACATGTTCTGCATTGGAAAGCAGCCAGACAAGTTCCTGAAATGTTGTTTTGCCAGCCATGTTGAACACCGGAACACTATTTTGCTGCAAATTCGTTTCAATGGAAGAACATTCAGAATAATCGCTTTCTGCCCCGCAAAGAATAATCGGAAGATTCCGTTTTTGATAAAGCCGCTTTCCCAATTCAACGAACTTTTCAACGCCCCATTTGTTCCGTTGATGAGAACCGGACGGGACAAATATCAAATATCGTTCCGGTATATCAACCGGTTTCTGCATGGGTAATGTCAACATGCAAGGCAGGATTTCTTTGCCGGAAACATACTGAAAAAAATGCTGAAACATCGTCAACAAATGAATATCATCCGGCAAATCAACGATTTCTGAATAAATCTTCCGTTTCAGCCAGACAGGACAAATGTTTTTTCTTCTTCCGCAATCCAGTAAGCCGGGATATGCCACTTTTTTTTCTGCGGCACAAACAGCATTGGAAATAAAAATGTTCGGCGTACATTCCCCGCAGCCGTTTACATCCCATAATTCATCGAAAGAGTCCTCCCGGAGCATAGAAAGAATTCTCATCCGCGCAAAAAGATTGAATGACATTTTGTAAAAAGGAAATCCTTTTACCCGGTCAAAAAACATGGAAAAGAGCTTTACATGAGGATCATTGCAAAGGATCGTCAATTCAAACTTCTCTGAGGGAAATGCTTTTTTCAACGAGTCAGCCAGACGGCAGAAGATAATACAATCGCCCATTCCAGTCAAAGCTAAAATGCCGATCCGTTTTTTCGCATCAGCTTGCTTTTTCGGTTTTCTCAGAAAGGCGAGAATCACGGAATCAAAAAAATAAAAACAAAGCCGCAATTTCATGAGAAAGGAAAACCGTTTGACCGACTGAAACAGTTTTGTTGCAAAGGCTAATTTGTTTTCACTTTCAGGCATCGTTGCGGGGATCTTTCCTTTTCGGTCAGACAAGTCGGATAAGGTCAGACAGGTCGGACAAATATTTGAATTCCACGGAATATAATTCCTCTTTCTCAAAAAATCAAGCAGGAAAGTCAGATTCTTTCAAAAAAACGGGTTGACTTTCCGCAAAAATGTGGTAAATTATATGGATTTATTCTAAATTCAATCTTAACACAAAGGACAAGATAACATGGAAGTCAATGTCGAAGGCGATTTGATGGAAAAACTCGTTACCCTGTGCAAACGCCGCGGGTTCATTTTCCAAAGCTCTGAAATCTATGGCGGTTATAACGGATTCTGGGATTACGGTCCCTATGGCGTTATGCTGAAACGCGCCGTGGAACAAACCTGGTGGAAATATATGATCGAAGAACGCGATAATGTCGTCGGACTCGATTCCACAATCATTTGCCATCCCAAAGTCTGGAAGGCATCCGGTCACGTTGACCGTTTTGGCGATATCATGTGCGACTGCAAAGATTGCAAAACCCGTCATCGCGTCGACCAGATGGAAGATCCCACCACCTGCTCCAACTGCGGATCCAAAAATCTGACCGAACCCCGCGAATTCAACCTCATGATGAAAACACATGTGGGCCCGGTTTCCGATGATGATCATATCGCTTATCTCCGCGCAGAATCCTGCCAGCCGATCTTCATCGATTTCCATCAGATCAGAATTGCCACCCGCAAACAGCTTCCCTTCGGGATCGCACAGATCGGGAAGGCATTCCGTAACGAAATCACCCCCAGAATGTTTACATTCCGTTCCCGCGAATTCACGCAGATGGAAATGGAATTTTTCGTTTCCGATGAAGAATCCATGGAATGGTACAACTTCTGGAAGGCAGAACGCCGCCGCTTCTACAAAGATGTTCTGCAGTTCCCCGATGATGTTCTTCAGTTCCACGATCATGACAAGCTGGCACATTATGCAAAAGCAGCTGTCGATATCGAATATAAGTTCCCCTTCGGCTGGGGCGAACTGGAAGGGATCCATCACCGCGGCACCTGGGATATGTCCCGTCATCAGGAATTCTCCTGCGAAAATCAGGAATATCTGGATCAGAAGACCAACAAAAAGTATCTGCCCACCGTTGTGGAAACTTCCGTTGGCTGCGACCGCATGATCCTGGCAATCCTCTGCAATGCCTACGCAGAAGACAAGGCTCCCACCAACAAAGAAGGTATGGAAGATGATGTCCGTATTGTTCTGCGCTTCCCGGCGATCATCGCACCGGTTCAGGTGGCAGTCATGCCGCTCTCCAAGAAGCTCAATGAAAAAGCAGAAGAGCTGGCGAAGAAACTTTCCCGTTTCTACCGCACAGAATGTGATGTCACCGGAAACATCGGAAAACGCTACCGCCGTCAGGACGAAATCGGAACTCCGTACTGCGTGACCTACGATTTCGAATCCGAAAACGATAATGCTGTTACAGTTCGCGATCGTGACACCATGGCTCAGGAACGCGTGCCCATCGCAGACCTCAAGCAGTACTTCGATAAGAAACTTTACAACTGGTAAGTTTCAGAAAATCGGAAAAAAGAAAAGGCATCCAGATCAAAACGGATGCCTTTTTTTATGCTCAGAGCCAATCTGTATGAAAGGATTCCCCGGGCTTGTCGATGCGTTCGTAGGTGTGCGCACCGAAGAAATCCCGCTGAGCTTGAATCAAATTTGCCGGAAGTACGGCACTTCTCATGGAGTCGTACCAGGCAAGCAGGGATGAGAGGACCGGCACGGGAAGACCGCAGCTGACAGCTCCCGCCACGACTTTGCGCCAGGAAGTAATACACTGTTTCAAGGTTTCTGTAAATGCCGGCTGAAAGATCAGATCGGTTTGAGGATCGTTTCCGAATGCCTCCATCAACTGATTCAGGAACCCTGCGCGGATAATACAGCCTCCCCGCCAGAGAGAGGCTATTTCCGCCGGATTCAGAGTCCATTCGAATTCTTCATTTGCGGCAGTAAAAATGGAAAAGCCCTGAGAATAAGCGCAGATTTTTGCGGCATAAAGGGCATTTTCCACATCGGTTCCGGTGATTCCGGCAAGAGTTCCAAGCTCCCCTGCCCCGAGAATTTCTGAGCCGATCATCCGCTGTTCTTTCAGATTGGAAAGCATCCGTGCAAAGACAGATTCCGTAATCCCGGTTGCCGGAACGCGCAATTCCAATGCAGCAAAGGAAGTCCAAAGCCCGGTTCCCTTTTGTCCGGCTTTGTCCAAAATCATTTCAACCAATGGTTTTCCGGTTTCCGGATCTGTTTCAGAAAGGACTCTGGCAGTGATTTCGATCAGATAACTTTCCAATCTTCCCCGGTTCCATTCCCGGAATACGGACGGAATATCTGAAATCCCGGGGAGCTGTTTCAGGAGCATCCACGATTCTGCAATCAGCTGCATATCAGCATATTCGATTCCATTATGCACCATTTTGACGAAATGTCCGGCAGCCGGAGAACCAAGAGGTTTGCAGCAGGGAGTTCCATCGGGAGCCTTTGCAGCAATGGATGTAAGGACATCTTTGAGCTGAGTCCAAACGTCCGGTGCCGCTCCGGGCATCAGAGAGGGTCCATTCAAAGCCCCTTCTTCCCCGCCGGAAACGCCCATTCCGACAAAACGGATCCCGGCACTTTCCAAAGCATCCGCCCGGCGGGCGGTATCCGTATAAAGGCTATTTCCGCCATCGATCAGGATATCTCCCCGGGAAAGATGCGGCAGCAGCGTGGAGATCACATCATCCACCGCGCTGCCTGCTTTGACCATGATCAGGATTTTCCGCGGTGAGGAAAGGGTATTGCAGAACTTTGCGGGATCTTTACATGGAATCAGATTCGAATTTTTTCCGGCATAAGCTTCGGAAAACATCCGTAAACGGTCTGCACTCCGGGTATAAACCGCTGTAACAAATCCATGTCCGGCAATGTTCCGGGCAAGATTCCCACCCATTACGGACAATCCGTAAACACCAAAATCTGCTTTCATAAACACCTCCTGCTTATCCAAGTTAGACAGCAATCAGGCAAGATATTCCTTCACGGCTTCAAACAAAGCATCCATTTCTTCGGGCAGTCCGACAGTAATGCGAACATATTTTCCTGTAACTGCGCCCGGGAAGTAGCGGACAATAATATTTTTTGTCCGGAGGAACTTGAAGAACCGTTCTCCGTCGCCATCAGGCGGCATTGCAAACACAAAGTTTGTTTCGGAGGGAACCGTTTTGAATCCGGCTCCCTGCAAGCCTTTTACCAGGGCTTCGCGGGAATCTTTCACTGCCTGAACAGTCTTTGCAAGATATGCCTGATCCCGGAAGACAGCCAGGGCTACAGCCTGAGTCAGCATGGAAATATTGTAAGAATCTTTTGCTTTCATCAACTGTGCGATCAATTCCGGCTGAGCAATGGCATAACCAAATCGCAATCCGGCAAGAGATCTGCTCTTGGAAAAGGTTCTGGAAATGATCACATTGGGATATTTTTTGACAAATTCGGCGCAGTTGTCTGCGGAGAAATCGGCATAGGCTTCATCGATAAAAACCGCGCCGTCAAAGGTTTCGCAAAGGCGTTCCATACGTTCCTTCGGATAAAGATTTCCTGTGGGAGCGTTGGGACGGGCAAGCATGATGATGGATGCGCCCTTTGCCTGTTCCTCAAAATCCTCCGGCAGATCAAATCCTTCCAGCAGAGGGATCCGGATACAGGGAGCATCCTGCAATGCGGCCAGAGAGACATAGAGAGAATAGGTCGGATCCGGACAGGCAAGCGCATGATCCGGATCAATGAAACAGCGGGAAACAATGGTCAGGATATCATCGGAGCCATTGGCACAGATGATCATATCAGGTGTTACCCCGTGGTATGCCGCGATTTCTTCCCGCAGAGCTTGTCCGACGGGATCCGGATAGCGGTTCAATCGCTGCCAGTCAAAGGTTTCCAAAGCTTTTTTCGCTTCGGGAGACGGCGGATACGGGTTTTCATTGGTATTGAGTTTAATGATCCGGGAAAGTCCCTTCGGCTGTTCACCGGGAACATAACCGCTCATATTTTCAATATTTTTGCGAACTTGCGGGATGTTTTTCATGGTCAAATCTTCTTATTCAGGTCGCGGCGGATGGAAGCGCTTCTGCCGTGAGCATCGAGGCCTTCCATTGACGCAAATTTTTCGATTGCAGAGACTTCTCTCAAGAGAGCCTCTTCGGTATATTCCAAAACGCTGCTGCGGCGCATAAAATCACCGACGGTAATTCCGTGGAAGAATTTAGCAGTTCCGGCAGTCGGCAGGACATGGCTGGGGCCGGCGGTAAAATCTCCGGCAGGCTCAGGAGTCCATTTTCCGAGGAAAATCGCACCTGCGGCATTGAGGTCCTTCAATTGTTCTTTCGGATTGGAAGTCATCACTTCCAAATGCTCTGCCGCGAACCCGTTGGAGATCTCGCAAGCTTCTTTCATATCAGCACATTCGATGAAGAACATGCCTTTATCCATCACTTTGCGGACCGTTTCGATCCGGGGGAGAGATTCTGCCTGACGCTTCACTTCCGCTTCGATTTTATCCAGCATTTCCGGAGAATCGGAAACGATGACGGCCTGTTCCAAACCGCTGCCGTGTTCCGCCTGGGAAAGCATGTCTGCCGCAGCGAACTCCGGACAGGTATTTTTATCTGCAATGATCATAATTTCACTGGGGCCGGCAACCATATCAATGGCACATGCGCCGTAAACAACTTTCTTCGCCGCAGCAACATAAGCATTTCCGGGACCGACGATTTTTTCAACTTTTTTGACAGTCTCCGTTCCAAATGCCATCGCCGCCACTGCATAGGCTCCGCCCATTTTCCAGACTTCTGTTGCACCGGCAGCTTTCAATGCATAAAGGGTTGCAGGATTGACTTTTCCGTTTTTCATCGGAGGCGTTGCCGCAACGATTTCTTTGACACCGGCAGCTTTTGCGATCGCCACGGTATGACAAACCGTAGAAACCAGCGGGGCTGTACCGCCGGGAATATAGCAGCCGACCCGTTCCATGGGAGAGAATTTTTCGCCCAGAGTCACACCGGGACGCGGAGAAAACAGATGATCTTTCGGCTTGCATGCTTCGGCAAAAACGGTAATATTTTCCAAAGCCATATTGATTGCCCGGATCGCTTCCGGATCCATCTGAGCCGCAGCTTCTGCGAATTCAGCTTCGCTCACAAGGAAATCTGCCGGGGTAAAATCCACACCGTCAAAGTTTTTCAAAAACTCGCAGATGGCGGAATCGCCTTCCTCACGGACGCGGTCAACGATCTGAGTAACGCGTTTTTCAATTTCCGCCGGGCAAAGCGGGCGTTCATAAAGCGCGCGCAGGGCTTCGCTCCTGTCGGCATCATTGATTCGGATTCTTTTCATATTTCAAATCTCCCAATATTATTGTTCAACCTGAAATATACCACATTTTTTACAGGATTCAAGCCTGATTCCGTTTTTGGATGAAAGTTTCTATATTTTCCAGAAAAGAATCCGGAACAGAGAGACATCCGCCGCCGACTCCCAATTTTGCGTAGGAGCGGGATGTTCCATGAAAATCGCTTCCGCCGGAGAGGAGTAAACCATTGGCTTCTGCAATCTCAGTCAGCAGCGCTGTCTGATTGGCATTGAATGTCGTATAAAGAGATTCCAATCCATCGATCCCAACCGGAATCAAACCTTTCAGCATTTTTTTGACATAAGAGCGTTCCCCTGAATGTTGTCCGCTCACCGGATGAGCCCAGATCGCCACCCCGCCCGCTTGATGAATCAGAGAACAGACAACATCCGGACGTTTCAGTTTCCGTGCTATAAAAGCCCGTTTTCCCCGTTTCAAAAGAGCATCAAAAACATCCTGTATTGTTTCAAAACACCCTTTATTCACAAGGATTTGTGCAATATGAGGGCGTCCAATGCTCTCTCCGTTGGCGATCACATTCACCTCTTCTTCGGTAATATCATACCCCAATGACTGAAGCTTATGAATGATCAGCTTATTTCTGATCATGCGTTCTTCCCGCATTTCTTCAAGGAAAGAGACCAGTGCTTCACACTCCGGATCAATGAATAATCCTACAATGTGGATTTCTTTGGATCGGTCCCAAGTGGAAATTTCCACGCCGGGAATAACTTTCATTCCATATTTTTTTCCGGCATCCAGAAACTCTTTCAACCCGCTCAGTGTATCGTGATCAGTCAAAGCGATGGCTGACAAACCGATTTCTTTAGCCATCTCAACAAGCTTGGTCGGCGATTCAGTACCGTCGGATGCAGTACTGTGTACATGCAAATCTATCATTCAAATTACCGGCAATTTGTCCAGGCAAAAGCCAGTCCTTTCAAAGTAAAATCAGATCCAAAACATTCCGTATTCGGAAAGCAGGAGTGAAAGTAACAGGAATCTCCGCCGCAAAAGACAACCCGTAAATCCGGTTCTTTTTTCAGGAATTCCATCAAAATCTCCCGGACTGCACCGACGGCCCCCAAATCAACCCCGATCTGGATCGCTTCCACAGTATTTTTTCCGGGAACGCCGGGAACCTGTTCCGGGAAAGGAACAAGCGGCAGCTTGGCTGTATAATCATGAAGAGATTTTCTCAGAAGCTGACGTCCGGGAAGAATTGCGCCCCCGCGCAAATTACCGGAGGAATCCACATATTCAAACGTAACAGCAGTTCCGCAATCAATGCAGAGCGCGGGAACTTTCCCTGTCGATTGCAAGGCAACTCCATTGGCAATACGATCCGCGCCAACCGTCCAGGGAGTCCCCATTTGCGACAAAGAAAGAACCTTTTCCGCACTTTCCCAGTTCAGGATAAAAGCCCCCTTTTTCCGATAATAATCTTCCCATTCCGGGACGACAGACACCACGGCATAATCGCCTTCCGGCAGATCTTCCGGCTGAAAACCGGGCGTATCAAACACCCGGTAATCAGTAATGGATCCATCCTCCTGCAATACAGCTGTGAGAATATGTGTATTGCCTATATTGAGCAAACGGCAAAACATGCATTTCCCCTTTCCGGCACGAATTCCGGATCAGCCGCCGATGGTTTCGATGATCGTAACCAGAGGAGCAAACAATGCAAGAACGATACCCCCGACGATGACAGCCAAACCAACGATCATCAACGGTTCGATCATGGAGGTCAATGCCCCCACCGCGTTATCCACTTCTTCGTCATAAGTATCAGCAACTTTTTCAAGCATTTCCGGCAGACGTCCGGTTTCTTCTCCCACCTCGATCATACTGATCACCATAGCAGGGAAGATTTTAGTTGCGTTCAGGGGAGATGCCATTGTTTCCCCTTCTTTCACAGCATCATGCACTTTCTGGATCGCATCTGCAACCAACTGATTTCCAGAAGTTTCCCGGACAATGTTCAGGGAGTTCAGCACCGGCACACCGGAGCCCATCAGTGTTCCGAGGGTTCGGGCAAATTTTGAAATCGCAGATCGGGAAACAATCGGTCCGAACAGCGGAATGTTATAACAGAAATAGTCCCAGCCATACTTCCCGATCGGAGTCTTGATTGCCAGTTTGAATCCGATAACGATCCCGACAATTCCGCCGAGCATGATCAAACTGTGGTTCTGCATAAAATTGGAAACGCTCATAACCGCCTGAGTAATCCCCGGCAGCGGTTTTCCGTTCAGCAGTTCGGTAAAGATCTTTTCGAACTTCGGCACGATGAAGACCATCAACCCTGCCCCGATCAAACCGGCAATTGACAAAACGATGATCGGGTAAACCATTGCTGATTTCACCTTACCGGCAATACGGGCGGCTTTTTCCATGAACATTGCCAATCGGTCAAGGATCAATTCCAATTTACCGGCAGCTTCCCCTGCCCGAACCATGTTCAAATACAGTTTGTCAAAGGATTTCGGATGCTGTGCGAGAGCTTCTGAAAAGGTTGCACCGCCTTCCACCCCGTTGGCAACTTCACCGAGAACCTTTTTGATCGCCGGATCTTTACTCTGACGCTCAAGGGTACGCAAAGAACGGATCAACGGAAGACCGGCATTCAGAAGGATTGCCAGCTGACGGGTCACAACCGTCAACTGTTTCGGTTTGATCACGATCGGACCGAACGAAATATTGAGGTTCATGTTGCTGGCTTTTTTAGTTTTCTGAGCACCAGCAGCTCCTGCGGCTTTTTTGACAGCACCGGCGCGGGCAAGTTTGATCGACGTGGGGAACATCCCCTGCTCTTTCAAAAACGCTGTCAATTCCACTTCATTTGCAGCATCTTTTGTCCCCTTCCGCTCTTTCCCGGAAGAGTCCATCGCTGAATATTGATAAACAGGCATTTTTTATTCCTCTCTGTTATAATCTGAAAATTTACGCTTGTTCCTGATCTTCGTCCATTGCAAGCTTCTGCTGCATACCTTCCATATCCTGAACTTTCATCATCATTTCAGCATAGGAGATCTTTCCTTCTTTATAAAGGCGCAGCAGGTGACTGTCAAGGGTATTCATTCCGTATTTTGCACCGGTCTGAATATCAGAGGTGATTCGGAATGTCTTGTTATCACGGATCAAAGCCTGAATGGACGGGGTAGCAACCATGATTTCAAAGGCGGCAACACGGCCTTTCTTATCGCAGCGGGGCATCAGCACCTGAGAGATCACAGCGACAAGAGAAGAGGAAAGCTGAGTTCTGATCTGTTCCTGCTGATCTGTCGGGAATGCGTCCACAATACGGTCAACGGTACGGGCAGCCCCGGTGGTATGAAGGGTTCCGAACACAAGGTGTCCGGTTTCTGCAGCGGAAACTGCAGCACCGATTGTTTCCACGTCTCGCATTTCCCCCACCAGAATGATATCGGGGTCCTGACGGAGTGCACGGCGGAGAGCTTCAGCAAAGCTCGGGACATCTGCCCCGATTTCACGCTGGATCACCACGCTTTTCTGGTGATTGTGGTAAAATTCGATCGGGTCCTCAATCGTAATAATATGACAGGCGCGTTCTCTGTTGATAATATCAAGCATGGATGCCAGCGTGGTACTTTTTCCGGAACCTGTCGGACCGGTCACAAGGATCAATCCTCTGGGTTTATAAAGCAATTCTTTAATATGCGGCGGCAATCCAAGCTGTTCCATTGTCAGCAGGGTGCTGGGAATCTGACGCAAAACCATTCCAAGGCATTTTTTCTGTTTGAAAGCACTTACACGGAAACGAGCCTGATCCCCGAAGGCGAACCCGAAGTCAGCCCCTCCGTTGCTTTCAATTTCTGCAAACTGCGCATCCGTTGCAATGGAACGGACCAAACGTTCTGTATCTTCTTTTTCCAGAGGCGGCAGATCAAGCGGTGTCATATCTCCATGCAGGCGGACAACCGGTGCAATACCGACTTCAAGATGAAGGTCAGAAACCCCTTCATCGACTACCAGCTGGAGCAAATCCACCATTGTAACATCACATCCCATATCGTATCTCCCGGGTTATAGTTAGTTTTTCATCAAGTATATCTCAAGACTTCTTCCATCGTGGTTTCCCCGTTGAGAATCGCCTTGATACCATCTTCACGCATGGTTGCCATTCCAAGTTCCCGGGCTTTTTCACGAATAATCACAGTGGGCGCATTCTGGAGAACAAGCTCGGAAATCTGCGGACTCATCAGCAGAAGCTCCGTCAAAGCTTTTCGTCCTTTGTAACCGGAGTTGTTGCAATGCGGACACCCTTTTCCATAATAGAATTTGTTGTTTCCGATCTGTTCCCGCTTCAAACCGAGCATTTCAAGATCGTGATCATCCGGATCAAATGCGGTTTTACATTTCGGGCAGACACGGCGGATCAATCGCTGACCGAGAACCCCGATCACAGCACTGGCAATCAAGAAGGGTTCCACTCCCATATCAACAAATCGGGTAATTGCACCCGCAGCGTCGTTTGTATGCAGCGTTGAGAACACCAGGTGCCCGGTCAATGCAGCCTGAATTGCCATTTCCCCGGATTCCAGGTCTCGGATTTCCCCAAGCATGATAATATCGGGGTCCTGACGCAGGAACGCACGGAGCGCACGGGCAAACGTCATTCCGACGGCATCGTTGATCGGAAGCTGAATGATCCCTTCCAGGTCATATTCAACCGGGTCTTCTGCGGTAAGGATCTTCACTTCGACCTTATTGATCTCTTTCAATGCGGAGTAAAGAGTGGTTGTTTTTCCGGACCCGGTAGGCCCGGTGATCACAAAAATACCGTTGGGCATGGCGATCAATTCACGGATCTTTTCCAGGTTTGCATCCGCAATCCCGAGAACGTCAAGGTCAAGGTTCACAACAGAACGGTCAAGAACTCGGAGAACCACAGATTCCCCGAACTGAGTCGGCAGGGTCGACACACGCAAGTCAATGGGTTTTCCGGCAATTTTCAGCTGAATACGTCCATCCTGAGGCTTACGGCGTTCCGCAATATTCAATTCACTGATAATCTTCACACGGCTGATCACAGGAATCGCAAGATTCTTCGGCGGAGGTGCAAGTTCATACAATGCACCGTCAACACGGTAACGGATCTTGAACTCGTTTTCAAACGGTTCAAAGTGAATATCAGAAGCTTTATCCTTGATTGCCTGATACATGATCGCATCCACAAAACGGACGATCGGCGCATCGTTTGCCGCCGTTTCCAAATCTCTGACATCTTCAGAAGTTTCATCGAATCCGACGGTTGTCAAAAGAGCCTGAGCAGATTCCAGACTGACCTGATAATGTTTTTCGATGGTATCATCAATCTGTTTGATCGGTGCAACAAGGATCGCCACATCATGTTTGACAAGGAAGCGCAACTCGTCAATGATCTGATAGTTGAACGGATTCCGGGCTGCAACATAAAGCGTGGATCCGTCAAAAGATACAGGGACGACCCCCAGCATGTGAGCAGTTTCTCCGTCAATCATGGCAAGAACTTCCGGATCAAGGGAAAGTTCGGCAAGCTCAATTACTTCCGTTCCAAGCCCCTGAGCGATATGCTCATTCAGATCCGATTCAGAAACAATCCCGTAATCAAGGATCACTTCATAAAGAGATCTGCCGGTCCGCAAATGTTCTTCAATGGCATCATTTACCACTTCTTCGTTGCAGACTGCTGCATTTAAAAGGATATCTCTCAGAGTCTGAGTTTCCAAATCCAGATGATAATCATTCTTCTTTGCCGGCAAATTGGAATTGACCGGAACAAGGGCAGATTCATCTTCAAAAGTAACGCTCAATTTTTCTTCTTCGCTCATGGTTCACCCCTGTTATTCCTTATCGCCCATCGTCGTTGAAACGACTTCAGCGAGCGTTGTTGTACCGTTTGCCGCTTTCCGCAAAGCATCTTCACGCAGCGTACGCATCCCGGATTTACGGGCTGCTTCGCGAATCACCGCAGCTTCACTCTTCCGGAAAATCAATTCCTGAACATCTTCACTCAAAAGGAAGATTTCATAAATACCGCAGCGTCCTTTATACCCGCTGCCGCCGCATGCGGGACAGCCTTTCCCTTGCATCAGGGTCGCTGAAGCAAGGAAATTATCATCCAGTTTCAACATACGGATCTCCCGTTCGGTCGCTTCCACCGGAGCCGCACAGTTTTTGCAGACACGGCGCACAAGACGCTGAGCCATAGTTGCCCGGACGGATGACGCCACCATGAAGGGCTGCACGCCCATATCGATCAATCG
Source organism: Lentisphaeria bacterium (assembly GCA_017456805.1). Next base: position 24,929 of record JAFTIQ010000036.1, read on the forward strand.
CGTAATCGCACTGGGAGCATCGTTTGTATGCAGCGTTGAGAACACCAAGTGTCCGGTCAGCGACGCCTGAATTGCAATTTCAGCAGTTTCCAAGTCTCGGATTTCCCCGACCATGATGATATTCGGAGCCTGTCGCAGCATTGCTTTCAGAGCAGCTGCAAAGGTCATTTTTGCTGCCGGATTCACCTGAACCTGGTTGATCCCCGCCAGCATATATTCCACAGGGTCTTCCACAGTAATGATCTTACGGGTCGGCTTGTTGATCGTATTCAAAAATGCATAGAGCGACGTAGTCTTTCCGGACCCGGTAGGACCTGTCACAAGGAAAATACCATCGGGATAGTTAATGATCCGGTTGATCTTCTGCTGGTCATCCTGATAGAATCCGAGTTTCGGAATATCAAGCTGAATACTTGCCTTATCCAAGATACGCATAACGATACTTTCCCCATGAGTGGTGGGAATGGAGGACACACGCAAGTCAATATCTTTTCCGCCCATTTTCACCTGAATACGACCGTCGAGGGGAACCCGTTTTTCGGTAATATCCATGTGCGCCATAATTTTGAAGCGGCTTGTCAAGTTCATCTGCAAATACTTCGGCGGAGCATCCATTTCCCGGAGCACACCGTCGATCCGGTAACGGATTCTGTACCGTTTTTCCATAGGCTCCAAATGAATATCAGAAGCCCGGAGTTTGAATGCTTCAATAATAATCATAGAAGCCAGCCGGATGATCGGGGCATCATCAACATCGCTTTCGGAATCATCTGTATTTTCCGATGTCAAACGTTCCATCTGATCGATTCCGTCGGTATTGACACCAGTCAGGAAGGTATCGACGGAATCGGAAAGTGTTGAGAATCTGCCTTTGATCGCGTTAGCGATTTGAGATTTCGGAGAAAGCACAACTTGGATTTCTTTCTGCAAAGAATAAGTGAGCGAGTCGATTGCTTCCAAATCAGTGGGATCGCTCATTGCGACAGTCAAAACATCCTCATCGCTGCGGATCGGGACGATTCCATGTTGTTTGATAAAATCCGTTGGGATTGTTTCAAGGATATCGTCCGGGATATAATATTGAGAGAGATCGAATGCTTCCAGTCCATACTGATCGGCGAGCAGTTTAGTCAATTCGAATTCGTCGAGGAATTCGAGTTTGATCAACGCGTCGATCACATCGATCTGACCGTCTTCGTCAGAGACTTTTTTCCAAGCCGCCTCGATCTGTTCCTCATTGATGAGTCCAGCCTCGGTCAGCAGCCCGAGAATATAATCACTATTTTCCATAAAAAGCTTCCTGTTTTGTAAAAAATAAAAATACATTGGTATTAGAACACACATCCATGTTTTTTTCAAGTTATTTTCTAAACTTTTTTTCATTTATTTTACAAAAAAAAGAAAAAAACTTATTTTTTTGGATTGAAAACCGTAAAACCGGTGATATATTACTGAGCAATCAGGGCGATTAGCTCAGTTGGTTAGAGCGTCACGTTTACACCGTGAATGTCGGGGGTTCGAGTCCCTCATCGCCCACCATTTTTGTATCTACGCCAGTCAACCCGACTGGCTTTTTTGTTTTCTCCCCCAAGACTTACCCTCAAAAAACGCCCCATGCCGTGTCCGGGAAACTATCATCCACACCCAAACCGTGTAAAGTTGCTCAGTTGCTCAGATTTTTAGGAAAGTACCTGTGTCACCCTCGAAATTTGACACAGTGCGTAACCTATTACAAATCAACGCTTGTTTATGACAATATTCCCGGTAGTTTTTTCTAAGCCGCAATCCATACCAGGCGAGATGCGAACTACGGTATTTGAAAAAAATATTACTGTGACATATTTTCCCTTAAACCAAATATTGTATAAATATAATTCATTGTCGACATTCTACTGTTATCGGTAAAAAAACTTTGATTATCACCAAAGTATTCTTGACTTTTGCCAAAATCAGTGGTAAATTACAACATCGACAGTACGGTAAGGTAAGGAGTGCATTATGATAAGCTACAATAAGCTTTGGAAAAGAATGATAGATTGTGGCATGAATAAAACTCAATTGAGAGAAAAAGCCGGTGTAAGCACCAATGTCATTGCGAAACTTGGAAAAGGCGAAAATGTCACAACAGATGTTCTTGTTAAGATATGCAAGGCCTTGCAATGCGATATAGCAGATATACTGGAGATTTGTTCAGAGGAAAAATGAATATGCTACATTTGGGGTAGCTTCAGGAGAAATTCGATATGCGAGAAAAAATTAATGCTATAAAAGTTAAGCAATGGTTACCTGAATGGGACGAGGTATGTTTTGATAATGAAAATTTTAGAAGAAAGCCACGTTCTGAATTTTATATATTTTCTATTTCCGCGAAAAAGCTTAAAGCATTATCAGATATTCGACGCCGCAAGGAAAATATAGAAGACGGAAAAATCGATACAGGAATTCAGCGTAAACATGATGCAGCAAGGTCGGATGAAATTAGCCGTTTCATACGTATTGGTTATCCATGTTCTGAAATGTCCCCTGGACAACTGACGAATGAAGTATCTCAAAGTTTAAGAAAACCAGGATGGCTTCCCACATCTATTGTTGTAAACATCGTAGGTAAAGAAGACAAACGAAACGGGAAGAATGTTTCTGCGCAAGATTTGATTTTTATTGAAGAATACAGTGGGCAAGTATTTTTAAATTTGCCGGAAAATTTTTCTGAATCATGGACTCCTGAAATGCTTGCCCCCATGGAAGTTATTGACGGACAACATCGTTTGTGGGCGTTTGATGAAAATATTGATGACGACTTCGAGTTACCTGTTGTTGCTTTTTGGGAATTAGATATAAGTTGGCAAGCTTATTTGTTTTGGTCTATTAATATAAAACCAAAAAAAATAAATCCTAGTTTAGCTTTTGATTTATATCCTCTTTTGCGTGCACAGGATTGGCTTGAAAATTTTCAAGGTCCCGTTGTGTACAGGGAGGCAAGGGCACAAGAGCTTGTTAATATGCTATGGTCAGATAAATATAGTCCGTGGTATAATAGAATCAATATGTTAGGAGATAAAGGGCTTAAAGGACAAGTTTCCCAAGCTGCATGGATTCGCAGTTTGATGGCCACATATATCAAACAATGGAATTCCCCGGAAAATAGTTTGGGGGGATTTTTTGGTGCAGCTCAAAAAGGAGACAGTAGTTCTGTTATTCCGTGGTCAAGAACTCAGCAGGCATCCTTTTTGATGTTTATTGGTATCACTCTCAAAGATGCCATAAAAAATAATAATACAGCACCGTGGATTCAGAAAATTAATAGTGGAGAACTTGGTTTTACTGTATCTGGTTTTGAATCTACAGAATCTTTATTGACTACGGATCAAGGTATTCGAGGATTGCTTGATGTTACTAATATGATTTTATGTGCTTGTTATGCTGAAATTTTAAATGATTGCCTCGAATGGCAAGATATCTTTTTACACGAAGATAACGGCATAGATTCATCAAATCAATTACAGTTTTTAAATAACTCAGATTATTCGTTTGTTAAAATTATTAAAGACATGCTTCATACACTGTCGAGCTATGACTGGCGTAGCTACAATGCAAAATGTTTTGGGGACTCTCAAGACGAACAAGATAAAAAAGATCATAAAGCTGCTTTCCGGGGAAGTGGCGGGTATAAAATGATTCGCAAGGATTTACTTGTATTTTTAGCGGATTGCTGTAAAAATCAATCTGTTTTATCAGCTATTTCTAAAATAAAACTTGCGATTGATTTGTAATGGATTTGCATCATGCCAATAAGTATAAATGATTCCTCATATTCAGCAATAGATAGACAAATTCAGAGGAACAAGAGAAATTTTGTGAATAGCTTATGGCTATGCCGCAACAATCGTTATTGTCCACCTTTGGAAATGAGTGACCCCAATTCAACTCACTATGTCGAATATGTAGCTAGTTCAACTCTGTTACATTTGTGTGATGGCTGGAAATATTTGGAGCAGGCACTGGTTGCTATAGCAAATAATTCTGTTGGAATTTGCGGGCATTTATCTTATTATGCGGAATTGCGAGCTGCAATGTCTTTTTTAGCGGTGAATGGGCTGGTAACATGCAATGGTAAAAATTATGTTATAACACACCAAGGTAAACCTAGAAAACTGCCATTAACTAAAAAAACACATCATGCCGTATGGCAATTATTGGCAGATTTTGCAAATCCCCGAAAAAACAATGGCGTTGATAAAATTGATATAGGCTCAATTATATATCTGGACAGAATACCTTTAAGTGATTGGATCGATGCATTTTGTGGAAGTCAGCATACATACAATGTTTTTCCTAAGTATTTAAAGGCGTGGGGTATAGATTTAAAAAAATACAATTCAGATCGTAACCAGCGCAACAAATATAGTTACGCTCCTTGCGATTTAATAAAATCACATTTTTTGTCAGTCGGAGAAATCAAAGATTTTCTTAACTTTTTTTGGGAAAATGTTGATCCTTCTTTGGGTAATGGTAGCTTAAATAAATTTGACGAATACATCCTTTGGCTGATGCTAAATGAATGGAAACAAATATTAGGTTTGGGAAAAGCTGATTTTGAAAAAAAAATTGATTTTATGTTGAGTTATCTTTCATTGTCAGAAATAAAACGGCGGTATTATAAAGATTTTTTAATACAAGAAAAAAATCAGCTTCCTCAATTTATTATTCGTGGCATAGAACCATCTACTAATCAATCTCAAGATTTGTATATTGATATGTTTGTACGAGCATTTTTTCTATTGCGACTTGCAACAGCCGCTGTGCGCATATTGCTACAAAGAAACAAAATCTCACGGAGTGATTTAAGTTTTTGGTGGTCTCAATTAGGAAAACAAAACGGCTTGTGGGATATTGCATGTGTGCCAACTGATTTTTTAGATTTGCGAGCTAATATTGATGATGCCTTGCTTGATATAAATACATTTGACACAGAAGATAATTATAGTTTTCTGCAAAAAGAAGCTGCCGCACTGCAAACGCTATCCAAAACCCAGTATATTCTTTTATGGGGCTTGGCACTATGAAATATATGGGATCGAAAAAGAAAATGTTAAGCAAGGGGCTTGGCAATCTTTTGAAGAAAGAGTCTAAAACTGCGACCCGAATTGTGGATTTGTTTTGTGGAAGCGCGGCCGTTTCCTGGTATGCAGCAATTAATCTCAATAAACCAGTGTGTTCCGTCGATTTACAACATTATTCAACTGTATTAGCAGCGGCCGTTTCTGGTAGAACAGTGTCTTCTGATTACGAAGCAATAGAGCATCAATGGATTGAAACTGCCGAAAAAGCATTTCAAAAGTTTGAACAATTTGATATATTGGGGGATTATAAGAATTTTTGTCAAAAATCTGTATATGATGCAAGAATACTTTGTGAAAATCAGCTGACTGTAGGTCCCGTATGGAATGCTTACGGAGGTTTTTATTTTAGCCCACAACAAGCATTATCTCTCGATTTTTTAATAAGATATTTACCTGATGAAAATCATGATCTTTGTCTAGCTGCAGCTGTTATTGCCGCAAGCAAATGTGCGGCTGCCCCAGGTCATACAGCACAACCGTTCCAACCGACAGAAACAGCATTACCATATATTCAAGAGTATTGGCAAAAAAATATTTTTGGATATGTGCGAGAAGCGTTAAAAAATTTAACTGAAATGCACGCATTGCAGTTGGGAACTGTTCATACTGGTGATGCAATTGAATTTATGGAACACAATGCCCAAGACGGAGATTTAATTTTTATCGATCCTCCATATTCCGGGGTGCATTATAGTCGATTTTATCATGTATTAGAAACAATCGCACGCAAAGAATTAGTTTCTGTATCAGGGCAAGGTCGTTATCCTGATTTTTCTCAACGTCCACAATCCGACTTTAGCAATAAATCTTCTTCTTTAGAAGCTTTAAAGAAGATGTTTTTGGTGTTAAGTAGAAAAAAATGCTCTATTATCTTTACTTTTCCCTCCGGAGAATGTAGTAATGGATTATCTGGGACAAATGTCATAGAAGAAGCAGCCAGATATTTTTCCGTAAAAACTATTAAATTTAAAAATAATTTTAGTACTTTGGGGGGAAATAACAAGAATAGAACCGCAAGACAAAAGACCACCGAGCTTATTTTACTTCTCAAAAATACTTAAACACAAGAATGGAGTTGTAAAATTGCTTTGTAATGACAATTAACAACTCCATTATATATTTTTATTCTATTCCGAACAATTTTCGTTGCTCGTCCCAGTCTTCGGGGAAACCTTTGCGGAGTTTGGATAATGTGAGAGAGGCGGGTTCTTTGCCGTTGAGGATGGCTTCAATGATGTCTGGGGCGAGGTTGACCAGACTTAATGCCCGGAAGAGGAAAGCGCGTTCCTGTTTAACTTTCTGTGCCAGTTCGGAAACAGTTGCCACTTTGCCCGATTCCAGCATATCCCGGTACTGAAAACCTTGTATAACCGCTTTCTGCAAGGGAGACATCGTTTCTGGATCAAGTTCAGCCGGTTCTGCCTCCGGCTGATGGATGACTGTTTTGCAGCCATCGTATTTCAGTCGGATGGGAATGGTCACCTTGATATTGCCGTTGACCAGTCTTTCAATTGTTTTTTCCATTTGCCGCCTCCGTTTCGGTTATGACCGCCTCCAAGCCGTCTGTTTTATACTCGATTTCCACCCGGTCGATGTGGACAGTGATTTTCTCCACCACCTCGTTGATGAACTTGTACCGCTCCACCGGAAACATCACATCCCACACATTGGTCAAATCATCAAACGCCTGCTGCACAGTTGGGAGTTTCAGATGTTTGCCGTGTTCATCCAGTTCGGCTGCCTGATGCATCACCCCAGCGATAACTTCCGGTTTGGCGAGCATGGAACCGATTTCCCGGAGCAGCAGATTTTCCAACTCTGCCGCCGGTACTCGCTTCAAGGGGCAGATGGAGTTGATGCGTTTCATATCCTTTTCGCAGGCAAAATAGCGGTAGCGTTTATCCTTTTTCTGGGTGAAAGTTTCCATCATCACCCCGCCGCAGCATCCGCACCGGATCAATCCCCGGAGTGGAGAAAACCGGATGTCTTTTTTGCCGCTGTGGGTAAGGTTGAACGCCAGAAGTTCCTGCGCCTTGTCCCAGGTCTTTTTGTCGATAATTGCCTCGTGTTCCCCCGGATAGGTTTTGTCATAATGCTTGGTCAAGCCCAGGTACAGCGGATTTTGCAGAACTCTGTAAATATACATCCCGGTAAACTCATCGCCTCCGTGAGGAATCCCTTTGCGGCTGACTTTGACTGGCGTTTTCAATCCGCACAAATCCAGAAATTTCGCCGTCTCCTTGCCTGAACCGAAGCGCAGATAGGTTTCAAAAATCTTTTTAACGAGTTCCGCTTCTTCCGGAACAATGTG
>JAFTIQ010000037.1 GCA_017456805.1 Lentisphaeria bacterium
AAAGTCCTTTCAAATTTTTATCTCTAAAAAAGTCATTACTCATTGATGATAAACATAGTCATTCAGGACTTTTCTTCCGAAACAAATATAACTACCACACCATAATATGCCCTTCGGAAAGTTCTCCAAATTGGTTCTGATATTCGGCTTGAACGGAAATGCGACCTTTGAACAGAGAAATAAAAAAAGCGGCAGGATTTCTCCTACCGCCTCAAAAAGAAAAGCTGTCACTCTATATCAAACATCTTTTTCTGATCCTCCCACATAGGAGGTAATGCCTGTTTAAGTTTTTCTGTGCTGATACTTTTATTGATTTTTCCGGCAAGGACTGCATGGATGATATCCGGAGCAAGCAGCGTAAACCGGATGAGCCTCGATACATAGGCATCGTCTTTGCCGATGGCTCTGGCAAGTTCGTGAACATTGGAAAACTTGCCTTCATCGATCAATGTCTGCCAACGGAATGCCCTTGCAATATTGGTTATCATCGGGTCGGTAAAACTCGTCTCCGAATCCGGCGTGACAATTCTTTTTCTTCCGGCACAGCTCCGGAACGACATCGGGATTGTAATTTTGACATTCCCATTTTCAAGTATTTCCACTTTATTCATTTTTGAATTCCTCCAACAATGATTTTACACCGCAAGTTTTGAGTTCCAGTTCCAATCGGTCTTCCCAAACAATGGCTTTTTCAACTAAAAGTATTAAAAGGCGATTGTATTCTCCGGGACTGATTTCATTCCAGAATTCTTCCCGAAAACACTCCACTACCTCCACCGGAGACATCCCTGACTGTTCTGCAAAACGCATAACAAGTGAAATATCAGAAAGCATTTTTTGTAATTGCTTTCTGACAAGTGCCTCAATGTCTCCGGAAGGTATTTGCTTAACCGGACATTCTGAAATTGCCCGTTTAGAATCCTTGCTGCAAAGATAGTAATAATACCGCCGACCGCCCTTGTTTGAGTATGTCGGCATCATCGCTCCACCGCAATGCCCACACCGTAAGATGCTTTTTAAGGGTGCAATTGTTTCCTGCCGTCTTGAGTGGTCTGACTGCGGATCAATGGAACGCTGAATTTCCTTTACCCGGTCCCAAAGATCTCGTGGCACAATTGCTTCCTGCTCACCTTTGCAGATTGCATCTGCAAAGAGAGCGTTGCAGGGGGCAAAAGTGCTTACTTCACCAATCTGGCAAAGGTGGTGTGTGCTTCGGGACCGCGCAGCGCGGCACGGATCGCCGATTCGCCCTCTGCCGCCAATGGCGCAAGAATGGCGAACACCTCTTTCACCGCCTGAGAATAGGCGGCAAATTCCTGTTCACCGTGGGCGGCGGTCGGATAGAAACCGGTTCCGGCAAGGAATCCGCGTTCCAGCATCAATTGGGTGAAAAGTGTCCGTATGGCGTTGGGGACGGCGGTTTTGAAGGCGAAATAGGCAAGGCAGCCGAATTCACTGTCCAATTCCAGCGGCAGACCGACGGCATCGGCGGTGCTTTTCCACATTTTCATCACCTTATGACCGAATTCATTGACGCGGGCGGCAACGTTGATTTTTTCCATTTTGTCAATGGTCGCCAGCGCGGCGGCTGGTCCGACGCGCTCCGTCCAGTAAGTGCTGCTCAAAAATGCGCTGGCGGCTCCGTTGAAAAACTCTTTTCTGCCGATGACAGCGGCGATGGGATGACCGTTGCCCATCGCTTTGGAAAAGATCGCCAGATCGGGATCTGCTCCGAAGGACAAGTGGGAACCGCCGAAACGGTACCGCCAGCCGATGGTTATTTCATCGTAAATGAGCAGAGAGCCGAATTGGTCGCATTTGGCGCGGAGAGCTTCCAGAAAACCGGCTGCGGGCACTTCGTGACGGCAGGGTTCGAGGATGACGGCGGCAAGTTCGTTGCCGTGTTCTTTGAAAACAGTTTCAAGGCGTTCCATATCACCGTGCATACAGGGAATGGCGGTGCCGTTCAATTCAGCTGGTACGCCGTGTGGGGAAAGTCCTTTGAGCCACATTCCGCCCAGAGCATCGGGATCGCCGAGATTGGCGGCAAGATACCAGTCGTGCCAGCCGTGATAACCGATGATGAGAACTTTGCTTTTACCGGTACAGGCGCGGGCGATGCGGATAGCAACCGCACCGATTTCACCGCCGGCCCGGGCGAAACGCGCCCATGATGCCCAGGGGTGAATGGCGCAGAGACGGTCGGCAAGCTCCACTTCTTCGGGGGGATTGAGGGTGGAAAAACTGCCGTCGGTGACGGTTTTTACAACTGCCGCGGTGACATCTTCATCATTGAATCCCAGCAGACACGCTCCGATACCGCAGGTGGCAAAATCGGTGAATTCTTTTCCGTCGATGGTGGTTATGCGGCAGCCGGAAGCAGATTTAAAGTAAGCGGGGAACAATTCCGGGGCAAGCATTTCGGGGCGTTTGCTCAATAATCCGGTACCGCCGGGGATAACGGTTTTGGCGTAAGTGTAAAGTTGTGCGTCGGTCATAATGATTTTTCCTTTCTGTTGAGTCACCGATAATATAGCGCAGGAACAAATAAAAAACAATTCCCGAACGGATATAAAAAAACATACAAAGCATATAAAAAATGAAAGTGCATATTTTGCCGCTTGCAAAAATAATTTCCGGCGTTATATTAACTTTTGCAGAAAGGAAACAGACGATGAGCAAGAGTTTTGACGAGCTTGCAGATTATTTGCACGAATTTGAAAAACGGGATTTTGCAGTAAAATTTGAAAGTGTTCCCCGGGGCGATGTTCCGGCGGAAGCGGTTGATTATCACTTGCATAAATATTGGGAAGTGAAATTTTGCACCGATCCGGATGAGCTGTATATCCACCCGCCGCAGACAATTCATTGTGATACTGAAAATGATCTGGTCTTTGCGGTAACTCACGGCTCTTTGAGAATATCGGAGTGGGTGATGGATATTTCCGCAGATGAGAATGTATATAATTTTTTACCGGAATTGCTGGATACTTTGCATCAGGTGCCGTCCCGGGAAGAATTTTCAAATCTGCGGTATCATCTTTGCGGAGCTGTGATCAGCAACATCCGTTTGATATTGGAAAAACTGCAATGGTATGCAGAATCAGATTTGCAGCGGCATGAACCGGCTGAGCGGTGTCTGAATTATCTGGAAAATCACTATTTTTACGCTAATTTGAGTGTTACGGCTGCCGCCCGTTTCGCCGGGATATCTCCCCAGCAACTCAATGTGCTTTTGAAACGCAAAAACGGTATGGGAATCCGCCAGAATCTGATCCGCATCCGTCTGGAACACGCCGCTGAATTGCTGGAAGATCCCGCCTGCACCGTAAAGGATGCGGCGGCATTGACGGGGTGGAAAAATCCCTTTTATTTCAGCAATTCTTTCCGCAGACACTTCGGCTGCTCCCCCGGAGAGTACCGCAGAGCTAAAAACAAATGATGCCGCCGGTATTGAAAAATTTGAATTTTCCCATTTAAGAACTGACCATTACAAGTTTTCCAGTTTCAGATAATTTATCAGATGTCCGATCAATGTATCTTTTGTTTGCGAGCAATTCCCATATTGTAATGGATTGTTTGTTTCACGGGCAAAACGTGCCGGACATCCGCCTGCGCATAAAGGCAATAACTCGCATTTAGCACATTTTTTGTCATGTGCAGGATGCCAATTTGTGTATTTTTCATAATTTTCATTATAAAAAAATCTATATATTCTTGAAGCGTATTTTCCAAATCTTCTGGTGTGTTGTACCAATTGGGCTTTAAGTGTAATGCCAAAGTGCAAATTTTGCACTTCGGGAATGCACTGCCAAATTTATTGATTATCTATTGCTTTTCCGGGTTGGTGTGATATATTAAAAAAGTGCAGTCAAGCACTGCTTTTGAGTAGAAAAGGAATTTTTGCACCCTCCTATATGGCGGTTTTGCAAGAGTCGTCTTTCCTATGCTAAAAATGCACCATTTTCGATAAAGTGTCAAAAAAACGACTTTTTGTTTCACCTCAAAATCCGTTCTCTGTTTCTTTTTGCCGCCGATTAGAGATATTTTCGCAGATTAACGAATAGATAACCATTTTTTACTAATCTGCAACCGTTTGAGCTTGAGAGAATTTTCCAATTTAAGCAAAAATGAAGCCGTCAGGCTTCGCTTCATGGCTCGCCTTGTCCGCCGTAGCCTCTGGCGAAGGTGGAAGTGCCGCTTCATACGGCGAAGCCGTGCTTCATAAAAGCCTGACGATGAAGCATTGTTTCCGTCTTCATTTCATTACGCCGCGACAAGCCAAGCCATAACAGAACTTTTCTATAAGAATTCAAGTGACAAACTATCTTGCCCAGCACCCGCAGGACATCATAGGATTTCTCTTTTCAACTTTCATAATACTTACCTCCTATGGTTTTAGTAAAAAAGTGTGGTGTTAAAACAGAAACACCCATGAAGAAGATTCTCATGGGTGTTTCATGATATTTTGGGCTCTGTTACCAATAAAAATTGGTGTTTTGGGGAAGCAAACCATCTCAATTTTTTTTCTTTTGTCTCCCCGATCACGAGTCAATCCTGATTGGAAACAGCGCAATATTTTTTTATGTTGATTTATTCCGGCAGCATTCCGGGAGTCAATCCCAGAGGAAGAGCTTCAGGACGGGCACAGGTGGTTTGCAGGATGATTTCTTTTCCGGCTTCACTGGATTTGTCAAAGGAAAGCATGATCTCAAGGACATGGTTTGCCAATTCTCCATTTGCCCGGTGAGGGCGTCCGCTGCGGAGTGCGTATGCCATATCAGCTGCTCCAATTGACCGGCTGTTTTCTGTGTAACCATGAGTCAGCGGGATTTCTTTCCAATCTTCATAACCGGGTTTGAAAATACGGATCTTTCCGCCAAAAATATTGGGATCCGGAACCTGCATGGAGCCTTCTGTTCCATATATTTCAATGGGACTGTGTCCATGGTTATAACAATCAAAGCTGGTAATCACAGTAATGATCGCACCGCATTTGAATTTAATGATCCCTGTCAGATGTGTAGTGACATTTACCGGGTACTGGTCAAAAGGTTTGTACTTATCTTTATACTCATCAGCGACTTCAGGACCATAGGTTCTGGTTTCAAAACCTTTTGCAGTAACAGCTGTAACACTTTCTGCAGGGCCCAGCATATTTACCAGTGCGGTAATGTAATAAGGTCCTAAATCAAGCATGGGACCTGCGCCGTAATCGTAAAAGAAAGGAGCCTGCGGCCAATCTTCGGGACCGCGTTCAAGAACCATTGCCGTTCCGGAAAGAGGTTTTCCGATCCAGCCGTCATCAATGAGTTTCCGGGCAGTCTGCTGAGCTCCGCCAAGGAATGTATCGGGGGCGCAGCCAACACGGAGCCCTTTTTCTTTCGCCAGAGACATAACTTTTGCAGCATCTTCAGCATCAACACCGAAGGGCTTTTCTGAATAAACATGTTTTCCTGCATTGAGAGTATCGATGGCAATTTTGGAATGAACGCGCGGCGGGGTCAGGTTGATCACGATCTCAATATCTTCTCTTGCCAGCAGTTCCTCATTGGTCATATTGGGAACTCCATAGAGTTCAGTTTTCTTTGTAGCGCGTTCCGGAATGATATCGGAACAGGCAACGACTTCAATGATATTGAATTTTTTTGCGGCTTTGAAATAGGTGTCTGAGATCATGCCGCAACCGATAATACCGACTTTTGTTGCTTTCATCATTTGTTTCCTTCTGCGAGTTTGTTTTCTGTCATGAACTTATAACTTTCTTCGATTGCCTGCCACATTTCCACCTGACAGTAATCCAGTTCTACGATAATCGCTTCTGCAGATTCCGGGACTGCCGGCACAAGATCTTTGATAGGAAGATCGCCCTGACCGAGTGGCAGAAGATCCACTTTCCGGTCAAGGATCCCGTTGACCATTTTGTCGCCGGTGACGTTCTGCTTCACGATACCGTCTTTCATATGGATTGAGATGGTTTGATCTGCAAATTTCTGAAGCATTTCAACCGGATTTTCGGTTCCGAGATTGGTTGACCAGAAGCAGTCAATCTGGAATTTCAGGTTCGGGCATAGCTCTTTATAAATTTCATATTTGATTTTTCCGTCCAGTCTCTGAAATTCAAAATCATGGTTGTGCTGAAAAAGTGTAAAACCGTTTGCCGCAAGGATCTCCTGCATCCTGTTTGTATTCTCAGCGGTCCGTTTGATAGCATCCATATCTTTGAAATCAGTGGTCCAGTAACCGCAAACGATTTTATCCAGTCCGAGATCGTCCGCGACATCCATGATTTCTCCCAGGTTCATAGGATCTCTCGCCCACGGGGTGTGAGACGAGACCATTTTCAGCCCGAGATCATCAAGGATCTTTCTGAACTCTCTGGGGCGGACATTCCAAAGCCCGGCAGGTTCCACATACTTGTAACCGATTTCTGCAACGCGCTTGAGAACGCTCACGAAATCGTACCCGACTTTCTCACGGAGAGAATAAAGTTGTACACCGATTGGTTTCATTTTTGAAGAAACTCCTCTTTTAAGGGTTGACTTTTTGTTAACTCGTGTTATATTTCTTCCGTTAAGATAACATAAGAATTTCGTTTTTACAATTGACGAAAAGTACATTTTATTAACGGAAAATCCCACATGCTGAAACACTTGATAAGACTGGAATTACTCGCCTATTTCAAAGCTCCATCGGAAAGAAAAATAAAACCGATCAGAGTTACAAAACGGAAAGAATATCTGGAACTCGTGACGGGCGGTCATGTTTTGTTTTCCGGTCCGGATGGAAAAGATACTTTGTACGGACGCGGTACATTATTCTGGCACAGAGGCGGAGAAAATACGATTCACCGCTATCATTCTGATGACCCTTATTCCTGTTATTCTATTGAGTTTGAAGTCGAAGGCGGAGAACGGATCTGTCCAAGAGTGACCATTCCCCTGCAAACAGAACAGCTGATGGGATTTGCAGATGATGCCTTTCGCAGATATCATGCCGGGGAACAGGATAATCCGGCTTTTTGTGCCTTGCTCTATTCCACTTTCTACTGGTTTGCCTCGGGACCGCAGAAAAATCCGGGAGAATCTTATCCGGAGGCACTGAAAGTTGCATTGGAGTTTATGGAACGGCATCTTGACAGCAACTTGCACCTGAATGAAATAGCAGATGTCGCAGAAATCAGCAGATCAAATCTTTTCTCCATTTTTAAGCACTACATGAAAATATCGCCTCATCAGCATTTATTGAATTTACGGATCAACCGGGCAAAACAGCGTCTTGCTTCCGGAGAAAAAACAATAAAAGAGATCGCTTACGATTGCGGTTTTGAATCTCTGGAAGTCTTTTACCGTCAATTTTCACGAAATGTCGGCACAACGCCGGCTATATACCGGAAACGTTACACACCATCCATTGCGGAATAAACAAAAAATCATTTTCTGAAGCCGGAGATGATATCACCTTTCGTGAAAAATTTTACAGTGTGATAGACTTTCCGTTAATATTTTGTACTTTTCGCAAATTCCGTAAGCTTATAAAAAAACTTAGATTAGCAGCACCTATCTATAATAATTGCATAAAGTGGAGCTTGAATTCTCATGTGTGGACGCAATTCCAGTCTTTTTCAATTTCGTCTTTCAGTTTTATCCGCTTTTCAACATAATTCTGTCACAAATCGTCAACGAACCAGAAAAATTTGACATTTTTGAATACTTTTGAAATTGTCACGAACTTTTTATCAAAAAAATTTATAAAATAACTTGACACGAGTAAATATTTATGTTATCTTAAAAAGGTGATTAATTATTTTTTCTCCCTTTGTTTTGACAGAAAAACTAACACAACCTGTCATCACACAAAAAATTGACACGTGTCGATTTTATCGACATAAAAACGAAAGGACGAAATATGACAAAGGTAAAAATCGGTTACATGCCAACAAAACGCAGATTTTTTTCCGGGGAAGATGCATTCAAGTACAAGGACCTTATCAGAAAACAACTTCAGCAAATTGCTCCGGATATGGAAATTATCGATTTGGAAGGGATCAATGAAACAGGACTCCTGGCATCAGTGGAAGATGCCCGTGCCGCAGCAAAACGTTTTATTTCTGCCGGAGTTGACGGGGTGTTTGCTCCTCATTGCAACTTCGGTTGCGAAGAAGCCGTATGCATTACGGCAAAGGCAGTAAACAAACCGCTGCTTCTTTGGGGCCCCAGAGATGAATCCCCGCTGCCGAACGGTGAACGTCTGCGTGATTCCCAGTGCGGTCTGTTTGCAACCAGCAAAGTCCTGCAGCGGTTCGGTGTCGATTTCAGTTATATCGTCAACAGCCGCATTACAGATGACATTTTTGTGAAAGGATTCAGAAATTTTCTCGCAGCAGTGAATGTTGTCAAAAACTTCAAGGATGCCCGCATCGGGCAAATCTCCACCCGTCCGAAGGATTTTTATTCTGTAATTGTCAATGAAGGAGAACTGCTGGAGCGGTTCGGGATTCAGACTGTACCTTATGATCTTGGCAAGCTTACAGCCTCTGTGAAAAAACTGGCTGCCAATCCAGACGAAGAAGTGCGGGCAGCAGCAGAAGCTTTCAAATCTAAAGTTGATTTTTCAGAAATGACCGATGATGCGCCTTTGAAGATGGCGGCATTGAAAGCGGCTTTACTGAAATGGAAAT
The DNA here is from genome assembly GCA_017456805.1 of Lentisphaeria bacterium. Next base: position 8,681 of record JAFTIQ010000037.1, read on the forward strand.
CAGAGGAACAGCTCAATGCGGCGGCATTCCAATGCTGGGATCAGCTCCAGATGGAACTTGGAATCTGCCCATGCTTCGTCAATTCTGTACTCATCGAATGCGGCTTCCCGGTTTCCTGTGAAACCGATATCCACGGCGCCGTTTCCATGCTGTTACAGCAGGCGGCAACGAATTTTTCCAAGCCGGTATTCCTTGCAGACTTGACGATCCGTCATCCGGAAGATGATAATTCAGAACTGCTCTGGCACTGCGGCGCTTTCCCTGCCTCCCTTGCCGATGGGGCTTGTAAACTCAGTAAACATTTTGTCCTGCCGGGCAACCCTGACGGGGTTTGCAATTGGCAGCTTAAACAGGGACACTTGACAATCAACCGTTTTGACGGTGTTCATGGAAAATACAGTTTGTTCAACGGGGAATGTGAAACAACAGTCGGTCCGTTCAATCAGGGAACATTTGTTTATGCAAAAATGGATAACTGGGCGGCTTGGGAAGAAAAATTCATCTACGGCCCTTACATTCATCATGTCAGCTGTATTTATGAGAGTCTGACATCTGTTTTCAGGGAGGCAGTCAGATATATGAACGGTGTTGAATTTGATGAAATTGAAGGGGGAACATCATGCCGGTAATTCACGGTCGGAACGCAGCTTTGAAAGTGTTGGAAAAAGCAAAGGAACGGGAAGTTCCGGTGCCGATTTTCGGCACGGGAAGTTTCTGGAATATTGAAGCAATCCTGATTGCCGCAAAATCAATAAAAGAAAAATACCAGATTGCAGAAATGCCTGTTACCATCAGCATGACATATACTTACCCCTGTATGTCGCAGGCAAAACGGATCACTGCATGTTCTGTTGCAGAATTGGGATTTCGCAGTATAATGACACAGATACGGACGATGGTGGATTCTCCGGAATCACCTTATCGGGATATCACAGTTCTTCCGCATCTGGACCATGCTGATCCGGAACGGGACCGCTGGGCATTGACGGAAGGTACGGAATATCTTGCTTCTGCTATGTTCGATGCCCAGAGATTCTCCGCAGAGGAAAATCAGCGTTTGACTGCTGAATATGTCAGGGCATACGGAAAAGATATCCTCATAGAGGGAATCATGGACGAGCTTCCGGTTGAAGCCATGCATGCAAAAGAGATACAGAGAATTTCTGATGAAGATTATCCGGAACGTGCAGCAGAATATGTCAAAAATACAGGAATCGACTTTCTGGTTGCCGATTTGGGAACAGAACAGCAGGCAGGAAGTTCTTCAAATTGTCATTACCTCGGCGAACGTGCAAGGGCAATCTCTCAGGCAGTCGGCAAGCCTATGTTGACCATGCATGGAGGCTCTTCCCTTCCGCCGGAACAATTGGCACAACTCGGCAGCGATGGCGTAATGCGGTTCAATGTCTGGACAAAAATCGCACGTGATGCCGGGCGGTATGCAGCATTTGAACTCTTCAAACGGGCAGAAGCGATTTTTGCCGGGGATTTCAACAGTATTGAATCTGAAGCATTCATGCGCGATAACGTGGTAAATGCGGCTGAATCAATGATCAAAATCTTCGAGCATCTCGGTTATTCCAAACTGGCATAATGAAAATCAAACACAAAATGAGCCGGCTCTGTTGTTCAATACGGAGACGGCTCATTTATTTTCCGGATCTCCGGAAGCGATTATCATAACGGAAGATTGCGCATCACCTGTAGATTCCCGGAAAATCAGTTCCGGTGGAAACATATTGCAAGCCGGTCCGGGGTCTTTCTGCTTGAGAAGACAATCAACCAGTTCGAGACATCTCGGCGAAAAAAGCTCAGAAGTCTGCCGGATCGAACTCAAAGAAGATACAAGGTACCGGGAAAAATGCAGATTATCGTGTCCGGCAATCAAAATATCCTCTCCGATTTTCACTCCTTTTTCCCGCAGGGCACGCATTGCTCCGAGCGCAACAGTATCCGTAACACACAGCAACGCATCAGGGGCCTGATATTCTGAAAGAAAAGCCTGCATATTTTCATATCCGAAACTTTCGTTATCCTGCTGAACAGGACTGCTGGACACATCTATCAGAAGTGATTTTTTTCCGGCATCTGCCATCGCCGCCAAATAACCGTTTTTCCGTTCCTCTGCGGTCCGGTTGCAGGCATTGTAAAAACTCCCGAGATAGGCGGGAGTCCTTCCCTTTTTCAACAGATGCTGCGTCATGGCATACACTCCGGCATAATTGTCATTCCCTACAAAATAGGATGTATCATTCAGCTGACGGTCAAAATAAACCACCGGAATCCGCTGGGCTGCAAGCTGATGAAGAGCTGTCCGGCTGTTCTCAACAACAGGCACACAAATAATCGCACAAACATTGAAGGAGAGAAACGTCCGGATTACCTCTGCTTCACTTTCCGCATTGTTGTAACTGGATTTGTAAATCAGCTCATAACCGTATTTCCGTGCACAGATATCAAGCTGTTCAATAAACTCGCTGTAAAAGTCATCTGTCAGATAAGGAATCACAACGCCCACATAGTTGGAACGCCCGCGCACCAGGCTGACAGCACTGCTGTTGGGAAGATAATTGTATTTCTCACATGCTTTCAATATCTTCTGCCGTATCGCAGGACGGACACTCGGATCCCCGTTCAGAACTTTGCTTACCGTATATCGGGAATATCCGGTGATCCGGGCAATATCACTCATCGTAACTGTCATAAAAAACTCCTAAAGAGAAATATATTGATTCCGTGAAGGTAATTTCAAAAGTCAGGCAAAAATTGACTGAAAAACAATTGCAGATGAACCGAAAAACATTCCATTTGCAGATCACTGCAAGATTTTCAGATATTTTTGAAAACTCCTGTTATTGCCTTCATAATATATCACATCCCCCCCGGAACTGCAAATAAAAATGCAGACTTAATGAGATATTTTTGATTTTTTCGCACAGACAACCCATATTTTTTAAAACGATATCTTATTGTATAAATTTGAACACAAGAAGCGTTCTTTTTTTGAAAAAATGATTCTGCCGAATATGGCAAGGCGGGCAGAAACAATTAGTATTACTTGTGCCGGAGTTCATAGCACGTGGAAAGCTCTCTGAAGCCCTGAGTCTCATTCCCCGTTAAGTTTTTCTGCTCATATCATGAATTATTATGGGATTTCTCTGAGAAAACAGCAGAAATTATTGACACGAGACTAGAAAATATCGTTATTTTTCATTTTTCCGCTTGACATTTGTTTTTTTTTACATATATTACATAAGAAACTATGTCTGTCTCAGCACTGAGATTTGTAATGAGTACGAATATAATCCTGGCTGGCAGATGTAATTTTTTTTCAGATTAAGTTGACACGTGACAACGAACAAAAGAACAGGAGAGAATTATGAAGAAAGTGAAAAAGTTGGTTTGCAGAGAAAACTCCGCAAGATTCACCCTTATTGAGCTTCTGGTAGTCATTGCCATCATTGCGATTCTTGCGGGGATGCTGCTTCCGGCATTGAACAAAGCAAGGGATTCCGCCCGAACAACAAATTGCAAATCCAATCTGAAACAGGCTGTACATTATCAATTCAATTATGCGGACGCCAACAACGGTCACATGACACCGCCGATCCTCAACAGCCGTGTCTGGCCGTCTCATCTCAGATGGCTCGGAATCCTTCCCACCCAATCCGGCGGATGGTGGGTGGAAAGAAGTGTAATGAAGCAATTCACCTGTCCGGGAAGCGGCGAACTTATTCTCAGCACAACTCATAAAGATAATGATGGATATGTTTACGGTATGATGAATTCTCCCAGACATCATGGTACCTACTGGCCGGCATATCATTTCAAGATCACTACTTACGCAAAATCTGAAAACGGAAAAACAAACTCTGCTTCTGAAGCTCCGGTTATGGTCGATTCTGTCAACGTTGCAACAAAATCCGCCTCTTATGGGGTTGATTGCTCATGTCTTGCCTCAAGCTCCAAATTTTACCTTGCACACAGCAACAAGGGAAATGTTGTTTTTCTTGACGGTCATGTTGGCGATCTTAACGAACATCAGGCAACGAATCTTGAGTGGCATGGTTTGGCTGTCAGCAAAAAAATTGCAAAATAATAGATAAGGAGTCTGCATGAAATCTCTGATTTTACATTTCCTGCTCCTGACAGGAGTCTCTGTTATGGCTGAAAATATGTTCCGGAATGGAGATTTTCAGAAAAAAGGGCTTGAATTCAGCACGCGGGTGGGACGGTCCAGTATTCAGAAAGAAGGAGAAGGAAACAGTAATACGTTTGCACGGTTTACCATTGATAAAATCTATAAAAATGCCCAGGGTCATGAAGTCGCAAGCGTCAATATTCTGGCAGGGATCCGGAATGGGATCGGGTTCCCGTGCAAGCCGGATACAAGATATCTTTTTTCTCTGAAAATGCGAAGCAGCAATCCCAAAGCCGGAATTGGGTTGACTGCAGCCCAGTGGCTCTCCGGATCAAAAAAATTCAAGGAGTTCAGAACAACTTTATCCGGAGGATTGCCCATTACAACGGAATGGAAAGAGTATAAAGGGTCATTCATTACAGATAAAAATGCAACGAATGTTGCGCTGGTACTGAGTATGTGGTGGAGTACCGAGGTCGGACCTGCCAGATATAAAGTCGGAGATTATCTGGATATTGATGATCTGGTGATCAAGGAGGCGCCCACTCTGGGAAGTCCTGCGGTTCCGGCAGCCGGCAACCTTGTCACAAACAGTGATTTTTCCAAAGAGAGCCGGGAGTATTCCGTGTCCGGATGCCAATTCACCACAGCAGTAGAGAACGGCAGCTGGAATCAGCATGGAAGAATGGTGATCAATAAAATCAGAGAACTCGCAAATGGCAGAAAAATGGTCGATGCAGTGCTGTACATCGGTGGAAACAACCAACCGGTCTTTGAGTGTCAGCCCAATACAAAATACCGTTTTTCCTTCCGAGCGCGTTCCAGTGCGGCAAAAACGTCAATGGGGGTAAAGATTGTTGAATCGGCTGACCGCCGCTCCTTCGCAAATATGAAAATTATTGAAACCTCACTCCGCGGAGGTCAGATGATTCCCGGCAGCTGGAAGCACTTCAGCGGGAATTTTACAACCGGAAAAACAGCAAAATATGCAGCTTTGCGACTCAGTATCTGGTGGGATACTCAGCATGGTCCCATGCGTTATAAAGAGGGCGATACGATTGATATTGATGATGTTAAAATCGAAGCTTCGCCGGCAGCAAACGGATTTCCTGCCCCCGCAGCCGCAGCTTCAGTTCCTGAATTGAAGATCAGAAAAGCCGCAGCCCCTGTCATGTTCAACGGAACCATCGAACTGGATGGCAAACTCAGCGAACCCTTCTGGCAGAATGCATTCCAGGCTTCTGATTTCATCACCTTCCGGAAACCGAAAACCGCTCCGGCAGCAAACACAACATTCAAACTGTTGGCTGATAAAGATGCCCTTTATATCGGAATCGTTGCTGATGAACCTTTGAAAGTCGATACCGGCGCAGGAAAAGGAAAAAATGTCTGGGACAGTTCCGCATTTGAAATTTTCTTCGGATACGCCGGGGATTCCAAGGGCTTTTTACAAATCGCAATCGGCGCAAACGGTGAGAAATATATCGGAAGCGATGCCGGAGCAAGACGCGATTTTGAAAGTTTCAGTAGCGGATTTTCTGTGGAAGATCACCAATGGACCGCGGAAGTGCGTGTCCCCTGGACACTCCTCAAAACCTCGGCTGACAGCAAACAGGCGATTCCATTCAATATTGCACGTCATCGTGACAGCAAAAGTGACTATCTTTCCTGGAGCGCCAGCCTGTCTCTGCAGGATGTGAAACAGTATGGGCTTCTCATTCCCGGAGGTTTCGCTCCTCATGCAAGCCGCAGTGCCTATGAACAGGCAGCAGCAAAAGCTGTGCAGGAAGCAGCCAGAAAAAAACAGGAACAACTCAGCAAACGGATTATTGCAGCCGCCCGTGTTGGAATCACTTCTGACTTTACAGTGCCTTATCTGCCGGATGAACTTTTCACTGCTCCGCTGGAAAAAATCCAGCTCCGGGCAGCTGTCAATGAAATCAAACCGCTGGCAATCGCAGTTGCAAATCCGACTGCGCTCATGACGGAATACCGCATTGTACTGGAACAATCAACCACTGATCAGCGGAACCTCAACGGTGCCTTCGGATTGAAAGACTTTCCGGCAAACCAGATTACATTGCGCCGCGGAGTTGCGGTACGCGACAGCGACAAAGCCACCGGGTTTCTTTTTGATCCGCTGGTCAAAATGGATGAAGGTTCGTTTCTGACGCTCGCCGGACAATCTGCCGGACTGGTCTGGATTGACTTTGACACCCGCAATGTAAAACCCGGAACTTATACCGGAACTCTGCGGATCATCCCCATGAATCAGCCAGTCAAAATGGTCAGAAAAGGCGGATGGACATCGGCTCATTTCACAAGTTCTGAACTGAAAATACCGGTAACTCTCCGGGTAGATCCCATCGTTTTGGATACAGAACCGATGCACCCCGGATTTTTCTGCAGCGGAGCAGAATCTCCGGAACAATTCAAACTGCAGATCGAAGCCGGACAGCGTTATTTCCTGCTTACCCCTTATTATCTGTTCCCGCTGGATAAAGCATCCGGAACATTCAAACCGGATAATCCCAAAATCGCTGTCATGAACAGACATATTGAATGGGCAAAACAGTACGGCGTCAAAAACATAAAATTTGTATTGGCTTACAGCGCATACTATGCATTCAAGGCAATGTATGGTCTCAAAGCTGATGATGACAAGACCATAGCCCTCTGGAAAAACTGGCTGAAAACATTGCATTTGTATTTGAAAAATAACAATATCAGTACAAACGATTACTATATTGAGCTTTTTGATGAACCGCCGAAAAAGAACTTTGATCTGGTGATCAAAGTTACACGGGCAGCAAAGGAAGCTGTGCCGGAGATGAAAACGCTGATCACACTGGGGTATGGAGAGATTCCGTTGTCGGATCTTCAGGCAATAGCCTCGCAGGTGGATGCGTGGATGCTGTGGACCTCCGGTTTTCCTGATACTGGATATCATCAGAAATTTTTCAAAGAACAGCAGGCTCGCGGCAAAGAACTCTGGCATTATTCCTGCGATACACAGATGAGATCCTCTCTTGATAAGAATTATCGCCGCAATGCCTGGGCAACGCTGGCTTACGACTACAACTGTTCCGGACTTTTCCAGTTTTATTACACGCTTGACAGAAACGGGATGCTCGACTTTTTGACCGAAACATATGGAAATGTGGCTTACGCACCGACTGTCAACAGCGCAATCCCCAGCATCCGTTATATGGCGTTACGTCAGGGAATGTATGATGTAAAATACTTTGCACTGTTAAGAAAACTCGGAAAAGGTGATCCTACTGTTGAAAAATTCATACGGGATTCTGCGAGAGAAATTGCAAGCAAGACAGCGAATCCGAACAGGGCTGATGAATTACGCCATCAGGCAGCAGAAATGATTCTGAAACTGCAAAGAAATAAATAAGTGATAAAAGAAAGAAGACAGAATGTTTCATAACGATTTTGAACTGGACTGGCAATTTTTCTACGGAGATATTTCTGCAGAACAGCTTTGTGAGGTTATTCCACTGAATTGGCAGATTGTTGACCTTCCGCACGATTATACTCGCAATCAGCATTTCCGGAATGATCCCTTGCTGGATCATTCCGGGTATTTGCCAGGCGGCGTGGGGTGTTACCGGAAAGAATTTGTTCTGAAAAATTGCTCTGATTGTCTGACAACAGTTGAATTTGACGGTATCTGCGGAGAATGCGAAATCTATTGCAACGGCAGAAACGTTGCTGATCATCAATTTTTTTACAGTGGTTTTTCCGTGGATCTGACAGGTATTGTTCATGATGGAACCAATACTCTTGCGGTCAGAGTGGATCTTCCCATGCCTTCCGGACGATGGTACACCGGCGCAGGAATCAATCGTCATTGCCGAATCGTTCAGAAACCTTTCTGTGCTCTGAAACGTCATGGAATCCATGTTTTCAGTCAGCTTGAACTTGGAAAACAGGCAGAAATCAAAATCAATCTTGAGTTTGAAAAAAGTCCGGACAGCACAGGAACGCTTGCAATTGTCCGTCCGGACGGCAGTTTGCTGGAACAGCGGGAAATCAAAGTTTTCAGCAAAACCTTCTCTGCTGATTTTACAGAAGAACGCCCCATGCTCTGGAATATTGATACTCCTCTGCTCTACATCGTCCGGCTTGAAATTTCCGGACAGAGCTATGAAGAACGTTTTGGATTGCGAACAATTGAATTCACCCGTGACCGCGGGATGTTTCTGAACGGAAAATCCATTCCCGTTCAAGGAGTTGCAATTCACGAAGGGTTTGGTGCTTTGGGGACAGCTTTTTGTGAAGAGGCTCTGGAACGGATGTTCAAACTGATGCGTGAAATCGGAGCAAATGCCATCCGGACCGTTCACAATCCCCCGCCGCCTGAACTGATCAAACGATGTGATGAACTGGGCATTATGGTCATGCTGGAATATTTTGACTGCTGGGAAACCGGAAAAGTCGAACACGATTTTCATAAATATTTTAAAGAACAATGGTTTGATATCGTGAAAGAAACCTCTCTGGCGTTCCGGAATCATCCGTCAATCATTCTCTGGAGTATCGGCAATGAAGTCGTTGAACAGATGTCTCCGGAATGCGGAATCATTGCCAAACAGCTTTCTGACGCTGTCCGGAAATTCGTTCCGGGCGGTCTGATCACATGTGGTTGTGATGAGCCGGAACATGTGATCAAAAATAATATAGCTCCTGCGCTGGATGTGCTGGGAATGAACTACAGATTGCCCTCTTATGAGACTGCCGCGCAGGTTTTGCCGCTCTGCGGCTCGGAAAATATTGCGGCATTGGCGTCACGAGGGGCATATCAGTTTGATAATCAGGGGAATATTATCGGAGAACAGAGCGATCACGAAGAGAGCTCCTACTCCATTACAAAAATGTACAACGGCTGTTTTCAGGAGGAAGACCTGCTGTTTCATAAAAATTCGCCCTATTCCCCCGGAGAATTCGCCTGGTGTCTTTACGATTATCTTGGAGAAGCATTGCACCGTACAAAACACATGAAAAACCGGAGCAACGGAAATGTGATTCATTATCCTGCCCGCAGCAGTTATTGGGGATTTTTTGATACATGCGGATTCCCCAAAGACAGAGTCTGGCTTTTCCGCAGTCTTTGGCGCAAAGAACCGATAGCTCACCTTATGCCGCATTGGACCTGGCACGGTCGGGAGGGAAAACCTATTCCGGTCTGGGTTTATGGAAATTTCGATTCCTGCGAACTCTTTCTCAATGGAAAATCTCTGGGGAAACGAAGCTTTGATCCGGGAAAACTTCATGCTGAATTCATGGTAAACTATGAGCCGGGAAAGCTGGAATTGAAAGGTTATGATAAAGACGGAAACGTGATCTGTTCCGATCAAGTTCAGACTGCCGGAGATTTAGATCGATTGGAACTTCTTCCGGAAGAACCGTTTATTACTCCGGACGGAATCGCTTTTGTAAAAGTTCAGGCAGTGGATAAGGATAATATAATCCTGCCGGATGCAAACAATTGTTTTGAAGTAACCGTTTCTGGAGGCGGCATTCTGTTCGCCGCTGACAATGGGGATTCATGCTGTCATGAAAAATTCGATGATCCTTATCATTCACTGTATCACGGCATGGCATTGCTGATGATCCGTCAGAACCGCCGGAGCAAAGAGCCGGTCAAAATCTCGTTAAGAATTCCGTTGCACGATCCCTATGAAATCACATTACCAATAAAGGAAAAATTATCATGAAGCCTTATGCTCTTTATCCCGAAACAAATGGAGTTGATATCCGTATTCACTATGCGGGGCCTCAAGGAGAAATTTTACATGTCTGGAAAAGAGGAGAACCGGAAAATCAGATGGTTTTCCCATCAGTTCCGGCATTTCATCACCGCTGGAAAATAACTGATCTTCAGCAAGATACCGTTTATGAATATGGCCGTGAAGGGCGCGGCACAGAAGGTTCCTTTCGTACACTTCCGGAAAATGGAAAAGTCCGGATTGCAATCTTCGGGGATCCGCAAGCTCATACAAATCTGGAGGCGGTGACTTCCATTGCAGCAAAATATAAACCCAATATGGCCGTTTGCCTCGGCGATATCGCTGATGGTTTTCTCTATCTCCAATTCTTCCGGAAATCCCGGAGTTTATTGAAACAGACTGCAATGATCCCTACTCCGGGAAATCATGATTACAAACATTGCAGCCCGCCGTTCAATGGTAAAAATCCCGTTTCTCAAATGTATAATGACTGGTTCGGAGATGGAAAACTTAACTGCAATGCAACAGAATTCGGGCAATTCAAATGGCTCAATATTGCATTCCCTGATCAAAAATCGCTGACAGAAAAGTGCCGTCAATGGCTGGTGCGGCAACTGGAATCGGCTCGCAAAAAGAACCAGAAAGTCCTGATTTCTCATCACTGTCCCTGTTTCACCTCTACAACGATCACCTGGGCTCTGGATGGAGAAACTTTGCCGCCGCTCCTCGATCAATACAAAGATGTGGTACTGGCTGACTTTGCCGGACATATTCATACCTATGAATACAATATTTATCCCGATGATAAAGGTGTTTGGTATATCACTACAGGATGCGCCGGAGAACTTTATGATTTTCCGGTAAAGCAAGTGGAAAATCCCTACGAAAAATCTTCTGCAGATGTTTATCATTGTGTGATTCTTGATCTTGCTCCGGGAAGCATGAGAATGCGCGCAGTCGATATTGATGGCAATGTATTTGATGATCGTGCCAGAAAATGGAGTATCTGAAATGGGTTTTTGCCTGAGACTTGGACCACTGACCCCTGCAACGGAGGCAGCCCATCGGAAAGCATGGCAGGATCTTGCAGCTGCCGGTGTTGAAACGATCTCTTTCAATGCCTGGTTGTTTGAAGGAGACGATCATTTCGCCGCAAAACTGCGGAAACAGTGGATCGATGAATTCAAGTTAAAAGTCAGCAGTATTCATTTTCTTGACGGTTCCTATTCTGCAGATTGTGATCCTGCTGCCAATCAGCGTATTTGTGATGATTTTCGTAAATTCGCTGATATGTATCAGGATTTCGGAGCCTATGTGATCGTTCTTCACGCCGGATCCGCGATCAACAGCGGTTCTCTTGCAAAGGATTGGCAGTTTTACCGGGAGGCCGGTGAAAAATTCGGAGAAATGCATGTGCTTAAAGTTCTGGCAGAAAACCTGCAGAGTTTTACGGATTCTGCAAAACGTTACAATATGCGTGTTGCCATTGAAAATATCGGGGGGATGCTCCCTGCCGGAGATATGCGTACTATGCGGATATTGGAACAGTTGGTCGATCGGGATAATTTCGGGTTCTGTATTGACACCGGACACGCATTTTACGGCAAAGAAGAGATCGTTGATTATCTGGATTTTGCCGGAGAAAAACTTTTTGCGACTCACGTTCATGACAATCACGGTACCTTTGATGACCATTTGTTCCCCGGAGAAGGTGATATTGACTGGCTTCCGGTCATACGGAAATTCCACAGCATGAAGTATCCTCGGGAATTGATGTTTGAATGTTCCGGATTGCCAGATCCTGATCCGGTTCATGGATTGATCCGCGCACAAAAACGGTGGCAGGAATACTGTTCCGAAGCTTGAAAATTTACAAAGGAGAATCTGTCTTATGATTCATGGATTTTTTTATGCCGATACCCATTTTACTGTCGCGGAATCTGACAGAAATCTGTTCGGCGGCTTTCTCGAACATATCGGAAGAGCTGTCTACACCGGTATCTACGAGCCTGAACACCCGACGGCAGATTCAGATGGATTCCGCCGGGATGTCGCAGAACTCGTCCGCATGCTTGATATGCCGTTAACACGTTATCCGGGAGGGAATTTTGTGTCTGCCTTCAACTGGAAAGATTCCATCGGACCGAAAGAAAATCGTCCCGTGCGTTTGGATACAGTTTGGAGTGCAGCAGAACCGAACCATGTAGGACTCGATGAATTTATCAAATGGTGCAGATTGGTCAACAGTGAACCCATCTATGTCGTCAATATGGGAACCGGAACAGTCCAGTCTGCAAGAGAAGTTGTTGAATATTGCAATCATCCTTCCGGCAGTTACTGGAGCGATCTCCGCAGAAAAAATGGAAGTGAGGAACCTCATAAAATCCGTTATTGGTGTCTCGGGAATGAAATGTCAAGTCCCATGCAGCCGGGATATCTCACTGCCGAAGGCTATGCCGAAAAAGCCAGGGCAGCAGCCAGGTTGATGCGGGCAATAGATCCTTCTATCAAGCTGATCGCCTGCGGTTCTTCCTGCCGGACTTCTCCTGATTTCGGTGAATGGGATTATAAAGTTGTAAAAGAGCTTTTCTGGGACATAGATTATCTGGCTGTACATATTTATTTCAGAAATTCAAACAACAATTATCTGGAATTTCTGGCTGCGCCTGAAATGATGGATAAACTCATCACTGATACTGCAGCTTGTTGCGATGCGGTATCAGCACGACATCAGTCCCATAAGAAAATTATGCTCGCTATCGATGAGTGGAATGTCTGTAATCATGACTTTTTCGGAAATGATGATCCTGCAACCAGATGGCAGGTCGCACGCAATCTATGGGAGGAAAAATATACACTCGCAGATGCACTGGCGGTTGCGGGGGGGATGATGTCTCTCATTGATCACTCTGACCGTGTAAAAATCGCATGTATTGCGCAGACTGTCAATGTGCTTGCACCCATTATGACGGAACCCGGCGGAAAAATATGGAAGCAGACAATTTTCAATCCGCTGGCTTTGTTCTCCCGTTGGGGGCGAGGCACGGTACTCAAAATAACCGGAACAGGACCTGAATACAGCTGTGGAAAACTTACGGTTCCATATCTCCGGTGTACAGCTGTATGGCAGAAAGAATCTCAAATGCTTAATCTGTTCGTACTGAACCGTTCCCTCAAGGAAGATGCGGAATTCTCATTCGAATTTTCCGGTGCAGTGTTTGCCGGATTGGAAAATGCTCAAACTTTACACGGCAAAGATCCTGCTGAAACCAACGATTCCGTTTGCGAACGGGTTGCCATGCAATCCCTTAATCTCAATGAAATCCATCTGGAAAAGCATCAGATTACCGCCAAACTTCCGCCATTCTCATGGAGTATTTTGCAAATCAACCTTGTACAGTAAGAACTTATGAATCAGATTTTTTTTTATGATCCGGAGCAATTGACTCCGGAACTGCAACCCCTTGCAGAAGAATTAGCACAGTTCCTCCCCTTGCAGAAAGGAAAAGGAGTTCCTCATCTGTATTTCGAAAAAGCAAATGAATATGAAGGACTTGCACTGGAAACAAAACAGTTCGGTTCCGGGGTGTTGATCCGTTACAGTTCACTCGCGGCAGCCGCCCGTGGAATTACCCTTGCGGTGTCCGGAATTTATGGAACCCAGAAAAGTTGTTTTCAGAAAATCGGAATCATGCTGGATCTTTCGCGAAATCAGGTTTTTACCGTTCAGACCTGCGAAAAACTGTTCCGTCAGCTTGCAGCTCTTGGATATAATACTGTTTATCTTTATTGCGAAGATACCTATCAGCCGGATATTCCGGGATTCGGTTATCTCCGCGGAGCTTATTCAGCCGAAGAGATCCGCCGTATTGATGCCGCCGGATCAAAAGTCGGAATCGAAGTAGTCGCCTGTATTCAAACACTTGGTCACATGGAACAGCTGCTGCGCTGGCGTACAAATTTTTATCAAGTCACGGATACCCGTGAAGTTCTACTCGCCGGAGAAGAACAAACCTACGATATGATCGCTAAAATGCTGGATTTCTGGAGTCATAATCTCCGGACAAAACGGATCCATGTCGGCATGGATGAAACTCAGAATCTAGGAAGAGGCCGCTTTATGAACCTGAACGGATATAAGCAAAATTTCGAGATATTCAACGATCACATGAAACGTGTGGAACAGCTTTGTCTTGAACGCGGAGTCCAGCCTATGATCTGGAGCGATATGTATTTCCGTTTCGCAAATGCAAATCAGTCTTATTATGATTCCGACACCGCTATCCCTCCGGAAATCCGAAATACCATACCGGCAAATACTCAGTGGGTGTATTGGGATTATTATAACAAAGATACTGAAGTATATGACCGCATGATCAGGCAGCATAAAGATCTCGGACATACCCCTGTTATGGCTTCCGGAATTTGGGTATGGCAGCGGTTCTGGTACGATCATGCAATAACCATGGAAACAATCAAACCTTGTATAGAAAGCTGTCGCAGCGAAAAATTACAGGAGATCTTCTTCACTCTCTGGGGTGATGATGGATGCTATTGTCCATGGTTCAGCTGCACCCCCGGGTTAGTCTGTGCCGCTGATCTCTGCTATGGCATTGAACAAAAAGAAATTACAGAAAAACTCTTCCGTACAGTTTTCAATTCTGATTTCAATAAAATGCTCGCACCGACTGCTATGCATAAACAATTACTGCGAAAAGCTACAGGACTCCAGCTCATCGTCAACTCCATTCTGTTTGACGATATTCTTCTTGGAATCGCGTGGCGCAATATTGAACTTTTCGGAGAAGAATCACCGGAAGAGTTTCAGCATTATTATGAAGAACTTTATCATAAATTGAATATAAATGCCCCGGAAGGATTGCTTTTGTATGCTCTTCAACTGGTAAAATTGATAGCAGAAAAACTCAAATGCCGTGGTATGTTGCTGGATGGATATCGCAGAAAAGAAAAATCTCTGCTCAAAAAATATCTCAAGGAGCTGCTGCCGTCTCTGCTGAAATGCCATGATGATTTTGTAAATTCCTACCGTACACAATGGCTGGAATGTGCAAAACCGTTTGGTTTGGAAGTTATGCAGAACCGTTTTGCAGGAACAAGGGAACGTTATCTGGAATCCGGACGGAGAGTTCAGGATTTTCTGGATCAGAAAATCGACTGCATTGAAGAATTGGAACCACAGTCACCGCCTGAAATTCCGGAACAATTGACCATGTATGCAGAAATTGCCACCCCTAGCGTAACGTTATAAAGTTCAGATAAAAAAGTGGAGGGTGCAAAAAATAATTCCGCTGCAAATTCCGGAAATAAATAAGCAGTTTACAAGATCTTTGAGCCGTATGAAAATAAGATTTCGGTTCATCTTTTTTAAAAGCAGATTTGCTTTGATATAAACTGAAAATGCTATAATTTAAATAGAAATCTGATCCAAAGGATGGACTTTTGAGATTGGAATTCCCGACATTTGTATCTTTTTTGCAAAAGTCGCAAGTTGCCATTTTTGAATGAGCAAAACAGAGATATTTTCACAAATTAACGAAGCGGTAACCATTTTTTTGCCTTGATTCCAAGGCAAAAAAAAATGAAGCCGTCAGGCTTCGCTTCATGCACCGCAGGTGCGCTTCATGGCACAACGTGCCGCTTCATACGGCGAAGCCGTGCTTCATAAAAGCCTGACGATGAAGCATTGTTTCGCTACCGCTCCACAATATGAAGCAGCTTCATTTCATTCAGCTATGAAGCATTCGCTTCGCTCATATGATGAGAAAATGGAAAATGAGAGTTTATCCGTTTGCAATACAACGCTATCCGCACTATATTATGACCTGCAATCCAGTCCTTTATGGCTGGATTTTTTTGTATCTTGATTTTACCAAATGAATGACAGGCACTTATAGCGTAAATGCTCCCAAACAGAGAACCAATAGAGAACGACAAATTCTCTGAAAAACGTGTGTTTTGCATAGATTCTCTCAAAATTCTCTGTTTGGTAAGGTCGGCGGTCGTTTATGAAAGAATTATTTGTTAAGAATTCTATATAAAAGATTTATATAGATGTTCGGTAAGGTGATAGAGAATTCTCTATTTTTCTCCATAAATGGCGATATTTGTCAGTATTGTTAGAATAAAAAACAAAACAGATTTGTAAAAAGGTTAATTTATAATTATATTATTGAGTCGTTACTCATTTTATCAAAATGAGTAAATTACTTTTAACAATGCAAGTTCCGGAGGAGGAATAAATGTTCAAAAAAATTCTTAATTATTACTGTTCAGCGCCGCTTTTTCTGAAAATGACTGTTGCCTTTGGCTTGGGTATTATAGGAGGAATTATACTTTTTAAACTCGGCGAAAGCCGTTTTGCGGATAGTGCTGAAAAAATCATTCAGATCATTTCCCCATTCGGTACCGTGCTGGTTTCTATGTTGAAAATGATTGTGATACCGATTATTTTCTTTTCTTTGGTCTGCGGTTCTGCCAGTTTGCCGATCAGAAAGTTTGGCAAAATCGGTATTTTTGTATTGTTATGGTATTTTGCCACATCTTTATTTGCCGCCTTTTTTGGTTGTATTCTGGCTATCGTCATGAATCCTGAAATGCAGAATTTTTCAACTCTTTCCGGAAAATTTGCCAAGGATGTTGCTTCAATGAAAATGAAAGGTGAATCCGGCGGCGGCTTTGCTCAATTTTTGAATGAATTGTTTATGAATCCTTTCCAAGCCCTTGCCGAAGGTAATTTTTTGCCAATTATCATATTTTCACTGCTCTTCGGTCTTGCAATACGGGTTTTGATCGACAAAAATGGAGAAGAGAGCGAAATTGGAAAATCTGGCGATCTGCTGTTGCAGATCTTTGATATCTGCCAGAGGGTCTCTTTTAAGATTATTGACTGGATCATGGCATATTTTCCATTTGGAGTTTTCGCTTTGACCGCCGTTAATTTTGCGACCTATGGAGCAAAACTTTTCATGCCTTATTTTCAAATTACGATTTGTGTCATTATCGGTGTTTTGGCGATGATTTTTGTGATCTATCCGCTTTTTGTCGGAATATTCTGCAGAGAAAATCCCTACAAGATCATTTACAAACTCAAAGAAGCAATTTTTACAGCATTCCTGACCCGTTCCAGTGCCGCAACGCTCCCCTGTTCTTTCGGAGTAATGGATAGTTTGAATATCCGTCGGGAACTTTCCAGTTTTTCATTACCGATGGGGGCTACTGTCAATATGGACGGCGTTTGTGTGCATCTGCCTGTCTTTGCCATATTGGCAGTAAACATCTTCGGGATCGACCTCTCGATGGGGCAACTGGCAATATTGGTACTCTCGGTCGTCTTTGCATCAGTCGGAGCGGGCGGGATCCCCGGCGGAAGTGTATTTCTGCTGTTTATGGTATTAAGCAATCTCGGACTTGATGAAGCACAGACTGCAACTGTTGTGGCGTTGGCAATCGGTATCAATCCGCTGCTGGATATGTTTGAAACTGCCTGTAATGTAACCGGCGACAATGTCTGCACTTATATTATTGGTAAAAAGAACGGTATGCTTACAAAATAAGATTGCAAGGCATACGGAATTTTAACACGGTATTCATTCCTGTTAAAATTCCGTTTTTTATTGTTTGCAAAAGTCGCAAGTTAACATCTTTTTTCGGGACATTTTCCGGACGTTATCTGTCTGGAAACGGGCAGAGAAGATCTTGCAGAAAAATATTTGAAGCTTCGGCCGCACCAATTTCGCAAGATCATTTCATGCCAAGCAGACGCTTGAAGTTGCCGCCCATGACAAGGGTGAGTTCCTCTTTTGTCAGGTTTTCCATCAATGCCCCATAAACATACATTCCTACACTGCAGACAGGCATGTCTGAACCGAACAGGATTTTTTCCGGACCGCAGACATCTACTCCGTAACGCAGCATGTTCCAACGGTAAAGACCGCATCCGGAAATATCCATATAGAGATTTTCATATTCAGAAACCCACTGGAAACGGATCTTTGCACTGTCATCACCCCACGGCGGTCCGGGATGTGCAAGGACAACATTCAAACCGGGACAATTTTCCAGAACAGGAACAACTGTTTCACGGAATCCTCCATCCAGACTGGCTGTCATACCGAGTTTGCCCGCTTCTTTCAGAATTTCAATCATGCCGGGGGAGTTGTATTCTCCGGTTTTCATCAGATAAGGAACAAGTTCCCCGATCATACGGATCCCGTCTTCGTGATAAAGTTTTGTCATGTCAGCTATCGATTCTTCCGGAAAACTGCCATGCACCTGAATCCCGGGAATATAACACGGGTATTTGTCCCGTATCCGTAAAGCATCTTCATTCAGTTTCCGGATCTCCGCATAATCTGTAACTTCATGGAGATAAACGGTACTTCCGGCAAAGTAATCGACTTTTGCCTTTTTCATCTCATAGACGAATTGTTCCAGAGTTTCGGGGTGACCATACGGCGCACCGTCGCATTTGTCAAGAAACGGATGAGCATGAGCATCAATAATTTCAAAATCATCTGGTGAAAACATATTTTTTCTCCTTTTTTACCACCGGTTTACAGAGCCGGTTGAGATGTTTGCATAACTGGTTGAGATATTGTTAAGTGATCCGGTATCCGGTTGTTCCAGTTCCGGGATCGACTTGATCGTTCCGCATAGAAATTCCCGGATCCGCAGAATCGTTTCTTCCAAACGGGCGATCAATCCGCCGTTCCGAAGCTGAATACGGTCCAACCCGAAGGGCTTGGAGCAGTTCAGGAATTGTTCTCTGAAACTCCGGTTGAACCTCTTTGCAAGTTCCATCAACTCAGGGATTTTTTCTTCTGCAATCACGTTCAGCAAAACAGGATTTTTTTCTGCATAAGCAGTTTTGAAATCCCGGCGAAACTCTATTTTTTTCTGCAGCAGAAGAAGGATATTATTGAGATGGCTGATATTCCCTGCTTCACATTCCGACAAATAAGGTGCGATAGAAGAACGGAGTTCCTCACATTTCCGGATCGCTGACGGAACGAAATTTTCGCCGTCGCGTTTGACCATTTCATCGAAATAAATCCCCATGAGGGGATCATCCCAGATCATCAAAGCGGCATTGAACAGGAGATTGCAAAACTCTGCCGCAGCGGCAGCTCCGGTATAATCAGCTCTGCAAATCGCTTCAAAACGTTTTGCAACGAGTTGCTCATCAGCACCATAGGAAAGTTCTGCAGCGTTCACGATTCCCAGGAGAGCAGAATCAAAATCGCAATATGCGCCATCATCGCCCCACATGGTGAAGAAAAGTTCCTGTACGCTCTCTTTCCGGCATGCAGAAATACAGGGCGGAACGGTCTGAATGGAATGGGGATGATCATACCAGAGAGTCGGCCAAGTCCAGAGACCGGAGGCAACCACCGGCTCAAAGCCCTGCTCTCTGTGACGGCGGATCATATTTTCGTAAACTTCCTGCCGGGTATGGTAATAATCCCAATAGACAAGAGAGATATTTTCCGGAACTTGAGCCATAACCTCTTTGGATAGCGGTTTTTCCCATTCGTAATATTGATGATCCGGGTTTCCAAACCGGAAATACATATCGGACCAGATCATAGGGGAGAGACCTTTCTTCCGGCAAATTTCATTCACCCGCCGCAAATGCCGGTTAAAAATCACAAACGGATCTTCATATCCATTCAGATTCAAATATTTACCCCTGCCCAGATCCTGCGTTTCATCCATGCCGATGTGGATCCGGCGGGAGGTAAGATTTTCCGACCAGAACCGGATCATTTTTTCAATCAGCAAATAAGTTTTTTCCTCACCTGCAAGAAGCTCCTGAGCAGTATCGGAAATATTCCGGTAAACTGTCTTCCAGCGTAACACCTGCTCCATGTGTCCGAGGGTTTGAATACAGCCGACAAGTTCGATCCCGAGTTTTTTTGCACAGGAATCCAGTTCCCGGATCTCTTCTGCAGAATACGCACCCCGGAACCTGCCGAAAAATGGCTCATCCGGAAGTTCATAAACATCTTCCGTATAAAGCATTACAACATTATAACCGGAAAGAGCCAAGCGGCGGAACCATTTTTTCAGGTGTTCCACTTTCATGACCATCCCACGGGAAACATCCAGCATGATCCCCAGCCGTTTGAACGGGGTGCTTTCGGAACATTCTACGCCGGCCAAAGCAGAGGAAAGCCCCCGCGCCGCCGCAGATAATCCTGAATAAGTGACGGTGATATTATCGTCATTGATCCGGCAGGAAAAACAGCTCTCTTCAGACTCAATTTTTTCAAAAGAGAGCGTTTTTCCGGTTCCGTCAAAAGAGATCGGGTACTCTTCCGCCAGAGTCAGAACAAGCTCCTGTAATTCAGACGGTATCGTTTCTTTTTGTACGGAGATCGCCATACAGAATCGATCCTTACGCAAGAAAAACGACCCGGTTTTCTTCTTTAGAGAGTTCTGCTGCTTCTGCAATGGAAGTAGAGATCATGCCTTGTTCCAGAGTGGATTTGTTTTCCCGTTCCCCACGGACAGTGGCAAGAAAATCGTCCAGAAGTTTCGGATCAGCTCCGCCATGACCGCCATCGGTATCGGCGATTTCATAGGTCACACTTGACTTTTTCCAGCGGTCTGTAATCCGGATGCTCCGGTTGTGAAGACTGATCTGTGCTGTTGCCTTGTCTCCGGCAATCGTATAGATCCGGTCAGACATTCCGCAAACAAAACATTCCATGTGAGAGACTCTGGCTCCGTTTTCATATTCCACCATGGCAAAACCGTTGTCGTGGGTACTCAAGTCAGATTGATACATGCAGGAATCTTTGATATAACCGTCATGCTTGACAGCTTCATCGCCCCATTCTTCAAATTCTTCCTGAAAACCGGCTTTACAGGCACCGTTTTTCAGATAATGACAATCCCGGCAGCGGGGACCGACGGGGATTCCGTCTTCCAGTTCAAAGGGGATATTTTCCGGACGGAACACATTCATTCCGGAGAATGCAGCGACTTTCACCGGCTTCGGAAAGTTCAGAAACCAGTTGAAAATATCGAAGTCGTGACTTCCTTTATGGTTCCACAAGCCTCCGCTGTATGATTTCCTGCCGTTCCAGCGGGACATGTAGGTTCGTCCGCCGTCGTAAAATTCCCGGTTCTCCATGAGGAAAATTTTTCCGAGAACGCCTTCGTCGATCAGTTCTTTCATTTTTTTCAGAACCGGATGATGGCGCAGGTTGAATCCCATCATAGCAATTTTTCCGCTCTTTTTCATGGCATCAATGATGTTCTGACACCCCTTTGCTGATGTTGCAAGGGGTTTGTCGATCAGGACATTTACACCGCGATTCAGCACTGTAACGGCACAGGGTTCATGCTCGGCATCCGGGGTTGTGATGATCGCACAATCCAGAGATTCCTTTTCCAGCATCTCATTCAGATCGGTATAGGTCGGCGGATTATCATAAAGTTCCGCAGCCAGTCTCAAACGGACAGGGTTGGTGTCCATCAGAGCCGCGATCTTGCAATCTTTGCGGTTTTTGAGCATATTTCCGAAACATTTGACTCCGCGCGCTCCAACGCCGATAATTGCAACATTGAGCATTATTTTTTCTCCTTTGTATTGTCAACATAATCATCTTCACTCTTTTCAACGGTTCCGTTATCGGCATCGTTTGAGACCTTTTCTTCCAGCCGTTTGAACAGGCGGTGCAGGTCAATACTTCCACCGATGGCGAACCAGACCGTGGAAACCACAGCCACACATCCGGGGACAACCAGACCGGTAATGAAGAATTTGATTCCCCACCACTCAAGAGGCCACTTGTAAATCGCGTTCCAGATAAGTACACAGATAAAATTCAGTACCCAGGCATAGCAGAAGCTGTAACCGAACACGGAATAAGCGAGGATCCTGTCGCCTTTGGTATAGTTCGGATCGATTCCGGCGATTTTCAGGAAGAAATTCTTGAAGGACCATTCAAAACGCTGGAATGTAATACCGTCAGCATATTTCCCCCGGTGAAGAAGCTTATCCATATTGTAAGGTTTCTTGCAGGTCAGAAGGGAAACAATCACATAAAGCAGCACGGAAGTCAGAACGGCAATAAAGCTCATTTCTGCGGAGTTGATGGGGAATTTCCCCGGTGTGACTTCCCATTTGATGATCGGGTCAAAAGGCGAGGACAGCGCAGAGAAGATCTTTGTTGTGATATCCACCAGATCATGCCGTTCCAGGAAGGGATAGATCTTGGCTGCCCACTGCTGCTGACAAACGATCCCGCTGACTGCGATGGTTGAACCGGCGATCAGAGAAGTAAATGCCGCAGCTGTTGTCCCCTTGCTCCAATACAAACCGAAAGTCGTAACAGGGCCCGCACCGGCTGTCCAGATTGCACCGGTGATCGCAAAGAACATCAGCACAAAGTCCATCTGGGCGAAGAAGAACGAAAAGAGGAATGCAAAGACAACGACACCTGTGATCACCCAGCGGAGCAGACGCAAGTGCTGCTGCGGAGTCAACGGTTTTTTGAAGAACGGCAGAATGATATCCTGCGTGATGATACTTCCCCATGAATGCATGTATGTGGTATCAGTGGAAACCATAAGGAAGATCATAAGGGCACAGAGGATCCCGGTGATTCCGACCGGCAGAAGTTCCCGCAGAGTGATCGGCACAAGCATCTGCCCGTAGATGGTATTCAGCTGCGCGCCTGCTTTTTTGTCAACACTGCTGACGGCTGTCACTGCGATCTGGCGGTAATCATCCGGCTTGATGCTGTTCAGATCGATTCCGGTAGATGCAAACGTTCTTTCTGAAATCAATCTCTGTTTCAGCCGTTCCGGAACCGTATCTGTTTCGATCATGGTATTCAGATCTTCCTGCACTTCGGAAAAACGGCTTCCGGAAGCCATCTCTGCAACGGTCTGTTTCGTCAGGTGGTAATGAGCATTTTTTGCTTCAGTGCTGAAATTGCCGTGGTGCATAACGACGAATGCCGCGATTGCGAGCATGGTGATCATCATAATAGAGAAACCGGCGCGCCATGTGCCAAATAACCCAGCCATTTTCTGTTCGTGGGCATTGAGTGCAGAAACAGAATATCCCTGAGCTCCGCCCCATGTCACGCGGCTGAATACTCCCTGAAAGATACCGGCAAACACATAAAACAGATTGAAATCACGGAGTTTTCCGACGTCAAAGGGGTTCAGCATACTCCTGCCGCTGCCGGGTTCATGAACATAAGAAAGGGTCGGAGTGACTTCTGTCCACCAGTTGAAGCGGTACAGGACATAGAACACAAGAATCGCATAGAAGGGATAAGAGAGGATCCCCTGAATACAGTCTGTGACCATGATCGTGATCTGACCGCCCAGCAGAGCAAGCCACAATGCGATACCAAGGAAAATAACCATCAGCATCGCAAAGGTGGAAAATCTCCAGTCGCCAATGTAAAAATAAGGCGGAATTTCAAGGAAATACATCATTGCACGGGCACTGACTGCGGGGAAAATCGCGTAATTCATCACCCCGGACAAAGATTGCAGAATTGCGGCAAGAACACGGAATTTTTTGCTGTACCGCATTTCAAGAAACTGCCCCATGGTCAGAGCTCTGGTCTCCCGGAAACGGTAAATACAATATCCGGTCAGACCGTACATGATCGCAATAGGCGTTCCGATGGAGGCCCAGTATCCTACTGCGAATCCGCTGCGGTAATACATTTCCCACATTGCAATGACAGAGACGAGCCCCATGCTTGCTTCTGCTCCTGCAACGCAGAGAACATAACGCCCCGCCACACGTCCGGCAGCAAGAAAGTCTGCTACACTTTTAACATATTTCTGCGCTTTCAGTGCCATAAAAATCACGAGGGCACAGGGCAAAGATACAATTATCCAGTCGATCCATGTCATCATTTTATCTTACTCCTTTTCTTAACGCCATTCCTGACGGTTGATCATTTCCAAATAAAGCGTTCCGGACCATCCGTAATCGTGGAAGGGCATCATCAGCGGATGGAATTCTCCTTCCGGCATCTTTCCTTTCCGTTCCAATTCCCTGGGAGAGTTTTCTTTCCGGTCATCGTAAAACTCGAAAAATGTACCATGTTCCAGATACCACTTTTCCTGTTCCCGCAAAGTATCCTGAACAATGGAACGGGCAAGGTCATGGAATCCATACCGTTCCAATCCGAGGGAGATCAGAAAGTTGATATTTGTCCAGACCGGACCGCGCCACATGTCTTTTTTATAGGCTTCTTTATTCTTTGCCGCAATAGAGGGCACCCGCAACGGGGTTCCGAATGTTTCCGGATTTGTGAGATGAGCCGCCATCTGTTCTGCCTGTTCCTGTGACGGTGCCCCGCAAATCAGAGGCAGGAAACCGGAACTTGCAAGAATATCTGTCCGGCGGTTTCCGGCAACATCATAATCCACATAAAGCCCCTGTTCCGGTGACCAGAGCCGTTCATTCATCAATTTGCAGATCCGGTCATGGTGTCCGAGCCAATACTCTCTTTTCTCCGGCAGAAATTCCGCAAGGATCTCGCATTCCGATGCAAAGTAAGCATTGAAGTCCGGCGCATCCAGCTGGATCGCACCATCAAAACGGGGGGAGTTATCCATTCCGCTTTCCCCGCTGCGGCAATCGGCATTCGCTCCAATCGCCCATTCCAGCAAACCATATCCATCGGTGTCCCGGTTCTGCATGAGCCATTCAAGATATTTTTCGAGTTTCGGAGCCAGTTCCGCGATCCATTCCGGTGCAGATTCTGACTCATTCACAAGTTTCATCGCCAACCCGAGAACCGGCGGCTGTGTCCGGATTTCATTGAAGGAAAATGGACATCCGCTCAACGGAATGAAACCATCCGGCTGCTGGATATCGAACATGGCAGAAATCAACTGCCGTGCCAATGACGGCTTGTAATTTCTCATCCCGATAGCATGAAATGCGGAATCCCAAAGCCACATGTGACGGTGGGGCCAGCGGTCCGGGGTGCTCCAGTGATGAGAGATCATTCCTTCCGGAGCGTAAACCTGACTTTTCATCTGAGACAATGCTTTCCGTTCCGTCCGCTTTGCAGATTCCGGCACATTTTCCAAGACCGGAAATGATTCCAGGAATGCTGCCCGTTTTGCAATCAGAGCTTCTGTGGATTCTTCCAGAAATGCTTTGTGAAGACGCCCCTTTACTGCCAGAAGTGTTCTTCCGTCTCTGGTTTCAGACTCATAGAACGCTTCTGTATCGACCAGCTGAAATTCTCCGTCAAGGATAAAATTCCAGGCATCGGCAAAGACTCCGCAGGAAACTTTTCCATTGGCATAAAACCGGAAAAAATCACTTGTCAACTCTACTCTTTCCGGAACTGCGCCTGTGTAACAGATTTTTGCTTTTTGATCCGGATCGTGGATCTTCAACTCAAACGCATACTCATTGCGGGCGGTCCGCAGACACATTCCTTCCCAGAAATCCGTTTGACCGTCGATTCCGGAAAACGCAAGAAGCTGTCCGTAGTCCCATACATCAGGAAACTTGTTCATTCTTCAAAAATACCTTTCATTTTTTCAGAAAAGACTGTAAACAAAACGTGTGATCCATTTATTGAAATAGGGATTCACCGTATTTTCATACTTGTCAAACTCCACTGCGCCGTCAAGCATCAGGTAATTGTTTTTCCCGTTATGATATCCAGCCTGAGCCTGTTCGGGATATTCATATTCGCCTTTTTTGTCAAATCTGACAGATGGTCCCTGCCCGATGCTGTTCCGCTTGCCGTGGTCTTCGGCAAAAAGAATGATCGTATCAGGTCCATAGAGTTTTTTCAGTTCCTGTCCGTTTTTCACATGGTCGTTATTCACATCAACGCCTTTGATATCAATGACATAGATGTTTGCACAGAAGCTGTTTTTCCCGATATAAGAGGGATTGTTTCCCATATAGGAAGGCAGCTTGTTCCGGTCTGCCGGACAGTGAAAGTAAGGAATGGCTTTTTTCAGGTCTGCCGTATCTTTTCCGATCAGGTAGGGAATGATTTTCCGCTGCCAGTTATCTTTCATATATCCGCTTTCCGGAAGAAAACCGTTGTTGTCCGCAGTGAAACGGAACGTTGCTTCTCCGAGAGATTTCATATTGGCGGCGCAAAGGGTTCTCTCTGCTTTTGCAGCACTTCCTGTTGCGGCAACGGTAACCAGAGAACCCAGCAGCAGAAATGCCGTTAAGGTAAAAACAAGATCTGTCAATGTAAAATGTTTCATGATTTCAGCTCCTTTATCTGCGGATTCTTTCTTTGCTGAAGATATCTTTGGGCAATTCTTTCAAATTGAACCACTGTTCCTGAAGCATGGCATCGTTGGGACGATAAACTCCTGTGCGGAGTTCATACATCATTTTATGGATGGTTGTCCGGATATATTTCGCTTCAATGATCTGATCCAGCTTGATATCAGTGAAGTGATAATAGTATGCCGGATTCCATTGGCTGACATTGCGTTTCACCATGGGGAACCAGGTTTCGCCGTCAAAGCTGCCATCAATCTGATAATCAATGGTGACAGAACCGCTGCCTTTGTAGAAGCAGGTGGTGATGCGCTGAATCGGGCGTTTTTCATCAAATTCAATCTGGATCCAGCCGTTTGCCACGCCTGCATGCCAGCCGGTTGCGATTTTTCCATCGAAAGCCAATGCGGGACGGTTCATGCCATAGCGGCGGTTTGTGTCTGCCTTGATCGTAGCTCCATGGATCAGCTGATTGACTTTTTTGATATAAATATTATAGTAGTTGTACAAGTAGGGAGACTTCTGTTTTCCCATCAGGTAATGAATGATATCATCTGCCAGTTCCTGGGGAGTTTCCTTGAGATTTGCAAGAGGTTTGACTTTCTGATAGTCCACCAGCGCACGGTATTTCACCGGGATCATGGTTTCTTTGATGCGCCGGGTATAATAACGGTTTCCTTTTGCAGCAGCCAGAGCCTGATCGAACAGTTTCAAACTGTAAGCTGTGACTTCCGGTCTTTCAAAAGCCGCATTTCCGATGGCACCGCCGCCGGTAAAGGCGACAAGCCCCTGTTTATGATGGACTTTTCGGATGTTTCTGTAATATTCCAGCACATATTTTCCCGCATCTTTTCCGTAATATTCCATACAGAACATTTCTTCCAGCTTTTCGCCGTCGCACTCATCCGGGTTCCACATAGCGCGGGCAAGCAGCCAGCTTTTGAACGGGATCCCGTTAGCGATCACGATAGGATAGTTGTCTTCGGGGAAGAAGCCGTTCGCACCGAATTCAGCAAAAGATTTGATATTGTCGATATTCAGAAGGATGTCAGGCGTCTGCAGAAAACTGTCAGAGAAGGTGTAAGTGTAATCCCAGATCAGAATGTTCGGACAGATCTCTTTCCATGCTTTGAGCTGACGGAGCAGAGTATTTCCGTTTTTGTTGTGATAATGGGCATAGGGCTTCCCGCGATGATTTCCCCAGGCACAAAGCTGGACAGCCACATTATCATTTGCCTTGATATTTGTCGGGGGAGCTTTACTTGCAGTGTAGGCAAAAATCAGGAATTTTACTTTCGGAAATTCATCTTTCAAGGCTTCGGAAACTTTGTTTGCAAAATAGACCCAGCGGGCAGATTCCCGGTTTCCGCAAGCTTTTTTCAATTTCTGACAGGGCTCACATTCACAGTTTCCGAGCGTTCCGTCACCTTCCTGAATGGAAATATAGGTGGCATGGGGAGCCTGTTTCAGATATTCCCGGCACTCTTTGATGGTCGCTTCGATCAATCCCGGATTGGTCAGACAGTAATCCATTCCGACGGAAACCTTTAGCGGATCCCGCCGTTTTCCGTTGATCAATGCAAAAAATTCCGGATGATTATGATATTTTTCCGGGGGAACGATCTTGTGAAGACCATGACAAGCTGTGGGAGGAGCAAAAACAGAGACCTCTCCGAACTCTTCTATCGGGTTATTGAGGACGGCATTTACAGAGAGCAAATTCCGTGTCTGCCAGAGTTTGGAAGCTCTGTCCTGGTGTCCAAGCATCAAACGTGCTTCATAAAGCGGCTTTCCAATATAGGGAAGTCCTTTCACCTCAATGGATTTCGCAGTGGGGACATATTCATCATAGGGACTGTACCAGTGAACTCCCAGCTTTCTGTCGAGGAAATAATAAGTTCCGTACAGAACTCCGCGGATTCTGCCCCCGGTAATAACGATGTTTCCGGAGTTATCAGCAGAGATTCTGAACTCTTCCAAGCCCAGAGATTTATCATACCGCAGAATAATGGAAGGACCGCTTTCCCTGTTCAGAACGGTTTCTGTTGTTCCGAAAATCTCTCCCAGATAATGTTTCAGCTCTTTTTCCGCAAACCGTTCAGCCGGAATGGGATCGGAAATATCCAGCTTCACGCTGAATTGATTGTTCACTGTCACCTGTCCGCAGACGATTGCCGTCATTGCAAACAGAAAAATCATAAAAAACTGTTTCAACTTTCAAACCTTTCTTTTCTGTTTATTTCAACTGCTTCAGGATTCCGCCATGTGCGACATAGCATACGGGGACATCTCTGGCAGCAGTGGTGTTTTCTTTTCCGTAGTAAGCGAGGAAATAGTTGGGCAAATCGGCAGGCGCAACAATGGCAGCACTTCCGGAAAAGGTCAGCAGAGAAATTCTGTTGCCATGTTTTGCCGCAACATTTCCTGTGGAACCGCCTGTTCCGGCATCATTCGGAGAGAGTTTCGTGATCTGAGCTCCGTAATTTACGCTGCTCGTTCTGTTGACAGAGTCAAAAAGCAAAGGAGCATCCTGTTTCATTTTACTTGCGACATAGATAACAGCTTTGGAATCATTGGCAACGTCAAGGACCGGTGATTTCCATCCGGCAGCATACCATTTGAGTCTGCCGTAACTTCTGTCCATCCCGATAATTTCCGCACTTTTTGTTCTCCAGCTGACCGGACAGCCGAAGATACTGTTTTTCTCGACTGTCTGATTCTTGGGAACTTTGCTGTAACCCGCTTCAAAAAACCATTCCTGCCAGCTCAAACGGTCAGATCCGAAATAGTTTCCATACGGCATGAAACCATTGTAATCGCCGGAATACATTGCAAAGTAGGTGTAGAGCTGCTTCAGGTTGTTTGTACAGGTGGAGCCTCTGGCTTTTTCTCTTGCAGCGTTCAAAGCCGGCAAAAGCATTCCAGCCAGAATTGCGATAATTGCAATAACAACAAGCAATTCGATCAATGTAAATTTTTTTCTGTTCATATTAATTTTTCCCGATTAGGTTTTACTCTTGAAATCCGAGTTTTTTTCTCAAATATTCATATTTCCAATTTCCATTGGGAACGCTTTTGGCTTTTTTGTAGTATTCCCGTGCCCGTTCATAATCGTTTTTGTTAAAATACAAAGAACAGATATTACCATAACAGCTTGCAACGCGGGCAGGTGTTAAACCCTTCAGTTTTGCAGTTTCTTCCATAATTTTGATTGCTTCATCAAATTTCTTGTTAAGGGAAAGAAAACGGCTTCTGAGGAAGTTCGTCTGGTATTGTTCTTCTGCTGTTTTGCAAGGCAGTGCCAGCAAAGCCTGCATAGCTTTTTCCGCTTCATCCTTTTTATTAAATCTGAAATAGAAGTTTGCCATATCATTATAAACACTGCGGAGCTGATTGGCTTCGGCGCCCTTGACGGTCAATGCCTTCTTATAGTAAGATTCAGCAGCAGCGTAATCCCGTTTTCTGGCAGCAAGAGCAGCTCTTCCGGTTAAAATAGCGATTTCTTTCTTTGCAATGATATTGGAAGCTGGATAATTCTTTTTCAGGAGATTCAATGAGGCTTCTGCATCGTCAAATCGTTTGAAACGGATTGCTTCGCTGATTTGGATGTCATAAATCCTGACGATCGTATTCCGGATAGCTTCCTGAGATTTCGCATCTTTGAAATCGGGCAGTTTTGCGGCATCATCAAGCGTTTTGATTGCGTTCTGATACTGCTTCATTGCAATGTAAGCTGTTGCGATATTATTATAGGCAGCCAGTTTCATCATAGTGCTGCGTTTGAGGTCTTTATTCGGGATGGAAAAAACCTGCTTGAAACATTCGATTGCCGCGGTATAATCTTTCAAACGGATCAGAGCAAGACCACATTTATTGAGAGCTTCCTGAGCCTGATTCCCTTCCTTGTGAAGCTCCAGAGAAGCCTGGTATGCCTCAACAGCATCTTCAAATTTTCTCTGATTTTCTCTGAATCGGGCAATGGTCAGCCATGCACTTGCTTTTTGAGCAGGAACAGCAGTTTTGTCATTGATGATCATCATGATCATCTTTTCTGCATTTTTCCAATCTCTCTGCATTGCGTATAAATTGGCGTGCTGATTGAGAACGAGGATTCGTTCGGTCGGATTGACAGCCAATTTATAGCCTTCTGTCAAATTCTTGTGAGCCTCCTCATAATTTTTGCTTTGGATCGCTTTTCTGGAAGCATTGATTGCCTGCTGGGGTGTTTCAAATGCTGCAAAAAGTGCGACACAGACAAAAGAAGTTACTGCCAAACAGATCGTTTTGATGTTCATACTGAAAATCTCCCTGTTATTTTTTAATGTTCGAAACAACGATTTTTGGAAATAAAATATCGTATTCAAACAATAAATACAAGAAAGATGTCACATCATAGTATGTTTACATCACAAAAAGACAAATTATTCCTGCATAAATTTTATTCGATACTGTTTCGGAGAAAGCTGTGTGTGTTTGCTGCAGAACTTTGAAAAATAAAATTCACTTGAGAAACCAAGAAGGTTTGCGACCTCTTTGATACTGATATCTTCCTGCACCAGAAGCCGTTTTGTTTCATTTACAAGAAGATCCGTCAGAAATTGTTTCGGGGAAATCCCTGTTATCCGGGTAAATGTCCGGGTAAAATATTCCCGGCTGAAAGAACGTACATTTGCCAGGTCTGAAACGGTAATACTGGCAAGTTTTTTCTTGTTGGAGTGAATGAAATCCAGCTCCGGCTGAAAGTTGGAAAACTTCGTGACAGGGTTCCATTCCTGATTTGTCATCTGCGGCATCAGAGTAGAAGAAAAATCAAAAACGATCGTATGCAGCATTGCTGCTGCAACATTGATATTGGAACATTCAAAAGCGCGCTTACCCGCTTCTTTCCAATGAGTTCCGGGAAGTTCGCAAATTCTTTTGACTGCAGAAAAAATGTCGATCCCCTCATACAGTTCCAGCGTGAACTGAATAGAAACGAAAGTCAGATATTCATCCAGCCGGAGCCGCACCGGATAGTTCAGCGGAATAAAATAAGCGTTACCGGGAGTCAATGTAAAATGGGTAGTGTCATCTTCCAGATAACATTCTGCACCGGAGGGATTGGAGAGGGGCATAAAACAGCGGTTCACCGGCATACTTTCCGTATGACCGCACGCCTCCGGATAGGTTCCCCGGGCAAATCGATGAATATGGAGCCGGTACAAGTCAGCTCTGCGGGCTACATCAACACGTCTTCCACCTGTCATTTTCTCTCCTCCGGTTTCTGTTGTTATTTTTAATATAATTGTTTTTTTGAAAAATGCAAAACGTATAAAATCACAAAACTGCAAAAATAATTGATTTTTTTCCATTTTATTTTTCCAAAGTTGTGTTATATTACCCCAGGATTATAATTTCGGAGGTTTTTATGTTATACCAAGGCTTTGATCAGGATCGGGAATATCTCATCAACAAGTTCCGCTGTCCGGTGTTTGACCCGGAAACCGGAATCGACGGCGATGAAATATCTGCGGATGCACTTGCCTTTGCTGAGCAGTTTGAACAGAAAAATCTTCCGAAACCAGTCATAAAAGCAAGATGCTTTGAACACGTTTGCCGGAACTTGCAGATCGATGTCAATCCTCATGACGTCTTCCCCGGATTTGGTTCTTATAACAGAAGAAAACGCCCCCTCCTGCCGCTGCTGACAAAGTGGAACAGAGAAATCGATGACACCATAAATCGGGAAAATTACGAAGATTCCCTGTTGCGGAATGCTGCAGGTGTGCAGATCGTCTGGAAAGATTTTGACCACTCCGTTCCGGATTGGGATGCGATGGTCGCTCTCGGTTTCCCCGGTTTGCGCGAACGGGCAAGAAAATATAGAGAGATCCATAAGAACAACGGAACACTCACCCCGGAAGTCGAAGCCCATTTCGATGGAATGGAAATTACAATCAATGCCCTGCTGGAAACGCTGCAGCGGCTGATCGCATACGCAAAAAAGCATCATCCGGAAAATCAGCGGATCAGGGAAGAAATCATTGCATTGGAACACCTGAGTTCCGGAGCTCCGGAAAATTTCTATGAAGTTTTGATGCTTATTTACCTCCATTTCTATTTCGGAGAACAGATCGACCACATGCAGGTGCGTTCTCTCGGCGGGAACCTCGATGCTCTTCTCTATCCATTCTATAAAAAAGATTTGGAATCAGGAAAATACACCGTCGAAAAAATGCGGGAATTCATGACCTGCTTCCTGATGCAGTGGGCTTCCATCGACAATTACTGGGGACACCCCTTCTATCTTGGCGGAACGGATGAAAAAGGGGAAACGCTTTACAACGAAGTCTCTTACCTGATTCTGGATGTTTTCAGAGAACTTGCCATCCCGACTCCGAAAATCCAGTTGAAAATCGCAGAAAATACTCCTCAAAAATTGCTTGATATGGCATTGTCAATGGTTCGGGATCACCACAGCAGTCTGACATTTGTTTCTGAAGCCGGAATAAAACATTCTCTCACCTCATTCGGCTTTTCTGAAGAGGATGCCAGAACCTGCAACATCACCGGATGTTATGAATTTGCTCCGAGAACAGCCTCAAACGTGACCGGCGCATCCTTCCTCAATCTTTTGAAATGTATTGAGTTTGTTTTCTATAACGGTTCCGATGCTCAATCCGGATATCACATGGAGTGCGGGGCGAAAAAGCTGGAGGAGATCACCAGTTTCGATGAATTTTACCAGGCATTTATGAAGTATCTGGAAGAAAATACCGAATGTATTATCCGTTCAACCTTTGAAAACGAAAAATATCTGCATGAGGTCAACCCGTCACCGCTTTATTCTCTGACCATCGAGAACAGCCTGATCACCGGGCTTGACGGTTTTGCAAACGGGAACGTCCATAACCTTTCCACCATTCAGTTTGCCGGATTGGGTACAACTGTCGATGCTCTCATGGCTGTCAAAAAATATGTTTTTGAGGAGAAAAAACTCTCCCTGGCGGAGTTCCGTGAGATTCTGAAAAACAACTGGGCAGGTGCAGAACAGCTGCGGAAAAAGATCCTCCGCGACAAGAACAAATACGGCAACGGGATCAGAGAAGTCGACCAGTACGCAGCAGATATCATTGATTTTATCGGAAAAAAAGTCAACAAACGCCCCAACAGCCGGAATGGGCAATTCACCGCTTCCGGACATTGTGCGCGAACCTTTATCATGCTTGGGAAACTGACCGGAGCAACACCGGACGGACGGATGGCAGGGGAAGAAATGTCAAAAAATCTCTCTCCTACCATGGGTGTTGATACCAACGGGATAACAGCATTGATCCGCTCTGTTACCGCTCTTGATTCTGCAAATCTTCCCGGTGATTTCCCGCTGGATGCCATGCTTCACCCCTCTTCCGTGCAGGGACAGGATGGGCTTGATGCCATGAAAGGCTTGCTTTTCACCTACTTCAAACGGAACGGAATTGTGATCCAGTTCAATGTTTTCAATGCGGAAGAACTGGAAGAGGCTCAGCGGAATCCGGAGAAATACGCAAACCTCCAGATCCGTGTCTGCGGCTGGAATGTCCGGTTCGTTGAACTGGCAAAAGAAGAACAGGATGCCTACATTCAGCGGGCAAAAAATATTATGGAATAAAGGGATGGATTTACCGGAAATCACAGGGATTTTACTTGATACAAAACGGTTTGCGGTGGTTACTCTGTGAGTAGCCACGCTCAACCTACCATTTTCAGCTCATCAACAATCCTTTTTCAGCCAAGTTTTGCTGGACTTTCGAAATTACCTCTACACGGAGATTCAATATGAAAGACTATTTTTACCTTGTGGCAAGATCATCCTGCGATAAAGGCGGGATCTATCAATATCGTGAAAATCAGGGGGTATTGGAAGAGCTTTCCTTTGCACCGCTGACCGGATGCAACTGGATCAGTCCCTCTCCTGATGGAAAATTCATGTATGCAACCTGCGGCAACGGAGAAGAAACTCCCGGATGTGCCGCATTCCGTATCAATGACGATGGCAGCCTGACATTCCTGAACAAGATGTCCAGCGAAGGGAAAGCACCCTGTTATACTGTGGTTTCTGCCAATGGAAAATTCCTTTACTGCGCTAACTACCTTTCCGGAAGCGTGACGGAATTCCGTCTTGCCGATGACGGTTCCATTGTTGACCGGACACCGGTGATCGCTCATACATGAAAAGGCCCCAACCAGCCACGTCAGGATGGACCGCATACTCACTTTACAGAGTTCACCCCCGACGGAAAGTATCTGATCGTGATCGACCTCGGCATTGATGCTGTCAAGCTCTATCCGTGGAATGATAACGGGATCGATGCA
>JAFTIQ010000049.1 GCA_017456805.1 Lentisphaeria bacterium
ATCTGGTGATTTTCCAGTATCTGCAATGTGAATGGGAAACGCTCTATAATTTCCGGATTCATCAAATCCTTTACCCAACAAGTAAAAGACTTTTTCAGAAAATCTACCGGATTATCGGAGTTTTTCAACACTTCATCAAGTGGATAGATCCGGTGCAGAAGAGTCAACAGCGTTTCCGGTAAAGAGCAGTCCATCTTATCCGTAATGACTTCCTGAACTCCCCGTAAATTCGGCAAGGTCAAATAAGTGGCGGCAGAACTTTGCTTTCCACCGGATTTGGTCGGGCATTTTCTGCCGCCTGCCGGAGTTTGACGGCAAGTATTCTTTCCTCTTCGGAGAAATCGTCCGGAGTCAGACATTTTTTGCTCTTTCCCTGATAAAATTTTTTGTAAAATTCCTGCCATGGGTGTTCTGCCATATCAACCGTCTGTTCCAATTTTCACCTCAAGTTTGTAGCTTTCAACGCCATCACTGCCGACAACCGGACCTTTGAGTTCGGAATTGGTAAGTTCTGCATTGAGCAGAGTATGAAACTCCAATACCTGCTGCGGAGTCATAGTGGGATCGGGATCTTCCAGCTGTTTTCCGTTGTAATTAAAAATTCTTTTCTTCGGGATAGTAGTTTGATTGCTCATTTGCTTTTCCTTTCAATTTGAATTAAAATCCGAAATCCAATTCGGGTTGCTCATTTTCTTTTATTTCCACTTTGTGAACAACAGATGCTGCTGACGGTACGGGAGATGCCGCAGGACGAATTGCAGTTGATGCAGATGGGGGGTCCGGTTCCGCAGCAGCACGCAGTTTAGCTTCAATAGCGGCAGTTTTTACTTTTTGCAGAAATCCGGGAAGCTGCTCCTCAAATTCCTGATCGACTTTTTCCCTTTCTCCCTGACAGATCAATGGCTTATCTTTGCCATTGCTGATTCCCATAATGAAAGTACCATCAAGTTTCTTTTGTACCACGATCCGGACAGAACCTCCGGAATCGGCAAGATCATAAATTGTTTGATTCATTTTGTTTATCCTTCTTTTGTTGTTATTGTGTCGGCACGGTCACTTTGACTGCCGTGCCGACAAAGAAGAGGTCGTTTTTTATTCTTCATCCGGAAAATCAAAATTCATCTCCCTTAGCCGTTCTGAAATAAGGTCACATATCAGAGAAAGCATCATCAGGGCTTTTTGTAAATCTTTGCGTTTGTCATCAATAACACTTCTTTGGATTTTCAGCAGTTCTTCCTGAGTAAAGCCGCCATTCTGCCCGATAAAAAGATGCGGCGTTCCAAACAGAGTAAATTGATGAACCACTGTTGTATGTTTATCTCCGGGATATGTACCATCCTTACGCGGGAAATACAACATCGTCCGGTGAATGTCGTTACAAGTGGTGATTTGCTTTTTAAAATCATCGCACATCTGATTGAACTGACGGAACATTGCCATCAAAAGCATCTTTTCCAGATATTCTTCCGGAATATAGCAGGATGCTACATGGGAAGGCTGATCGATCCAGACTACCGGCAAATCATCTTCATACTGATTATTCATATAATAGAGTTCTTTTACGCCGAGAAGGGATTTTTCTGCCTGGGATATATCTATATAATATATGGATTTATCTTCCGGAGCATAAGGAATTTGTTTGACCACTTTTTCCAGTCTTCCGGAACTGGTGTTGAAGTTGATAAAAAGAACAGTTTTCATCATAACTCACCTCAAGCGGCCTCTTTGACAACTTCCGTTTCTCTGGCAAGAGAAAACGGAGGAATCGCACTCCAGAAAAACATCAACACGCTGTTGTCACTCATATTGGCAAGATCATCAAGATAGTTTTCTTCGACAAACTCCTGAAAAAATCCACCGATTCCATTGGTGTAATTGCGGGCAATTTCCAATTGCTCTGCGGAAGAACAGGAGTGCCAGAAAGCAAGTTTCTTTTCGGAAAGCTGTTGCCGCAGTTCTTCTTCCAGTTTTTTGCGTTTCAGTTCCGCCTGCTGTTCTGCGATTCGCTTTTTTTCAGCTTCCCGTCTTGCCAACTCATCTTCTCCGACCGTCAGTGCTGTGGAGTTCCAGAATATCTTTGCCAGCCAGTCAGCCCGCCGCTTGAATGGTTTATGCTCATTGGCAAGATCCAAAACACCGATCCAGCGGGCATGAAGTTCGCTTAAATCAGTTTGATCCAATCTTTTTCGCAGCCGGTCTGACATGATGATCTTCTCCCGTTCCATTGATTTGTACAGTTCTTGTCGTGTCATACTTCCTCCTGTCATTAAAGTGAAAATTCCCCGGTTCACGGGGAGTGACCGGGGAATGGGAGAAAGAAAAATAGTAGTGCTTTTACAAGGTCTCGTAATCGCGCTGCCGTTTTTTCAAGAACTGCATAATGGGCTGATGAAACGCAGGGCGTTTGTTTTCCGGCAGTTCATGTTCCCATATCAAAAGCTCCTGGGGATTATGAAATACTAATACTCCGGAAATGCAATTTCTTGTAATTTCTATGGCGGCATCACTTAGAGTTGGAACCTGATGCAATGCGGCGAGAAATGACCGGTCATAAGTCCCGTTATGGTATTTTACCATTGCCACAAAATCATTTGATATGGCACAACCTTCTTGATAAAGCCGTTCCGCTTCCTTGCCTGAAGGAGTCTCTTTTTTGCGTTCTGCCAATAATCGGCTGCGTAAAGCTGGCCAGTATTCAATCGAAAATTCCATTTGAAATTTTTCCCGGCAGTAACCGATCAAGTCGTGTTCAGGAATCTCATTGATGGCATTAAAGTTTCCGTTGCGATCAAGTTCCAACAGAATGACCGATCCTCTGGCAGCCCGTTGCTGCCGGTACAGCATAAAAATCTGGAACAGAAGCAGGATAATACAGAGAAAAAGCGAAGTCCACATTGTATGAAGCAACTCGTTGGAGCAAAGAGTTTTTGTATCGGTGACAAACATAAAAGCG
>JAFTIQ010000050.1 GCA_017456805.1 Lentisphaeria bacterium
AGGTAATATACCATCTCCCGCAGACGTTTACAACTGCGGAATGACAATTTTTTGCGTTTCTGGGGGCGTGTCGCGGCGGTTGCGGTAGTGGTCGGGGCAGTGGCAAAAAGCAGCAAAAAAGCCCTTGTGAAGCGGTTTTGTGAAAAAAACTTCACAGAATTTTTGTTAGACTTGAAAAAATGGTCAGCATTTTTTTATCTTCCCCCACGACCTCGGTAAGAATTGATGATTTTTGAGGGTAAAATGTCGGTAAAAATCCAAATAGACCGTTGGGTGAAGATAAAAACTTGCCAGCGTTTTCACTTCTTCCCCCCACAAGGTAAGTTTGCAAGGTAAGAATTTTGAGGGTAAATTTTCCAGACAAAAATGGGGGCTGATAAAAACACGCCCCGTTTTCATAACTTCCCCCATGCTCGGTAAGGCACAAAAACAAGACTTTGTTAATAATCAAGCACTTACAAAAAGAACCTTGATTTTTACACTTTTCAGAAAAAGTCAGAATTCAGACAGATTTCAGACGAAATTCGGGGCAAAACGGTCTGATTTCAGAGTCTGAGTGTGTTTCTTACACACTGGTAGAAATGTTGTAAAAGCCTTTGAGTCAACGAGTTTTACAAAGTAATAGCAAGGATGATTTTTTCAGCAAGATTAAAAGGGGGATAAAAAAAATGGCGGAGAGAGGGGGATTCGAACCCCCGGTACGGTATGACCCGTACGACGGTTTAGCAAACCGTTGCTTTCGGCCACTCAGCCATCTCTCCGCTTAGTTAAGACTTCGTTAATATAACCACCTTTTTCAAAAATACAAGCGCAATTTTAAGAAAAAAGTAAAAATCTTTCTCAATTCATCCTCTAAACTGAAAATCAATGAAGTTTTCCGAGCTCTTTCAATCGATCCGCTGAAACTCGCAACTGTTCCGTCGATAACGGTTCCCCGCGAAGTTGGGGGAGAATTTCAAGATATTCTTCCCGATAATAGTAATTCGCTCCGAATTGTTCCGTGACAGGTGTCACCATCTGAGTGTCGATCAGAAACGCTCCGCACTCAGCCAGTACCAGACCAAGACATGCCAGGGCAAATTTTGAAGCTCCGGATTCCCGGTAAAACATGGATTCTCCAGCAAAAATACCGCCGATGGAAACGCCGTATAACCCTCCGGCAAGCGTTCCGGTTTCCCGGTTCCAGGCTTCAAAAGAATGAGCCCAACCAGCCTCGTGAAACTCAAGATAGGCACGGTGAATTTCCGGTGTGATCCAAGTTTCTTCACCATCGTTCCGGTGGGCACATTGATGAAGCACCTCTTCAAATGCTGTATCGATTCTCAGTTCAAACGGTCCTTTTTTCAAAAGCCTTTTGACCGTATGCGGGATATGAAAACAGGGCAGGGGAAGTAAGCCGCGGAATTTGGGATGGACCCATGGGATCTTTTCGGAAGCAGAATCTTCCGGCCAGGGGAAATAGCCGTGCCAATAAGCTTCCTGCAGCATAGAAAGGGTTATATGATCCGTTGAAAAATCCTTTTTATCCAGCGCTGCAATATCCGGGAGGAAGGTGCGCCGCATGTAAGGTGCGATTTTTTCTTCTGGCTTTTTCTGCATAATGTTCTCCCGGACGGCTGATTTTGTTTTCGTTGAAATATATCCTTACAGAAAATATTTTCAAACAGAAAATGCGGCAGATGATTGAATTTTCTCAAAAATGTGCTAAATTAATCTCTTCAAACCTCCAAACACAAGGATTCATTATGGAAAACACGAAAAAGAAAATTGGTTTCAACGGAAAGCAATTCATTATTTGGATGGCAGCGTTGATCATTGGTGCATGTCTCGGTTTTGTCAATTGCAGCTGGCTTACGGAATTTTTCAACTTTATCGCAACGATCTACACCAGATTGTTCAAGTTTGTTGCTGTTCCGACCATTGCCCTGGCGATCATGACGACTCTTGCCATGCTTGGAACGAAGAAAAATACAGGCAAAATTTTTCTTCACACAATTGTATATACGATTTTGACAACAATTGCAGCTTCCGCGGTTAGTGCTATTCTGTATGTTACGATCAAACCCGGAAATCTCCCGGCGGAATTGATTCAGAAAGGACAGACAGAAGTTCCGGCAAATCTTGGATCTGTTAATTATTATGATCACATTCTTTCTGTGATTCCTGACAATGTGCTTGGTCCCATTTCTTCCGGAAACGTGCTGAGTATTCTGCTTGTTTCTGCAGCGATCGGATTGGTTCTTGCTTATTTGAAAGATTCCGAAAACATTCAGGTTCTCTTGAAGGGAATCCTTGGAATGCAGGAAGTTCTGTTTGCTTTGATCAAGGCTTTGGTCTGGACACTTCCCCTTGGTATCGTTGCATTTTCCGCTCAGCTTTCTGCACAGATTACAGCTGGCGTTGCAGCGGAATCCCTGGTTAAGTATGTGACGGTTGTCCTTGCCGGAAACCTGATTCAGTTCTTTATTATTCTGCCGTTGTTCCTGCTTGTCCGCGGTTTGAATCCTCTGAAAGTTTTCCATGGAATGCTGCCTGCTGTAATGATGGCTCTGTTTACCAAGAGTTCAACAGCAACTTTGCCCATGACCATTGCTTCTGCGGAAAACAATTTGAACGTGAAAAAAGAAGTCTCCCGCTTTATTCTTCCGATTTGCTGCACCATCAACATGAATGGCTGTGCCGCATTTATTCTGGTAACCTCTCTGTTTGTTCTTCAGAATGGTGGAACTCCGATCACATTTACAACGATTCTTTTCTGGATTCTGATTTCTGTGATTTCCGCGATTGGAAACGCCGGAGTTCCCATGGGATGTTACTTCCTGACTCTTTCTCTGATGGCTGGAATGAATGCACCGATCGGTATCATGGGGATCATTCTTCCGATTTATGCAATCATCGATATGATTGAAACCGGAGTCAACGTGTGGTCCGATTCCTGCATCTGCTCTATTGTTGACAAGGAAATTCCGGCAGAGGAAAAAGAATAATTATTCTTCTGTTTTCACAAAAGGCTGTCATCGGCTTATTGCTTCGGTGACAGCCTTTTTTTGTTTATGCAATATGCAAAAAACGGCGGGGGCCAGGTTATTCACACCATCCGGCACCCAGATAGTAGGACATGTTTGACTGAGTTGTATCCAATCTGCCGAATTGAACGACAATCGGTTCGCTTGCTCTGATTCTCAAAGCATATTGCGTCAAAAGCGGGATCTGATGTCCGCCCAGATCTTCTGCAAGATCCATCCGCAGAGAAATAATCCGTTCCGGCGGAACAGTTACGGGAATATCTTTGACAGGATCCCGGTCACTGTAATAAACATCGATTTTTACTTCGACGGGCTTCTCATGAGTATTGAACAGCATGAGAGCTTCGTGAGCGATCATTGAGCTGTCCGGATTTTTTTCCGGCAGATAGCCATCGGGAAAGTACCAGTTTTTTTTTCCGCCTTCCATAGCAGGATCTCCTTTTTTCAGGGCATTGTTACGCCTTTTTTAATAATGATATTACCATATTTTCTTCCTTCACCGGTCAGAACGACGGCAAAAGTTTTTCTGGCTCGTTCGTAAAAAGCAAACCGTTCGATATAATCGATCCGATCGGCATCTTTTCCAAGAACTTTACGGCAATCTTTCATGAGATCGGGATCGATTTCATCTCCCGGGACCGGCTGCATCATGACAACGGGTTTTTCGACGTATTGATCCAGTTCGATCAATTTAAGGATAGCCTCCATTACTTCGGATGATGTCAGCGCATCGATCCGGACGACGTTGGAACTGATGGAGTAAGCGGGGAAATGAGCATCAGAGATCACGAGTTCGTCTCCATGTCCCATCTGAGCAAGAATTCTCAGCAGATCTGGCGAAATGACAGGGGGTACACCTTTCAGCATATTAAAAACTCCTATTTAAATTGTGTGTGCTGAATAATATAATTGCGAATAGTAATATTTCAATCGTTTTTTCTTTTTTTTAACCGATAGTTGAGATTTTGCAGAACGCATACACGAGCGTATTA
Source organism: Lentisphaeria bacterium (assembly GCA_017456805.1). The sequence continues at coordinate 4,019 of JAFTIQ010000050.1, forward strand.
ACTGTAATAACAAAAAAATATGAGCAATTTATTTTAAAAGAAAAGACAGTCCGCTGCAAACATGGTTTACTTTAGACTGTCTCTTCTGAAATACGGAGTTATCTATTATTTGGTAACAGATTTCGGGATGGAATCCTCTGGTCCGGAATAATTTCTGGGCAAGTCATAGGGGACAGGGATATACTCGATCTTTTGCCATTCATTCAAAATGACTGGCTGTTTATCAAGCAGTTCAATTTTTTCTGCCCTTGCAGGAAATCCTTTGGCAGAACATTTTACACTGGCGTAGAAGAAGTATTTCTCAATAGTGTATTCAAATGTAGCCCCAAGAATCTGATCTGCCTGATTGCTTTCACAAGCATTGTAAAGGGCTGCATTTTTAGCATAGCTGACAGCTGGAGAACGGAACGGTGGTTTGAATTTATCTTGAGTTCAGCGCGGCAGAGATGGTTGCTGCGCTTGATCAGGGGATGAAATTTTTGTTTTGATCCGATTATTTTCTGCTTGAAAAACAGGCTATTTGTGCTAAGTTAACCTTGCACTTGAAACTTACAGCAGAAAGACATGAAAATGAATTCTGATTATCACGATTTTACGACTTATGAAGTTGCTTCTGAATTCCGTCCGATCCCGTTTTGGAGCTGGAATGCTGAACTGGAAGAAACAGAACTGATCCGTCAAATCCATGAGATGTATCACGCCGGAATGGGCGGTTTTATCATGCATGCCCGTGGCGGATTGAAAACAAAATATCTCGGTAAAAAATGGTTGGACTGCATCAACCTCTGCACACGGGAAGCGCTCAAACTGGGAATGCTGCCCTATCTTTATGATGAAAACGGATGGCCCAGCGGGTTCGGTGATGGAAAAGTCAATGCCCTCGGCGAAAAATATCAGCAGAAATATTTGAATATTCTGGAGAGGTTCGATTCTTCTATGCCTTTGCCGGAACATATCATTGCAGCATTTGATCAGAACTTTCAGCAAACAGCACCGGAACAAGCAAGATTCATTGTACATTACTCCTTGAATCCGTATTATGTCGATAATCTGGATGCGGAAGTTACCGGCAAATTTATAGAATTTGTATATGAGTACTACTACCAGACATTACCGGAAGACGTAAGGGACGGGATTAGCGGAATTTTTACGGACGAGCCCCAGATTTCCAGAAAGACAGCACCCTGGTCCCTCATCATTGAAAAAGAATATCAATCTGCATATCAGGAAGAACTGCTGCCCAGAATCATTGAATTGTTTTATGAAACCGGAAACTGGAAAAGAACCAGAGTCCGGTATTACCGTCTCTGCACTCAGCTTTTCCGGAAAAATTATATTGAACAGATCGGAAATTGGTGTAAAGCACATGGTTGGAAACTGACCGGGCACCATTTCGGAGAAGAAAGTTTTTCTTCGCAGCTTTACAGCAACGGCGCGATCATGCCGCAATATTGCGGGTATGATATTCCGGGCAATGATCATCTCGGAAGAGTGGAATCCTATATTACAGTAGATACGCAGCTGGTATCTGCTGCGGCACAGTTGGGAAGAAAACAGATTCTGACAGAAACCTTCGGCTGCAGCGGATGGAATTTCAATATGCGCGGTATGGAGTGGCTCTATCAACAGCAGATGGTTCATGGAATCAATTATCTTTGTCAGCACCTGGAAGGATACTCTCTGAGAGGACTGCGGAAACGGGATTATCCCATGTCGGTCTTCTATCAGCATCCCATGTGGAAGCGTATCCGGCAACAGAATGATGCCTTTTCCAGAGTGGGTTCGATTCTTGCCAACGGAAAAATCCAATGCGATACGGTGATTTTTCATGGAGAATCCAGTGCTCATATCGCAGCAGATGGCGTCCGGTGTTTCACAGATCTTGCGAAAAAATGCTGGAGTTCCATGCTTGTTCTTTCGGAAAAATTGGAGGTTTCCGGTGTGCCGTTCCATTACGCGGATGAGGTTCTGACTGAAGAACTGGGAAAAGTCGATTCCGGAACATTGAAAATCGGTCAGATGGCATACAAGGTGTTTTTACTGCCGGAGGTTCTGAATATTTCCGGAAAAATCGTTGCGCTGCTCAAAGAATTTCATGCGCAAGGCGGGAAAATCTTCTGTTCTGTTCATAACGATTTTGAGAAAATCAGCATTGATGGAGAACCTGTTTCAGAAGAGACAGCTGAATTTTTCAAAACCCTGCCGCAATTTGATGAATTTGGAACTCTGCCGGAGTTCGCGCCTGAAGATATCAGAAAAATCGATTGCCGCGTTCTGGAAGGAACGCCCGGTCAGATTCGCGGAACCTGGCGGGTCTTCCCCGAGAAAAATGAAACATGGTATTTCATTGCCGATTTTGCAGCGATCCCGGAAAATGCCTTCGAATGTGATTGGAAAATCACGCCGCTGCATTGGGATACCCTGGGAAATGAATCTCCTGTAAAGTGCGAAATCACCTTGCCTTACGCTGCAGATGAAATTTTGTGCATCGATCAGGCAAGCGGAAAGATCCTTTCCAGAATTCAGCATTTGAATGTCAATGGAAAAGCCAGATTTTTCCACACATTTTCCGCCCGGGGTTCTGTGCTGTTGAAAGCAGTGACATACCCGAAAATTGAGCCGAAAGATCTGACCGGAAACTGGAAAGTCGTGTCAGGTAAAAACGTCCTGCTGCTTGATACTGCAGATTACCGTCGCGAAGATGATCAGCAATTGGTTGAAAACTGTAATACCTTAACGATTTTTGAGCGGATGCTTGCGCTTCCTGACAGCAGAATCGAACTCTTATTCCACTTTACCTGCGCCCCCGGATTCAACTTTTCCAAGGCTGCACTCTCAATGGCTCTTGAACGGAATCCGGAAGCAGAATATTATTTGAATGGAAATAAACTTCCGGATGATTTTTCCGGTTATTTCATTGACCGCGGAATTGAAGTGCTGAAATTGCCCGAATCTATGTTGAGAGAAGGCGAAAATGAATTCAAAATAAACCTGCCGTTCCATCAATCTCCGGAAATCCGGGCACATCTGGAACGGGCAAAACATTTTGAAAGCGAATCCAATAAACTTTACTACGACAGTGAAATCGAAGCGATTTATCTTCTTGGCGATTTCCAATGCCGCGCCGGAAAAATCACGCCGGATCAGTTGCGGACAGCTTTTGCCGACGGCCCCTTTATTCTGGAAAACAGTACAGATACGATCTCCCTTGGAAATCTGCTTGACGCCGGTTATCTTTTCTTCTCGGGAGACTTGAATGTTGCACAGGATTTTGAATTGACGACAGAACAGGCAGCACTGTTCCGTACGCTGAAATTCTCTCCCTGCAAAGCGAATTCCCTTTCTGTTAATCTCAATGGAACGACATTGCCATTGATCTACACAGCGCCGTATGAACTGGATATTTCCGGACTATTGCGTCCCGGTAAGAATACGCTTTCATTGGAACTTTCCACATCCTGCCGGAATACGCTTGGACCGATGCACATGACAGAAATCAATCCGTATGCAGTTGGCCCCTCCTCATTTCTTCTGGAGCCGAATTTCATAGGAGCGAAAGCCCCGAATCACACAGATGCATATGGAATCATTGATTACGGTTTGGAAATCACGCTGGAATAACGGAAATATATACAGAAGATTAAAAAGATCGAAGAAGTGCACCCCGGAAGTTGGATATAACTTTTGGAGTGCATTTTTTATGAACATAAAACACTGAACCAACCGTTGATATGGTCATAATTCAAAAATTAGGTTGTGTCTAAAATTCCGTATATACTGTATTTTTTTCTAAATAAGATTTGATTTTTCAACTTGAGATGATATATTAAAAAATTCGGAGATTAACACAAGGAACAATATGAAAATATTAAATACACCAGCTATGCGACGTATGCCGACTTATCTGCATCAGCTGTTCCATTTGCGACTCTCAGGACAGGAATGGGTTTCTTGTGCGGATCTTGCAAAATATATGAGTATTCCTCATGTCATGGTGCGCAAAGATATTGGAATGACAGGTTTGCCCGGCAATAAACGGCATGGATTCAAAGTCAATGATCTTATTGATGCTATATTGAGATTCGTCGGATGGGATAAACCATCCTCTGCGACATTAGTCGGAGCCGGTTCATTAGGGGCCGCTATATTGAATTTTGATGATTTCCGTTCCTATAATTTCATAATTGAATCTGTGTTTGATTCATCTCCTGAAAAAATCGGACGTTCTGTTCATGGTCATGAGGTTTACGATTTGGCTGATATCCGTAAGCGGCTGAAATTTGCCCCTCCCAAAGTCGTCATTATATGCGTTCCTACGGTTGGAGCACAGTTGGTTGCCGATATTATGGTATCTTTAGGAATAAAATATTTGTGGAATTTTTCCAATGTCTGCCTGAATGTTCCACCGGGCGTGATCGTTCAACGGGAAGTGATCGCAGGCGGGCTCGCTGTTTTGTTTGCGAAGATGAACAAGGCTGAGGGCAGGGAAGAGCTTAATTGCGATGAGTAATCATTTCAGGAACGCAAAATATTGCGTTCCTTTTTTTTCTCTCCGAAACAAGTGAAGTTTTTTTTAGTTGTTTTCAGATGATCGTTTTTTAGCAACAGGAGCTTTTTTGCCTGAAGAATTCCATCGTTTGCAAGAAAAATATATTCTTCAAATCTTTTTTCTTTTAGACAGTTATATATAAAAAAATATCTTTTTAATTTGCTGTCAGACTCTCTGTTTACGCAGAAAAATCCTCTCGTTTTATTTTCGGGATGATAAAAAAATATCAATATTTTTTACATCTTCTGCTTGTATTTTAAAAAATCGATGATATATTAATCGCAGATGATAAAAAACGAACATCAGATGATAATAAAAAATCATCAAACCAACCATAAGGAGCTTAAAATGGACAAGAAAGTGAAAAACACCCCCGAAGTCGCCCCTGAAGTGAAAGAGGCAGAGGAAAGAGCCTTGATTGACGCACTGGTTGCCAAAGTCAGTGTTGCCCAAAAGGAATTTGCCAACTTCTCCCAGGAAAAGGTTGATAAGATTTTCCAGGCAGCAGCTCTTGCGGCAAACAACATGCGAATTCCGCTTGCTCAAATGGCGGTTGAAGAAACCGGTATGGGCATTGTGGAAGATAAGATCATCAAAAATCACTATGCGTCCGAATATATCTGCAACAAGTATCTTCCTTTGAAGACCTGCGGAATTATTGAAACAGATGATGCGACAGGTATGATCAAAGTTGCAGAACCCCGCGGTGTTATCGCCGGGATCATTCCGACTACCAATCCTACTTCAACTGCCATTTTCAAAGCTCTTTGCGCTCTCAAAACCCGTAACGGTATCGTCTTCAGTCCCCACCCGCGAGCAAAAAAATGTACCTGTCTTGCTGCAAAGATCGTACTTGATGCTGCAGTAAAAGCCGGAGCTCCCAAAGACATTATTGCCTGGATTGATGAGCCGACTGTTGCAATGAGCGGTTACCTTATGAGTCACAATGATGTTTCTCTGATTCTTGCGACCGGCGGTCCGGGTATGGTCAAAGCTGCCTATTCCAGCGGAACCCCGGCAGTTGGAGTCGGTCCCGGAAATACGCCTGTTGTTTTTGACGATACCTGCGATATTGAAATGGCGGTCAGCAGTGTTTTGCTTTCCAAAACCTTTGATAATGGTATGATCTGTGCATCTGAGCAGTCGGTAACAGTCATGGCTTCCATTTACGATGCTGTGAAGAAAGAATTTATCAAACGCGGCGGTTACATTCTCAATGCAAAAGAAGCGGAAGCGGTTGGCAATGTGATTCAGGTTGATGGAAAGCTCAATGCAAAAATCGTAGGTCAGACAGCAATCACGATTGCAGAACTTGCAGGGATAAAGGTTCCGGAAAATACAAAAGCCCTGATTGCAGAAGTCTGTGGTGTTGGTATTGATGTTCCGTTCTCCAGAGAAAAACTTTCTCCCACTCTTGCGCTTTATAAAGTTGATACTTATGAACAGGCGATCGATAATGCGAAAGCTCTGTTGGAATATGGCGGACTTGGTCATACGGCTGTGCTTTACACCAATACCCAGAATGAAGAGCGGATCCGCGAGTTTGGTCACATGATGCTGGCAAGCCGTGTCATAATCAACGCGCCTGCATCACATGGTGCGATCGGTGACCTTTACAATTTTGCATTGAATCCGTCGCTTACGCTCGGATGCGGCAGCTGGGGCGGAAACTATGTCTCTGAAAACGTCGGTCCCATGAATCTTCTGAACATCAAATCCATTGCGAAACGGAGAGAAAATATGCTTTGGTTCCAGATCCCCTCCAAAATCTATTTCAAGTATGGCTGTCTTTGCACTGCGATCAAAGATCTTGCCGGAAAGAAACGTGCCTTCATTGTCACAGATAAGTTCCTCTATTCCACCGGCTTGCTTGCTCCGATGCTTCAGACATTGACGGATATGGGAATTGCAACACACGTTTTCAGCGATGTTACACCTGATCCCACTATCCAGCTGGCACACAAAGGTCTTGAACAGCTCCGCAGCTTTGATGCAGATGTGATTATTGCCGTCGGCGGCGGATCTCCGATTGACGCAGCAAAGATCATGTGGTTGATGTATGAGCAGCCGGATGTCAGTTTTGAAGATATTGCCATGCGTTTTATGGATATCAGGAAACGTATTGTCAAAATTGAACCGTTGGGCAAAAAAGCGATGTTTGTTGCTGTTCCCACAACCAGCGGAACCGGATCTGAAGTCACCCCGTTTGCAGTTATTACGGACGAAGAAACGAATCAGAAATTCCCGCTTGCCGATTATGCTCTTACGCCCAGCATGGCGATCATCGATACGGAACTGGTTATGAAGCTTCCGAAGGGATTGACTGCGATTTCCGGTATGGATGCTCTGACTCATGCGTTGGAAGCACGAGTTTCCTGCATGCAGAGTGACTACTGCAACGCTCTTGCCAATGAAGCAGTCAGTTTGATTTTCAAGAATCTGCCTGAATGTTACAAAAACGGTCCGATGAATGAAAATGCCCGTGAGCACATGTTTAATGCATCTGCAATGGCTGGTATGGCGTTTGCGAATGCGTTTCTCGGTTTGTGTCACTCCATGGCACATAAGCTGGGCGGTATGTATCATGTTCCGCACGGACTTGCCAACTCCTTCCTTATCAACCACATTATCAAATTCAATGCGGTTGACTGCATGACAAAGCAGGCGGCGTTCCCGCAGTATCATTATCCCAATGCGAAAGCAGATTATGCAGCAGTTGCCCGCTATGTCGGTCTGAATGGTAAAGATGATGATGAATTGGTTTCCGCACTGTTGGATAAGATCGAAGCACTGAAAGCCGAGCTGGATATTCCGAAGGCAATGAAGCCTTGGTTCGATGCAAAGGGAATTTCGGAAGAAACCTTCCTGAAGAACCTTGATGAACTCAGCTTGAAGGCTTACGATGACCAGTGTACAGGTGCCAACCCAAGATATCCTCTGATCAAAGAAATCAAAGAGATCTATCTGGCAGCGTACTACGGAAAATAAAACTCCCTGTCCCTCTCCGTTGAATCAGGTTTCCCGCAACACATTCCTGATCCAGCGGGGGGGGATTTTCGAGAAAGGATTTTCAAAATGGATATCTTGGAACGTATTTCTCAAGTAAGAAAAGAGGATTACGAATTTACTGGAAATGTTGAAGATGCAGTATTTGTTTTCAAGGGAGTGCTTGGTGAAATTCTGGTAAGACAGGCGAACTTCGCCGGGGATGCTGTCAAGATTCTGGCTGCGTTTACGGAAAAACCTGTTCAGTCAAATTTTTATGAAGTTTTTGAACTGGAAAAAATGAGCAATCTTATTCCGCGTCTGGCTGTAAAGACAGCAATTCTTTGTGTTCCTCATAAAGAAGCTGCATATACAGCAGAGCAGCTTATGAAGTGTGGGATCTGCCGCATTCTGAATTGGAGCGGAGAATTTCTTACAACCAAAACGAACACCGCGATTCTGAATGAAGAACCGCCTTGTGTCAACTTCGGAAAATCTGAGAAGGGAGCCTGATATGGGGGTCAAAATGACAATATGCATTGGCAGCAGCTGCTTTGCCAGAGGAAATGCTGAAAATGTGAAAATCGTTGAAGATTTTATCGCCCAGCGGGGGCTTACAGATGAACTGGATATTGAGTTGTCCGGCGGATTGTGCACAAACAATTGTCCTGATGGACCGGTTGTCATTGTCAATGACAAAATCTACAAACATGTAAATGCGGATGTGATGCAGGAAATCATGGAGCATTATTTTCCGCGGAAGAGTATTGAAAAATGATCAAGACGGCGCCGGTATATACGATTGAAAACGAATGTCAGGATTGCTATAAATGCGTTCGTCACTGTCATTGCAAGGCAATTCGTATTGTAGATGGGAAAGCATCGGTAATTGCAGAAAATTGCGTTGCCTGCGGGGTATGTGTAAAAGTCTGTCCATCCCATGCGAAAAAAATTCGAACGGAGCTTCCCCGATTGCGGCAAATGCTTGGAACGAACGTGAAACTTTATGCCTCCATTGCGCCAAGTTTTCCTGCCTATTTTCCCGGTACAACGATCGGACAGCTTGCAACGGCATTGAAGAAGATCGGTTTTTCCGGAGTTGCTGAAACCGCGATCGGTGCCCAGGCAGTCAGCCGTCAAACTGCCGAATTTTTGAAAAACACAGATTTGGATATTGTTATTTCAAGCGCATGTCCGGCATGTGTCGATTACATAAGAAAATATCATCCCGAATACACCGGTAATATTGCACCGCTTTATTCTCCGGTCATGGCTCATTGTCAGATGATCAAAGAGCGGTTCGGTGAGGATTGCAAGGTTGTATTTTTCGGACCGTGTGCGGCAAAGAAGAACGAAGCTGACCGTAATCCGGAAATCTTCTCACTTGCTGTCACCTTTGCTGTCCTGGAGGAATTGCTGGAGGAAAATGGAATTGTTCCTATGGCGGAAGAAGAATCCGCTCTCCTCATGGATCCTGCAGAGGAGGGGCGTTTTTATGCTGTCGAAGGCGGAATGAACGATACTTTGCGTGATGAAAACCGCGGGGTCCGTTATATCTCGGTTTCCGGTTTGGAGAATCTTGACAGAATGCTTCGCTTCTACAATGGCAGTGCAGGAAAGCGAAAGATTTTTCTGGAAACACTTGCCTGTCCGGGTGGATGTATTAATGGCCCTGTCATTCCTGCGGCATACGCCGGAAGTCTGGATGTTATTGCAGAAACTGACAAAATCAGTACAATGGAATCGAGCTCGAAGCGGGCGGCGCAGGAGCATATCGAAAATAAATTTTCAGCGGAATCCCTGCCGGAGTGTTATGCTTCAGAAAAAGAACTTACCGTTGCCCTGGCAAAGGTCGGAAAATTTTCCAGAGAAGATGAATTGAATTGCGGGGCTTGCGGTTATAATACCTGCCGTGAATTCGCAACAGCTTTGCTTCAGCACAAAGCGGAAGAAGCAATGTGTCATACCTATTTGAGGAAAAACTTTGAGCGTACCAGCAATGCTCTGATCCGTTTCATTCCTGCAGCAGTGGTCATGGTTGATGAGGATCTCAATATTTGCGAATGTAATCGGAATTTTGCGATCATGAGCGACATGACAGAAGTTTATGATGCTTTGGGAAATCTGAATACAATTGCGATCGAAACTGCATTGCCCGGATTCTCTGAATTGTTCTCCAGTGTCATCAGCAATGGCGGAGAAATTGAAAAATTCAATCAGAAGTTGAAGGATAAAATCGTTAACATAAGTGTATTTTCCATTGCACACGGAAAATCTGCAGGAGCTGTCATACAAGATATTACAAAGAATGAACTGCAGCGGGAGCATATTGCTGAGAAGGCACGCAAAGTCATCCGCAAAAATGTATTGACTGTTCAGAAGGTTGCACGGCTTTTCGGAGAACATGTAGCCGATACGGAAATTCTTCTCAATGAGATTGCCGGAAGTTACGAACGGCGCGGAGGAAAATAATGTATTCGCAACTGTTCGTGGAAATGGAATCGTTCCAGTTTACCAAAACCGGGCAGGCTGCGTGCGGTGACGATATCCAAATCAAGGTTCTGAAGGATGAGAACCGTTATCTTGCGGTTCTTTCAGATGGGCTTGGCAGCGGAGTCAAAGCTCATGTTCTTGCGAATATGACCACCACCATGGCTTTGCGTTATCTGCAATCCAATATGGATACGCTGCAATCTGTGGAAACAATCATGGATTCTTTGCCCGTTTGTGAAGTCCGGAAAATCAGCTATTCCACCTTTTCGATGATAGATCTGCGTTTAGGCGGAATTACAAGGATCGTTGAAATGGGGAATCCGCAGTATATTCAATTACGCGGTACAGAAGAGGTGCAGCCTCTGAAGCATGAAACAATCGTTTCCAAACATTGGCCTGACCGGCAGGTGGAATGTTACGAGTTGAAAATGGAACCCGGGGACCGGCTGATCGTAAGCTCCGATGGTGTTACTCAATCCGGGCTTGGAGAAGGCCCGCAGTATCGTTTCGGATGGCGCCGTTCCGGAGAAATGGAATATGCCCGGGAACGAATCTCAAGCAATCCTGAAATATCCTCTTTTTCCCTGGCGCGTTCTATTGCATATCAGGCTTATGGAATTTCAAAAAACATTTGCAAAGATGATATTTCCTGCATGGTCATTTATATGAGAAAACCCCGCGTGATGCGTCTCCTGACAGGTCCGCCGTTTCATAAAGATCATGATATTGATTTTGCAAAGTGTGCCAATCTGGGAGAAGATCATACGATCGTATGCGGCGGAACAACTGCTAACATTCTGGAAAGAGTCATCGGCAGAAAAGTTGAAATAGATATTTCAAAACTCAGAAGAGATGATAAACTTCCCCCGGCCGGAAGATTGCCGGGCGTCGCAATGGTGACAGAAGGAATTCTTACTCTCACCCGGGTATGCAAGGCCCTTGAGGATTCCGAGCCTGCCGATACCCTTCCTGCAACAGCCAGAAAGATCATTGAAATGATGAAGCAGCACGATAAGATCGAATTCATTGTCGGGACAAAAGTCAATGAAGCTCATCAGGATCCGAGCCTGCCGCAGGATTTGGAATTGCGCCGCGGAATCATCCGGAGAATATCAACAGCACTGAATCAGAAATTCCGTAAGGAAACGGAAATAACATTCTTTTAACACAAGGAGAAAAGAACATGAAAAAAATGCAGCTTGAAATCTGCTGCGGGACCACCTGCTATATGATGGGGGCAAACCGTCTGCTGTACATCGAAAATGAAGTTTCACCCGAATTGCGCGGTAAATTCGAAGTCAAAGCATCGCCGTGCATGGGATTGTGCAATGATAAAAATCTTTCCGGAGCACCCTATGTAAAACTCAATGGTATTGTCATTGAAAATGCCACTGTTGAAAAAATCTGTGAAAAAATGAGAACATTGCTTGAGGAGTAAGAGATGATCGACGGTTCTGTTTTTTTGAGACGGGAGTTGATGATCCGTTTCGTCCGGGCGTTTCACAAAGGCTCTCTGGAAACGGAACTGGATCGTTTTCCTGTGGAGATGCGTCCCCGGCAGGATCATTCCAGCCGGTGCTGCATCTATCATGACCGAGCGGTTATTAAATACCGCCTTATGAATCTTCTCGGCTTCTCCTGCGAAGAAGAAACCGATGAAGCCCGGACACTTGAATCTTATTACCAGGAAGCGATCGGCAGAGAAAAACCGGCGGATGTAGCAGATAAACTTCCGCTGTCTGTCTGCGAAGCCGGTTGTTCCGAGTGCCCAAGTGCAAAAGTGGTGATAACCGGAAACTGCCGGGGTTGCTTCTCGCGTCCTTGTATGTACAGCTGCCCCAAAGGGGCAATATCGGTAGTCAATCAGGTTTCCACTATTGATTACAGTAAATGTATCAAATGCGGAAAATGTACTTCTGTCTGCCCCTATCATGCGATCATCAAAACCACGGTCCCTTGTGAAGATGCCTGTCCGACCGGCGCGATTCATAAGGATAATGACGGGCATACCAGAATTAATATGGAAAAATGTATCTCCTGCGGCAACTGTTTCGCAAAGTGTCCTTTCAGTGCTATTTTAGAGCGTTCGCAAATGCTGGATGTATTGAAGGCATTGAAAAAGAAAGAAAAAGTAGTTGCGATGATCGCTCCCGCTGCGGCATCCCAGATCGCTGGAACCATTGAACAGCTTTTTACCGCCGTGAGTAAACTCGGTTTTACAGATGTGATCGAAGTTGCTCTCGGTGCTGAAGATACTACTGCACATGAAGCAGAAGAGTTTCGGGAAAAAATGAATTCCGGTGCAAAATTGATGACCACCAGCTGCTGTCCGGCATACGTTGAGCTGGTCAGAAAATTTGTTCCTGATTTTATGCAATATGTTTCATCCACTCCCAGTCCGATGGTTTTTGCTGCAGAAATCGCCCGTCGGGAACATCCCGGATGCAAAGTCGTCTTTATCGGACCATGTGTTGCAAAACGAGTGGAAGCTGCCCGGAAAAACATCGATTATGTCTTGAGTTTTGAAGAACTCTTTGCTATGCTTGCCGGAAAAAGTATTGATGTTATCGCCTGCGAACCCTGGCCGATTCCCCGTCCAGCAATTGCCACCGCCCGGAATTTTGCCAAAAGCTGCGGTGTGACCGAAGCCGTTATATCTGAACTCGGCGGATTTAAGGATGATTTCAAACTTGAAGCAAAAGCAATCAACGGGATCGATAAAAAAACGATTGCTATGCTGAAAATGTATGCGTCTGGAAAAATTCCGGCAAACTTTCTGGAAGTCATGTGCTGTCCCGGCGGATGTGTTAACGGCCCATGTTCTCTGAAAAAATAGGGGGGTAATGAAAAACACTCCGGAAAAACCGGAATGATAACTGGCGGTGGGAGAAATCCTGCCGCCTTTTTTGTATTTTTAGGGGACACATCAATTGACCGCTTTGAAAAAATCTGCTTTTCCGTAAGCATATTGTGCTTCGTGAATATAGACTCCGATACGGGGGGCGGCTTTGCTGAGCGGAAACTCTCATTTTTTCATTTTCTCATCATCCGTCGCACGAAGTGCTATGGATGACAGGTCATACGGAGCGTAAGCGAAGTGCTTCATATCGGAATGAAATGGCTTGCCGCGGCGTAATGAAATGAAGACGGGAGCTGCTTCATATTGTGGAGCGGTAGCGGCTTGTCGCGGCGTAATGAAATGAAGACGGAAACAATGCTTCATCGTCAGGCTTTTATGAAGCACGGCTTCGCCGTATGAAGCGGCACGTTGTGCCATGAAGCACACCTGCGGTGTATGAAGCGAAGCCTGACG
>JAFTIQ010000051.1 GCA_017456805.1 Lentisphaeria bacterium
CTTTTCAATTTCTGTACCACATGACTTTCAAGATAGCTCGCCGGCAGCGGTCGCATCAGCCTTGTAAAGTCATCCAGCAGCACATAGTCCACACTTTTCAGTACTCCAAGTACCTGAGCCAGCCCTTTACGGTATTTGTGCGTTTTAAGATAGGTGCTATTTACCCAGCTTTTATAGGCTTCATCTACAGCTGCCAACGCCAGTGCTTCGGTTGTATCGGGGTACGTTTTACCGGAGATGTTGAGATCGGAAAACACATCAACAATTTGCAAATCTTGATCAGCTGCGAGTCTTTTGCAATTTAAGATTTGTTGGTCGACTGACGCTGACTGATCTTCGTCGCCAGAAGACTGACGAGCATAAATAACGGCTTTTTTCATGGAATTGCAACCCTTCTTGCTTCCATCGAAAAAAGATTTGTTTTGCAATGAAACTTCCATTTTCTGACATCCCTTTCGTGCCAGTATATGCAGTCATTCGCAAAAATCTGTTCTTTTTACGATGCCATGTTCTTAAGCCTAACAGATATTTATCGCCCCCACCTCCGGGGGTACAGGAATCTATTATTTGGCAGATTCCGAGGTCAAAAGAACGGAAAGCGGAATGTATGCCCAGTCATTCATCAAACAGGTGCGGATATACCAATCCTGACACTCAACATCAACCGCTATCTGAAACATCGTTCCATTCACTTTCGCTCCGCCTTCTGAATACGGGACAGAAAGAATTTCCTTCATTTCCTCAACAGAAATCTTAGCGTATTTTTGCGCTTGCATAAGAAGATTTTCTCTGCGGCGGACACTGCTCGCGATGGTGTCATCTGAAGCCAGCGGATCGTTTTTCCATTCCGGTGAGGCAAAGTGATTGGCTGCCGCAAGAAGATCTCCATTGCCAGATCGCGGCGCTGAAAACCACATTCCTTTGGTATGCCATTGAAAACATTCCGTCTCGCGGGAGGTGGCTGCCATAATCAAATAACCAGCCGCAGAACGGGTCGTATTGAAACAGCGTTTGACCGTTTCCAAATCTGAACAGTTCCACAGCATTTCCCATAACATCCACACATTATGGATCCGATCAGAACAGACATTTCCATCGGCAAACATGCCGCTGTTCAATCCAAGATAAATCCCCGCACTGTTCATCCCGGTCGTCATATAAAGACAGCCAGCCCAGTTAAAGGAAGCAACAGCATTGCTGCCGTCGGAAGGATGAAGCACTGTCAGCACAAGAGTATCAGCGATCTCTTTGAATTCCGGGATCCAGTCATAATTCCGTCCTATCACACTCTTTCCGTGTTCAGTCAGTGCGCCATTTACCGCAAGAGAGGAGCAGCGGGAGGCATCGAACATTGATCTCATGCCGCTGGAGACCAAATCAAGATAGATCACTTCCACCGCATTGACTGTCAGGAGCTGATCCACGCTCAAAAAGCTGGTTTCACTCATGCCCCGGAAAAATTCATCATACTTCCGGAAACCGCAGACAGAAGTCCCGCTCCCACCCAGGGCATTCCGATATTTGTATCCGGACTTGTTCGCAGATGCAAAACGGTAAACTTTTTCCAATTCCTTCCGCATCAATGCTCCGTATTGCCTGCCCATTTGGAAAAAGGATCCTTTCAAATCGACGACACAGACTTCTCCGCAATAAAATTTTCTGCCGTTTTCAAAATCGAGGTCATTACGGAACGCTGTATTCATTTTTGAAGACTCCTTCTCTTTTCCGTTTTTTTGATACTTTATCACGAAACCGCTATTTTTTCAAGGCGGAAACTATTTTTCAGAACAGGATTTTTTCAGAACACCAAAATCAATTTGACAAACGGAATCGTGCAGTCTATATTACAACAAAAGAAAAACGAATCAACTTCAGGAAGAATATCAATGATAGTGCATTGTCCATTTTGTCAGGAAAAATATGATCTTGGCGAGGAATATCTTGGAATATCGATCAAGTGTTCCTCATGTCAGAAAGCATTTGTTTTCGGGGAAGCAACACAGCCGCAGTTTTCCGGAAGCCGGAATCGTGGCATAAAAGAATATAAAGTATTAGTCAAAGCCGATGATTGGTTTGAAGCGAATTTCGATCTGGCAATACTGGAAGAGGAATTGAACCGTTATGCGGAAGAAGGCTGGAGAGTTGTTTCCTCCTCCGTGGCACGGCACTCCGCATTAACAGGCGGAAACTCCCGGGATGAAATCATTATTATTCTGGAACGGGATAAAATGCAATAAAATACGAGATAAAAGCAGGTTATTTTTCCATTGAATCCGTATTTAACACGATATCTGCAATTTTTTTTCAGAAACTGCACTTGATTTTTTACAAAAGAGAGGTATATTTAGCGTGATCTGGAATTCCGGATGATTTTGAAACGGAGATAAGTCTGTTTTTCAGAAAGTGATTCCGTTATTTTTCCGGTATTACATTTTTTGGGGTAGTAGCTCAGCTGGCTAGAGCACCACGTTCGCATCGTGGGGGTCGTGAGTTCGAATCTCATCTACTCCACCATTTTTGCTTTGCAAAAATGGTGAATGAAGCCTGAAAAGGCTTCGCTTCATGCACCGAAGGTGCGCTTCATGGCACGCAGTGCCGCTTCATACTTTTGTGTGCTTGACACGCTAGAGGCGTGCAAGACACAAAGTGCTTCATAAAAACGCCTTTTCAGATGAA
>JAFTIQ010000052.1 GCA_017456805.1 Lentisphaeria bacterium
CATCGTCCGGGAATTCACAACTGAGTTCACGTTCAGGAAGATCTTGTAACGGCGGTAGGCTTTCACCATGTCGTTATATTCCAGACGGCCCTGGATGAACTTGCGGAGATTTTCAGGGAACAGGTAATCCTTATAACCAGGACCTGTATTGCCAAACTGACGGTCGAAGATTTCAAGTCCGAGTTTTTCTGATGCCTTGAACAGAACGTCCATCTGTTCCCGGCGTTCCGCGAATCGGGTCGCATAATACGTTCCTGCAAAGCAGATATTCTTGCTCCGGGCTTCCGTCATAACAGGATTATGCAGAAGCGGCTGCGCTGCAAACGGCAATGCATAAACACGGTTGTGACCGCACTCTTTCTGGTAAGCAGGAATGCAGTTTTCATCCGTTGTAAACACATAATCAAACCGTGCTGCGGCTTCTTTGAATTTATCAAAGTGCGGAGGATCTTCCTTATTCCAGAAAACCGTCGGGATACTTTCCTTTTTGCAATAATTCAGCAGGGCAAACAGATCATCACGGGTACTGCCGCCGTAGGTTCCGATCTTGTACTGCCATGCGCCGTCATTCCCGTTCCAGGCGGATTCGACCATGACAAAATCGGGTTTCTTTTCCGCAAATTTCGCCTGCCAGTCATCTGTCCGGAACGTAAACAGATCACATTCCGGCTTGAAACTGCTCAAACTGAACTGATCCATCACAGCTCCGACGTGCAGATCTTTCAAACGTTTCGGTCCGCTCTTTACAACCGGCGGAACGGAAGCGGCAACTTTCTTTTCTTCTTTCTTCACCTGCTGTTTTCCGCGGGGATATTCCATGCCGAGCGCACTGTAAACCTTTGCGCGGACGCGGTTGATCTTCTGGACTGCGCGATAGGAGCGGGTTGTCTGAATCTGCCACAATTCTTCGCGGCTCACCTTCAGAATAGAGTTTTCAGCCTGAAGGCTGCGCACTTTACGCTGTTCTGCAGCATAATTCTTCTGCAAATCTGCGAGCTGTTTTTCGAGGGACGCCGCCGCTTTCTTTGCGGTTGCGATCTCTGCATCTTTTGCAGTGAGATTTTTCTTTCCGGCTTCGATATTTGTATTCGCAGCGGTAATCGCGGTATCCTTTGCCGCAACATTCTTCTGAAGGTCAGAGATCTTCCCGTTTGCAGCGGTGAGCGCGGCATCTTTTTCAATGGAACTCTTCTGAAGATCAAACAGTTTCACATTTACGGCGGTAATCGTGGTATCCTTTGCAGCAATAGTCTTCTGAAGATCAGAGATCTTCCCGTTTGCAGCGGTAATCGTGGTATCCTTTGCCGCAATGGTCTTCTGGAGATCTGAGATTCTGGCATTTGCCATGACAACGGAATTTTCTTTTGCGGCGAGGATTTTCTGAGATTCCGCGACTTTGAGATTCAAGGAAGCGACTTCGGTTTCCTTTTCCTGCAGCTGTTTGCGAAGCTCTGCAATCGCCTGATCCGCATTGGAAACTGCCGCAAGATTCTTATCTGCAGCGTTTTTGTATTCCGCGATCTTCTTTTCAGAATCTGAAGCGGCCAGACTTTTCTCTTCCAGCTCTTTCCGGAGCTTGGCGATGACGGTATCCTTTGCGGCGAGTTCCTCTTTCTGAACGGAAAGGGATGCTGAGATCTGCTTGGAACGGTCATCGTAAAGAGTATGTTTTTCTTTTTCGAAAGAGAGCTGATGCTGCAACTCGTTGATTTTGAAACTTGCATTTGTGAATGCTTTTTGCAGTTCAGTGATCTTGGCTTCCCGCGTCTGAGCACTCTCTTTCTGGGAATTGACCATGGCATTGAGTTTGGTATTCTGATCAAGGATCAGCTTTGTATGAGCTTCCTGAAGTTTCCGTTTATCGTCATTTGTTTCGACCTGTTTCTGCAGTTCGAGGACACGGCTCTGAGCGGCTGCTGCGGTTTTCTGGATCTCCGCGATCTTGGCTTCCCGCGCCTGTGCGCTCTCTTTCTGGGAATTGACCATGGCATTGAGTTTGGCATTCTGATCCAGAATCACCTTGGAATGTTCTTCCCGGAGTTTCTGTTTATCCTCATTGGTTTCGACCTGTTTCTGCAATTCGAGGATGCGGCTCTGAGCGGCTGCCAGAGATTTCTGCAATCCGGCAAGATTTTCCGCCTGAGCACTTGCCTGTTTCTGCTGTTCCTGCAGGATCCGGAAACGTTCTGCCTGGATCTGATATTTTCCTTCATTCAAGGAGATCTGTTTTTCCAGATCATAAGCCTTGTTTCTTGCTTCGGAAAGAGATTTCTGCAATTCAGCGATTTTTGCATCTTTGGCAGAAAGGTTTTCCCGCTGGGAATTGAATGTGGCATTGATCCGGTTGTTCTGATCAAGAATGACTTTGGAATGTTCTTCCTGGATCTTCCGTTTTCCTTCGCTGAGTTCCAGCTGTTTCTGGAATTCATGCGCCTTATTCTGCGCTTCGGTCAAAGCCTTCTGAAGATCCGGAGTCTGATTCTTTGCATTAAGCATATTGTTCAGACGTGTATTCTGATCAAGGATCACCTTTGCATGTTCATTCTGAAGATTCCGCTTGGTCTGTTCGACCTGAACATCCTGCTGCAGTTTAGCACAGAGATCCTGTTTTTCCTGAACTTCCATTTTCATCCATGCTGCCTCGCCAGGCATGGAAGCAAGAGTAAAATCAGCGGAAACTGTCTTGGGATTGGCAAAAATCAGGAGCACCTGAATTCCTTTCCAGAGATCATGTTCTTTCAGAGAATTGATCACTTTGTAGAAAACACAATCCCAACCGGCGATCTTCTGGGGGATAACTTCCGGGATAAAACGGAAGAAATGCTCCGGATCCATTTTCTGCGGATCTTCTGCAAAGGGCACCAGGACAACCACATATTTCTCAGCCCGTTTGATCAGATTATCTTCAATCACCTGGAACGGAGTTCTGAAATGTTCCAATGTGTGGGAACTGTAAATCACATCATATTTTCCGGCAGGTTTTTCTGTGATCCAGTTTTCGCAGGAAAAATTGCATCCGGGGAATTTTGCTTTGGCGTTTTTGATGGCACTTTCTGCGAAATCCACGCCGCAGACCTTGCTTTCCGGGAATCTGGAAGTGAAAATATTCACCGCATCCCCTTCCGCACAGCCCCAGTCACAAATCGAAAGTTTCCGGTTGGAAATTTCTCCAATCAGCCATTCCGGAAGATGACGCAAAAGGACCTCTCCATGAAAGTAAGTATATCGAGGCCCGTTCTGGGTCCCCCAGTTATTGGAAAACCGGTCATCCCAATATTCCTTTGAATTTACATTTTCCATATTCAGCATCCTCCGAATGTTATCAACTTACAGAGATCGAAGATTCCGGTTCGACCACCCCGTTGTGCCTTCTGTCTGAAACCACGCTGAAAAGGCACATATTTTCAACATAATCAAAATAATGACGTTTATTGCTCTGATCAAAAAATTGAACCGCGCCAATCAGCATGTACTCTCCCGGAAGAAGTATGTTCCGGAAGGTAAACGTCACTTGATTGATTTGATCTTTTCCTTTGACCGGAATGAAGATCTCCCGCTCTGCCAAACCAATGGCAATCACATCGATCCCCCGTTTGTCCCGGAATGCAAAACCCATGTAAAAACGGTCAATTTCCGGCGGCAATTCCAAAATTTTCGATTCAAGAACAACCGTTATCTGCTCCCCATGCTCAAGCAAAAGTGTATTTTTTCCTTTTTCTCCATACAGAGCAAACCGGTGAACCTGAATAAAACCTTCCCCCCAGCGGATCAGATCCGCATTGTTCCGTTTCCCCGCAACGGCAGGAACCATTCGCGGTGCATCGTCCTCCACTTCTCCGGAAAGTTCTCCGGCAGATTCCTCCGCCTTCTTCGGCGCCGGACTGTTGGTGGAAAACAACGCTTCCATATATCGGCTCGTAACCGTCTGCGCATCTCCGATCATCTTCATCTGACCCTTTTCCAGCCAGATGCATTTGTCACAGAACGTCCGAACCGTCTGAACACTGTGGGATACAAATATCACCGTCACGCCGTTGGCAATCAGATTCTTCATGTGTGTCATACACTTGATTTGAAACGCAGCGTCACCAACCGATAACGCTTCATCCACAATCAGAACCTCCGGCTCCGTCACAACCTGAACCGCAAACGCCAGACGCACTTTCATCCCGCTGGAATATGTTTTGACAGGCTGATGGATGAAATCTCCGATATCCGCAAAATCAACAATCTCCTGATATTTCCTGTCAATCTCAGCTTTGGAAAGCCCCAGAATCGTTCCGTTCAGGTAGATGTTCTCATGTCCGGTAAACTCAGGATTGAATCCGCTTCCAAGTTCAAGAAGAGCCGCAACCCGCCCCTTCACAGCAGCACTGCCGGAAGTCGATTGAAGCGTACCCGTAATAATCTGAAGCAATGTGGATTTCCCCGCACCGTTTCTGCCGATGATCCCGAGACATTCTCCCTTCCGGACCTCAAAATTGATATCCCGCAACGCCCAGAACTCTTTGAAAAATTTCTTGTGCCCCGCAAACAGAGTCTGATACAGACGGTGCACCGGTTTTTCATACATTTCAAAGCATTTCGAAACATTTTTCACCTGAAGCACGATTTCATCAGAGGACATCTGCAAACCCTCCTTTCGTACGCTTGAACCAGAAATAGCCAAGCTGAAGTATGATCAGAGAGAGAAGATAGGCAATCCCAAGATCCGCCCAATCCGGCAGCTTCCCGAACAGAAAAATATTCCGCAGCTCCGTAACAATGGAAGTCAGCGGATTCAGCCGCAAAAATTGATGATATTTCTCCGGAATCCTGTCCAGAGAATAAAAAATCGGAGTCATGTAAAACAGCATTTGAAGCAGAACCGTTACCACATACCGGGTATCTTTCAGAAATACCTGAAGCGAAGAAACAAAGAATCCAACCCCAAGCGTAATAAAAAACAACGGCAGCAGCACAACCGGCAAAAGAAGAACCGTCCAATGAATCTCATGAAACACCGCAACCGCTCCGGCAAGAACAAGCAGAAACCAGAGGATCCCCGTCGCAAAACCGGATAAAACCTGCCCGACAATCAGAATGTCCAGCGGAAAAATCACTTTCTTTACATAGTTCGGATTGTTGACAACCAGCCCGCAGCTTGTGTTGACCCCCTCCGAAAAAAGATTGTATGCAGCAATCCCGCAGAACATGATCACCGGATAAGCTCCGGGCGTATTGATCCCGGTATTCCCCCACTCCCGGACCTTGAACACAAAACAGAACACAAAACTGTAAACGCAAAGCATCAGAAGCGGCTGAATAAAGTTCCAGAAAAATCCCAGAACCGCCCCTTTATATTTCTGTGCAATATTCCGCGTGATCAGCTGCCGGAGCAGCGAACGATGCTGCCAGACACTGCGGGGCAGAAGGGTTATATCAAATAACCTCAATAATTTCCTCATCTTTGCCGCCTCTTTATCCCTTCCTGTCTTTTTCCAAAATGAAAAACCGCTTTTCTATTCAACATCCTCTTCAGCCGGCTTTTCCTATAAAATTTTCTTGAAAAATTTTCCTTTTCCAAGTCAAACTTCATATATCCACTTAAATGTAATATACTGTTATATGACAAAAATGTCAAGTTGATAACCCGCCGGATTATCATGTTTTTAGAGGTAAATTCAAACCCTGCAGAAAAATTAACGGAAAAAATTGACGGAAAACGGAAAATCTGTATGTTTTCATAAAATCTCCCCGTTCATCATAAAAAAACGCTCTGAAAACTCCTGCCCTTCGAAACTCCCCCCTTGCAATTTCTCCAAAATGGAACTATCTTACCGGAAATATCATAAAAAAGGAGCTCACCTGAATGAAAATCGGAATAGAAGATGCCGCTTATATCAAACGCTGCGGAAAAGAAAAAGGATATGAATATATCCGCTCTCTCGGCTATGAATGTATTGATTATCAGGGATTTATTCATACAGACACCCCCATGTTCCAAAACGGGGAGACCGCATTTGAAACCGCTGTAATAAATGACCGGAAAATCATTGAATCCGCCGGATTGAACATATATCAGGTTCACGCCCCATGGCGATGGCCGGCTCAGGATGCCACTCCGGAAGATCGACAGGAACGGTTCGAAAAAATGTCTTTATCGATTCGCGGAACAGCTCTGTTGGGAAGCAGATATTTTGTGATCCACCCCCTCATGCCCTGGGGCGGCGGAAGCGCCGGACCGGATCCGGAAAAATTCTATGAAATCAATCTCGACTTCATGGAAAGACTTTGCACCGAGGCAGAAAAATGCGGAGTTATCATCTGCTTTGAAAATATGCCCATGCATGCACTTCCCACATCCACCCCGGAAGCCTCTCTGGACTTCGTCAGAAAAATCAACAGTCCCTGGCTCAGGATCTGTCTTGATACCGGACATTGTGCTGTATTCGGGATCCAGCCCGCCGATGCCGTCAGAATGTTAGGGAAAGACATGTTGAAAACATTACATGTTCATGATAATGACGGTGTCCAGGATCGGCATTGGGTTCCCTTCACCGGAGTGATCGACTGGGTTGACTTCCGCCATGCATTACAGGAAATCGGTTTTGACGGCTGTCTTTCTATTGAGACTGCCCCGCCCGTCAAATTTACCGGTGAAAATCAATTTCTTCAGGATCGTTCTCTTGTGATTTCCGCCTTACAGCTTGCAGGCAGAAAATAACCCTCCGGGAGTTACCGGCAGAACGGGCAAAGGAAAGGCTGTTCGCAAGGGCTTTTCACCGGACACCCCGGCGCAAACTCCGTACACTCCGTTCCTCCCCAGCCAATCCTTTGCTTGTGCGCCTATCGCTCCGGCTCTGCCGCTAACACAAAAAAACCTCCGGCACCACCGCACTCGCGGCAGCGAGCACTTCACTGAGCCGACAGGCTCAACTTCACACCTTCACGCATCAACGGTGCTCTTCACAGCTTATCTGGATCTGTTTTCCGGTTTTCCGGAGGAATCTGCTGCCGGCTTTTTATGCTTTTCAGGATAAACGACCCGGACTTCTTCTTTGGGCAGAGTGACGGTTCGCCCCGTATCATCCAGTTCAACAACAACTTTCTGAGTCAGCAGGTTTCGGTCAGCAATTCTGCCTCTCCCTTCGGCACATTCGCAGCAATCCCCCCGGCGCGGCATGTTCTTTTCCATCTCAAGATAACCTTCGTGCTCATACTTGAGACAGCATTTCAATCTGCCGCACACCCCTGAAATCGTGCTTGGGGTCAGGGAAAGATCCTGTTCTTTTGCCATTTTGACGTTGATGGAAGCGAAATCCTGAAGGAAACTGCAGCAGCAGAGCGGTCTTCCGCAAGGGGAGATCCCGCCGATCGCCGCAGTTTCATCCCGAACCCCGATCTGACGGAGTTCAATTCTTGTATTCAAGGAGGCGGAAAGCTGCTTCACCAATTCCCGGAAATCGACCCGTCCTTCTGCACTGAACTGAATTGTAATCAATTTGCCATCATAAGAATAATGGGCATTGATCAGCTTCATGGGCAGATTCAGCTGTTCGATATGCATAGCGGCTGTGCGCAATGCAGATTTCGCCCGGGCAAGATTTTCCGTTGCCTTAGCCTGATCCACAACGGTTGCTTTCCGCTGAATGACAGCCGGTTCATCTTTATGATCCACCACAGTTTGGGGCCGGGTGGGCTTGATCAGATCAGTAAATTTTGCAGATTCTCCGAAAATCTTGATGATCTTGGCATAATCGATATAAAAATCTTTCCGGACAACGCAATAATCACTGACCTGCAGATTCAAGGAATCATCACCGGTCGCTTTCCAACGGGTCCCGTTGTCAAATTGTATTTCAAAAAGCAATTCCATTTATTTTCTCCTGTGCTCTCTCCGGAATGAAAATGATCGCAATGCTCCGGAGTATTCTTCACGCGTACTATAACCGACTCAAGGGGAATTGTCAAATTTTTTCAGAAAGATATCACAAAGATTTTTCATTGAAGTGTTTTCTTCTGTTCTGAAAATCATCTCAAACGGAGGAAATGCGAAGCGTTTTCGGGAATATCATTTCAGATTTTTCGATAAAATCTTCACTTTTTTTGCATTTTTTTTCAATTTAAGACTTGACATTTTTCTAAAATGCATTATATTAGTTGATACACTCAAGCGGGTGTAGTTCAATGGTAGAACATCAGCCTTCCAAGCTGATTGTGAGGGTTCGATTCCCTTCACCCGCTCCAGTGGTGGGATTGCAGAGCGGCCAAATGCAGTAGACTGTAAATCTACCGACCATGTCTTCGATGGTTCGAATCCATCTCCCACCACCATTTCAAAAGACAATAGAGCACCTCTCCTGAGGTGCTTTTTTATTTGTGATGTGGAGGAGATCACGGCGCAAGACGGGAACGATGTGAAACATCGTGGAGTCGAATCATCTGGTTCGACATCGCTTGCGATGTGCGTGAGCGCAGCGAGGGCAGTCCATCTCCCACCACCATTTACCTATTCAACCGTCTGTAAAGACGGTTTTTTTGTGCTCAAATTACCTCTTTTACAACAATTTTTCCACCTTGCAGAAAAACGGTGGAAGGATTGGTTTTGCTCCACAAATATCCCACAATTTGCCCACATTTGCGGGAAAAGCCCCTCTACCATGTCAGAGGTGCAAAAATGAAGTGTTATTGTAAAGAACGAAAAGGGCATTGGTATTTCCGGATGCGGGTTCCTAAAGAACTGCATCCGTATCTGCCATCAGACCATACTGCTGTAACTGGTCAGCTCTTCCACGACAGCCGGATGCGGCGAATTTCAGTGTCAGACAAATGCGGCAATAATTTGCTTTGCTGTAGCGTAGTCAATTTTCGCCGCATTGCTCAAAGATTTGATTAAACGCATCTGATCAAAATCATGGATAAACG
>JAFTIQ010000053.1 GCA_017456805.1 Lentisphaeria bacterium
AGCAAGCCCAGTCCGGCAGCTTTCTGTAAATGTGGTTCGATAAGTTCCTTTGCCTGATCGGATGTAATGTATTCAAGTTTGCTTAAAAATTCCTCTTGTGTAGTTCTGTCGGCAATATGTCCTTCTGCAACCAGATCACGTAAAATAGAGCGTTGCAGATAATCTGCCTGCGGATGACTTAACAGATTGATTTTTTTGAATTGCGGAAATGCCTCTTCCGGAGGAGTGATTTCTCTTTTTCCTTTATAAGTAACACTTTCAAACGAATTTTCCGGATTATTTTCATATTCCTTTATATATTTATCGGCATCCTGCCGTGTCATGGCAAGATAGGTTTCCCTGTCGATTTTGGGTGCTTTGCCGCTGCCTTGCAGAGCTTTGATCATAGCACGCTGTTCCGGAGTAACCCGGTTGAACTCTTTTTCCTGCTGTTCTTTACGGTTGGTGACGGCAATTTCGATACGTTCTTTGGGACAATCATCAAAAGCAAGTTCAAGAGCCGAAAAAGTTTTCCTGCGTTCATTACTGCCAGGGGGAAGCGGTACTTTGGGAACATTGATCTCCCAGCGTTTGAACGCATCTTCCAAAGCCCGGAGATTGACTGATTTCATCGGTTGGGCAAAGTATTCCAGCCACATTTCCCCATTGCCGAAATAGGGATTGACCGGCTGAAACAAGGTGAGATTTTCCTTGTCCAACCATTGACGGAGCTGTTCTTTGCAGTTGTTTTCGGTAACTCCGATAAAGCGGTGTTCCACAAATTCCCGGTCTTCATTCTGGGCTACTGCATTGATGTATTCCAACATGGGAAGATTGTTTTTGAAAAGTTCCGCAGCTTCATCCTGATTGATGGTTACCGGATTGATGTCCCGGAATGCGGGAAGATCTGCCAGTTGCAGTTTATGAAGCAGACGAACTTGATTTTCAGTCATGTGTGCCATAGTCAAAAGTCCTTATTTGGGTATTACGATTCATTTTTAGGTCCGGAATCTATTTCTCCCCATCCGGAAATGTCAGCAACTGGTGCTTTTTCTTCGGTTGCCGGTGAGTCGCTTTGCGGAAAATTGAGTAAATCAAAATTTTCTCCCGGGTACATCAGCATATCAAAACTATGCTGTAACTGGTTGCCGGTTTCCTCAATTTGAGAATTGCTGCGGTGAAGTTTTACAACCGCGACAGTTGCCATTATTATTTGAATAATGATGAGAACGATCAATATTCCCAATGCGGGAATGACGATTTTAAGAATGTCATCGGAAAATATTTCACTCCAGTTCATAAAAACTTTCTCCTTGTTGATATGTTCGATTTTTGCATCCCAATATCTGTTTATGGATTGGATTTCGGCACTTCCGGCATTGGTACTTGCCACATATTGGTAATTTGTTTTCTCTTGCCGGAACGAAACTGTTCCCAGAATAACTATGCTTAAAGCAAGTTGAAGAGCCAGAAGAATCGGAACTGCATATTTCCAGAACCGGTTGGTTGGTCCCGATACGGAAACAGCGGCAGTTCCATTGTTTTCTTTGATCTTTTTTGATAAACTTTTTACTTCATCAGCCAGAGCCAATGTGCCGTCTTTCAGATTATCCTGAACAAAAAGGAGAAACAGCATTACTGGAAAAAGCGGTTCGCCCGGATCGGTAAAGTTGCAGCGGCGCAGCATAAGTTCATAGATGTGCCGTTTGGACTTCGGAAAACAATCCAGTATATCCGCTATAATCTGTTCAAAGTTTGATTTTTTCGTCATAATGCTGTACTCCTGTTTTCCTGTCACATGGGCATATCATCACCGCATGACCGGGATGTTTTATTCTTTGCCGGAGTTTTCTTTTCCGGTTTTTCGGGTGTTTTTTCCTGTTCTTTGGTTTGTTCATGGTCACGGGGCGGAGCAAAGGAATTTTCTTCCTCCCGGCGTTGTCCGACGAAAATCAGTTTGCCTGCCTCCTCCTGAGTGAGATTTGCCCATTTTTCTCTGGGAACGGGATTCAGGCGTTTCTCTGCCACCAGCCGTTTGAGTTCAGCTTCCTGTTCCGGCGTTTTGGGCTGATTCCGCCTTGCCACATAGTTGGGATCAAAACCTTCCACTACGATTTTCTGTCCTTCATTGTAGCGTCCGATGGAAATTAGTTCACTTGCCTTGTCTTTGGACAAAGTGTGATAAGTTTCATTTTTCATGGGATAAATACGCCCCTCTTTCACCAGACGGTCGATCTCCTTTTTCTGGGATTCCGTTGCCTGTTCGGGTGGACGCTTCGCATGAATTTCTGAAATGATTTCACTTGCAGAACCTTTGGTCAGATTCTTTCTGACCTCTTCGCCGGGGTCTTCAATAATTCCGGCTTTGACGGCATCATCAATGGCTTTGATTTGAAATTTTGTTGCCGGTTCATTGGCTCCCGGACGTTCTGCCGGGGCTGACTTTTCAGGTGCTTGAGTTCCCATATTTACCTCTTTTAACATTTTTTCCGCTTCCTCCGGAGTAAGTTTGCAGTACTGGTCATACGGCAAAGGGTTGATAAGTTTCTTTTCTACAGCTTCTTTGAAATTCTTTTGCTGTTCGGGTGTCATCAAAGGTTTTCTGGCTGCCATAATCAATTTCCTTTTTCAGTTTTGGGGGTGTATTCCTCTTTGGTGTAGCGTTTATCCCTGATCTCTCCTTTCCGCAGGGCTGTCCGCCGTTTGGCATGAAGATATGCCGGACTTTCCGGAGTTTTTTCCATGCGTTGAGCATAAAACATCACAATCGGATCGGTGATGGAATAGTAGTGGTTCCGCATACGGGATCTCTGCATAATGGTGTTAAGAATATCCGGAGCATTACCCAGATAATGTTCCCGCAAGGGTACGCCGTGATTATTGAGAGAGTTGATGTATTCCTGCTCAATGGCAGGAAATACAAAAAATGTATGCGGTAATTTTAGTTTCTGAATGATCGGCTCAAGCAAGGTTTCACTGGTAAAAAAGAGTTCTCCATCCTTTTCATTTTTGATCAGAAGATAATGGACGGGAAAATCTATTTTCCGAAAATACTCCAGCCAGGGAACAAAAGTCTTAACGGAATCCGGATCACTGGTCAGACAACCCGTGACAAAGATTTCCACATCAACACTTTTAAGTTCGTTCCACGGTACGGATGAAAACCATTCCTGTGTGGTGCGGCTGGTTCCGGCTTTCATATCCACAATGACCACTTTTTTCTCTTCCTCTGAAAAGAGTGAATTGATCACGCTGTCAAGGGGATACTGTTCACTTGCTTCATCCAGAAAGAACGAATACTCTTTCATCATTGTGGAAACAGTGCGGTTTTCATTGTCGGTATCGTAGATCAACACCGGCAGTTCCAGATCCAGTGCGGCACTTGCCATCATCATAGCGGCAAAGGATTTCCCGACACCGCCTTTGGTTCCGGCAATGAAGATGAGGAGTTTTTGCATCATTTGCCTCCCGGAGTATCCAATTTATCCGGCAGTTTAAAGTCCGGTTTTTCCAGCTCCTGTTTTTTGCCGTTTTCCACTTCCCGGACCACATTCTGCAAAACCTGCTGTTGGAGAACCATCAAAGAAGTGCGTTTGAGTTCGATCTGGGAAAGAGTCTCAAAGGTATCGGAAAACTCATTGATTTTCTTTATTTCCCAGATGTGAAGAGCAATGCTTGACGCAAATGCGGCGATAATGACGGCAAGGATAATAATTTTCTTTTTCATTTTGTACCTCCAAAGGTCATGGTGTTACGGTCATTGACTTTCTGTTCCAGAAGTTCAATGTAC
>JAFTIQ010000054.1 GCA_017456805.1 Lentisphaeria bacterium
AAATAATTCAAACCATTCTCTAGCTTATCTAATATAGCACAAAGTTTGAATTCTACACTGTACTGACGCTGTTTTTTTTGTTTTTTTTCCATAAAAAAGTACACCTCAAAAGTTGTGTCCAACTTTTGGGGTGCACTTCATTGTTTTTGCAGTCTTTTTTTTTATTTCCGGTTGAAAATTCTAAAGATTGATATATATTGATGATATATCAATCAATCGACAAAGGAAATTATGACAGGCAACAGATCCATATCCTCAAAAATTTCAGATCCGGTGTATTTGCAGACTTATAAGCAGATCCTCAGGGATATTCAGGAAAAACGTTTGAATCCCGGAGATAAGCTGCCGGCGGATATGATATTTGCAAAAGAACTTGGCATCAACCATTTGACACTGAAAAAAGCATTGAACCGGCTTGCTGCTGAAGGATTCCTTGTGAGAACCCGCGGGAGAGGAACATTCGTTGCGGAGAAATTGCCGGCAATTACCGGGGCAGCCATCGGGAAACGGGTAGCCGTCATTTATGATATGGTGCGGGAAGAATCTTTTCAGGGAGATATCTTCCTGAGTATTTATAAAGCAGTAGGGGAACTTGGGTTGACCCTTGAGCTGCTCTCTGCCAACGACAGCCGGACGACTCAGTTCAAGCAGATCATGGATCTGTTTTCCGATCCGGATTCCGCCGGATGTATTGTCTGGTCCATCATGGATATGCGTCAATTGGAAAATCTGGCGGCGGCAAAACCTGCCAATTATCCTTTAGTTTTTATCAACCACAAACCGGAATTGGATATTCAGGGGATCGATTTCTCCGGATATGATGATTACGGTTCCGGCAGACGGCTGGGAGAATATATCAACTCTTTCGGATTCAAATCCTGTCTGATCTGTCAGGCTGGCACGTTTAAAAAAACAATTACAAATATTCACCGGATCGCCGGTTTGGAATCCAGCCTGACATGTAAAACAGAAATTTTTTCCGGATATACTCTCCAGACATACTCAAAACTGGAATCTTATCTGAAAAGCCAGGCTTCCCGGAAAGATACTGCCGTGGTATTTATCAGTGACGGTGATTATACAACGATACAGCATATTCTGAAAAGCTCTGAATTGACGCCCTTTATCTTTTTCACAGCGCGTCCGCCTTGTGCGAAAGGGATCCAGCTGCCCACCCGTCAGATGGGAGAGAATTCCGTAAAAATTCTGGCTTCCCGGCGGAATGGGGATGATTCCTTTACCATCAACAGGAGAATCATCGGAACGATCGTCTGAGAACATTGTCATAATATCGCTAATATTTCATATACGATTCCGGACTGCCGGGGAATTTTCCGCCGCAGTCCGTTTTTTTTGCAAAAAAACATATTTTTTAGATTTTGCCCTCTTGACAAAACATAAAAATTGATGTATACTAAGTATATCAATTAACATTTTGGGGCTGTATAGGAATTTAACAACCTCATTGAAATTATGAAGGAAAAAGAGAAAGGAAAACAAATGAAAAAATCCAGTAAGACAATTTCATGTCTGTGTGCAGACATGAAGCTCATGAGCTTCACCTTGATTGAGCTTCTCGTTGTGATTGCAATTATTGCGATTCTGGCAGGAATGCTGCTTCCGGCATTGAACAATGCAAGAGAAAAAGGAAGAGCAGCATCCTGTATGAGCAATGTGAAACAAATCAACAGTGCAGCTTTGCAGTACAGCAACGATAATGGAGATTATTGTATTCCAAACCACTCTAATGTCGGTGCTGAATTCTACTATGCAAAAAGACTTGTTACAGACGGATATATTTCCGGTACTGCCTACAATGTACAGTATGCAAATACTGCCATGCAAGGAGTCTTTCGCTGTCCTTCTGTAACAAAAGAACTTGATCCTGCCAATGCCGGTCAGGGAATTGCATACAATGGTTCTACATACTATGAATTTCAGGGGACATCCTACGGAATGAGTGTGTATACCCGAAATAAAACTTGCGATGGAATTGCAAGTAATATCCGCTTGTTGAAGTACACCATGATCAAGAATCCTTCCGGCATGTTCATATTTGCGGATGTATATGCAAACCGGAGTGCGAGTTTGAACGTATATGATCCGGCAAGAATCAATTTCAAACGTCACAATGGGCAGGCTTCTATGGGCTATGCTGACGGTCATGTTAAAATTATCAAGCCTATTGAAGAACGGGTTGAAGACAAGTATGTGAAATATGGCTGTTGGTATAACGTTCTTTAATAAAGGGTCATTTTTATCATGTTCCACGTCCCCGTTACATACTTTTTTGAGTTCAAAAAGACCAATGAGCAGATGCGTTCCTATATCATGGGCGAATTTGCAGCCAATGGTGCAGAACATCTGGTGCTGACTCATGATCTCATCAATATGATCATGGCAGATGTGACCTTTGCCGCGAAACTGAAAAAAGAAATGTCTGGGGCGGGACTTACGTTCGTGGATGCGCATGCACCCTTTGGACAATATCTGGATTTGAACAATCCGGAACCGGCGTTCCGCAGACAATTGATTCTGCGGCATAAGCTCCATATTCAAATCGCCGCTGATATGGGAGTGGATACCGTAACGATCCATCCGGGGAATGATTATTATTATCCGGAAGTTCCTTTGCAGCAGCAGATCAGCAATACCATCGCCGCGCTGGATGAGATCCTTCCGGTTGCCGAAGATCGGGGCGTTACGGTTTGCATCGAAAACATCTGGTGCCGGAGCAACACGCCGGAAAAACTGCTGGAGATCAAAGCGGCATTTCCCTGTGACACACTGGGATTCTGTTTTGATGCCGGACATGCAAACCAGATGGATAAAGGCCGGAACTTTGAAAAGAACAGTGCTGCGGATTGCTATGTTCTTGTCGGGGAAACACCCGTTTATGACGATCAGATCCAGGAAAAAATGCTCCCGCACATCGTAAACTGCCATTTGAACGACAATGACGGGCAGTATGATACCCACATCAATCTTTTTGACGGGAACACAGACTGGACAAAGGTCATGCGACTTCTGCGGCAGGCGCCCCGTCTGAAATGTATTCAGAGTGAAGTGGTTCCAGTGGCAAACAAAACTTCGATCCGCGATATTTGCGAAGCATTCCGCAAACTTGGCGAACTGTATTAAATAAAAATAAATCTTCAAGGAGAGTAAGAAAATGACATTGAAGAATCTTCTTTTTACCGGACTTACCGCAGGATTGTTTTTCAGCGCAAATGCTGAAAATCTGCTTGCGGGAAAAGTTGCTGTGTTTGAACAGAAACCAGACTACCGTTTGACGGTCGATGCCAATGACCCGAAGGACCTGACGGATGGAAAGATCAAAAATTGGCTGATCTGGAACTACAAATCATCAGTCGGCTGGACAAGAGGAAAGGTTTATTCGTTCTATTTTGATCTTGGAGAAGCAAAGCCGATCGGAAAGATCCGGCTTCATACTTCTGCCGGACGGAGCGGAGTGAAGATGCCCCGGGCAATTCATGTTTACGCTGGAAATACCCTTGACAAGCTGGCGCAGATCGATGAAATGATCAAGCCGAATCAGCATTTGAATCCGGAAGCAAAGGGCGCGCAGACGACATTCTGGATCGAAGGCAAAAATTGTCCGGTCATCGCCCGCTATCTGAGATTTGTTGTCACTCCCGCTGACACTCAAGATGCTTATTTCTTTGTGGATGAAATCACCGTTGAACCAGGAGAACATGCGGTTCCTGTGGAAAACCTTCTGAAAAATCAGGATATCCCGCAAACCTCTGTAGATGTGAATCTTCTTGCCGGGAAAAAAGCTGTTTATGAACAGGCTCCCCTTTACAATCTGACCCGTGATGCCAATGACCCGATGGATTTGACCGATGGGCACACCAACACCTGGCAGATCCACTTTTATAAATCATCTGTCGGCTGGTATGGTCAGTTCTATGTTTCCATTCTTTTTGACCTCGGAAAAGAAATGGATATCGGAGAGATCAAGATCCACACATCCCAGGGTCACGGGAGTGTTCATCTTCCGGAAGAGCTCCTTGTCATGGCAGGAAATACGCCGGAGGAATTTGCGATCCTGGACGATATGATTGCCTCCAATCCGGATCTTCCAAAATATGAAGATGGTCCGAAAGTGTTCTGGGTCACAGCCAAAAACAAACCTGTCAAGGCGCGTTATTTGAAATTCATTGCGGCACCGCATAAAGATTCCACCTTCTTTTTCCTGGATGAAGTTTATGTTTCTGCTGGAAAAAATGCCGTTTCTCTCAATGATCTTCCCCGGTTCAAAGGAACAACGCTGGAATTCATCAAGTTTAACAAATTTCAGACCCGGATCAAAAATGATGCGGCTTTGATCAGAGAAAATATCCGTCTTGCCGGAAGCAAACGTTCTGTGGATGCGCTGGAAGACCAGCTCAAAAAAGATCCGGCATCTGTCAGACAGTTTGATCCGAAAAATTCTGAATTTCCGCTGAATGAGGCACAGGTGAAACTTGCCGGATTCCAGCAGCAACTTCTTGCCGATGCCGGATACCGTGGACTTGTTCTCTGGGGCGGAAACCGCTGGGATATGTTCCATTCCTTCACGTTCCCGACAAAGCAGAGTGCAGATACCGTTCTGAAGATGACCCCCGGAGAAATCAGAGGTTTTATCATCAATGCAGCCAATGCAAACTCCGGAAAAATGCCGGTGAAATTTACAGTGGAAGCCCCCTTCCCTGTGGAAGTGAACGAAACGAAGACCTCTGTTGATTCCAATAACTTCTTCAATGCGAACCGTCTTCAGCCGTTGCAGGCTCAGGGCGGAAGTTATCAGTTCGATCTTCTTCCCGGAGAAAGCAGCCAACTCTATTTCCGCGTGGATCTTCCCCGGAATACCAAAGCCGGAACCTATCCTGTCAAAATCAAATTTGCCGACGGAAAAGTTGTCACAGCCACAGTTCATGCAAACGCTTTGAGCTTCCCGAAATCGTTGACAGCAGAGTATGGGACCTGGGATTATCTCAACAATTTCGGCTGTCATGACAACGTTGTTGATGCAAAGAATTTCAATCGTGCGCTGGCTCTCATGCGTGAGTATCAGATGGATCTGTGCTGGGGTCATGAAATTGCACTTCCCTTTGCCCGTCCGGATATGTTTGATGCCAACGGCAAACTGGTGAAGCCCCTTGATTTCACCAAACTGGATGCATGGCTGAACCGGATGAAAGGATTCAAACGTTATGCCCTTTTTGGAGGCGGCGGACTGAATAAGAGATTGAATTTCGGTTATCTGCCGGAAAAGAACCCGGAAGAGTTTACCAAACGCCTTGTTTCCTATTTGAACGCGCTTGCCGCACATATTGAAACCGTTCATAAACTGCCTGTGGATCAGTTCCGTCTGCACTTTGTGGATGAAGCAAGCACCCCTGCTCAGAAAGCACTTCTGAGAACCTGGTGCAAGGCTGTAACAATGGCGGTTGCACCTTCCGGAAAGAAATTTTACAGTTACGGCAACCCGTTCTTCAATCCCAAAGAAGAGGTTTATTCCTATCCGGAACTGGATATCATCCAGCCCAATCCCGGAACTTACAGGAGAGAACTTGTGGAAACCTTTATCAAAGCGGATCAGAAGCGGAACGGAAAAGGGTTTACCGGACTCTACGTCTGCGCAAACCGTGTCCGTCAGCGGGATGCTTATATGTATTTCGGCATGATTTCCCGTCTGGGGATTCTGTTTGACAACTTTATCGGGACCGGGTTCTGGAACATTGCCTGTGCGGGAAAAGATATCTGCGAACTTGATTACACCGGAAGAACCTTCTCCACCTGGTATTTCAGCGGGAACGATATTTACGTCAGCCGTCAGGCGGAAGCGATTCTGGAAGGACGCGAAGATTTTGAGTATATGCTTCTTCTGAAGACGCTGCTCCCGGCGCTGAAAAAGAGCAATCCTGCGCTGGCTGCGGAAGGAGAAAAACTTCTTGCCTCCATCAAGGCGGAAATCCTTTCTGAACTTGGAAGTCCGAAAGATGAAAAATCTCTCTGGATCGAAAACAAGGATCGTTCTGTCGCAGACCGTCAGAGAGAAAAGATCTGGGATTTTGTGCAGAAAGTCAATCGTACAGCTCCTGCGGTTCTGAAACAGACCAGTTGGAAATAATAAATAAGAGAGTGGAATATGTTTGAAAAAATCCATTTGATTCATCATACCCATTATGATATTGGGTTTACGGATCTGCCGGATGAAGTGGAACGGCAGCAGCTGACCTATCTTGATGAGGCAATCAGGCTTGCTGAAAATGATCCGGAATATTGCTGGACTATCGAAAGTGCCGCACTTTTCCGGAATTATCTGGAAAGCCGTTCGGAAACAATGGTCAACCGGCTGCTTGCATTGCTCCGGAAAGGGCAAATCGAACTCATGGCATTTGATATGCAGATGCTTACAGAAACAGCATCGTTTCCCGAGCTTCTGGAAAATGTCATGCGGCCTGTCAGACTTGGAAAAGAATATCATTTTCCTGTGGAATGTGCGATTCTGGATGATATCGGCGGATTTGCCGGAGAGCTGCCGCGGATTATGAATGAAGCCGGGCTGAAATATCTCATTGCCGGATGCGGAACGTTTCAGACGGAACTTCCCTGGGCGGATCTGCCCCATCTTTTCTATCTGCAATCCAAGAGCGGAGGGAAGATTCTGATCTGGAATCTGGGCAATGACCGTGCAGAAACTTCCTGGCAATCCAGATATCCCTACCCCGTTTATGGAATGGGAAGTCATTTTCTCGGCTACCGTTCCTTTCCGGAACTGTTCGGCGAGCTGGATCTCGGAGTCAGAACGACGCTTCCTGATGACACGCCGGAACATCAGCTCACCGGTGCGGAAGTCTTCCACATTTTTGAAGAGCGCATGAAACGGGAAAATTATCCCTATCCGGAAATCCTGCTTCAGTATGGCGGGGATAACCGGAATCCATCCCCGAAAATGGCAGAATTTGTGCGGAAGCTCAATGCAACAGGCGATTTCCCGCCGATCAAGCTCTGCACTCCTTCCGCGTTTTTCCGGGAAATGGAAGAAAAGTATGGGGATCAGATTCCCGTTATTCTGGGAGTTCTTACAGACCCGTGGAACATCCGGATCAACGCTGTTCCATCGGTGCTGAAAAAGTACAGGGAAGCTCAGCGGATCTATGATGCCCTGCGTCTTACCGGAATGACCGATGAGATCATTCAGGAGCATCTGATGCTTGTGGCGGATCACACGCTCGGGCTGAATATCTGGGGCTGGCAGAAATTATATGAGAATAACGGCAGAACTCTGAAAGCGGCCTGTTTCGACCGTGCAAGAGAAAGCTGGTCATGCAATGCGTTTTATGCAGAAAATGCCTTCCGCAGAGCAAAACGGCTCAGCCGAAACAAAACAAAAGAGCGCGCGCAGGAAGAAACAGAAGGTGTGATTGTCCGCAACAGCACTCCGCATATTGTTTCGGGAGCGGTTGAACTGTATCTGGGCTCCTATGCCAGACATCTCATTTCTCTGAAAGATGCTGCGGGGAATGAAATCCCGCGTCAGCTTTGCGGGCAGAACCGCTGGATCATTTATGTCAAAGACGTTCCCGCGCTGGGAAGTATCCGGCTGACGCCCGAATTTTCCAAAGTTTATGATGAAGTTCCGGTGGATCCGGCACCTGAGATTCCGGAAGAAATCACGGTGAATGCGTTCCGTTTGAAATTTTCTCCGGACGGTTCTCTTCAGGAACTTCGTACTTCGGACGGCACTTTGCTGACCGATGGAGTATCCGGCAAATTGATCCGGGAAACTGTGATCGACACTGGGAAAGGCGGAGAAAATTGCGGTCTGAAGCCTTGTGAAGAGCGGGTATTGGAAGAACTTTCCGGGACGTCCGGCAAGTTGATTTCCAATGGTGATCTGTATATGGAAATTCTGCAATCCGGGAAGTTTTCCGATGGGAAAGCAGAACGGATCATCCGTCTCTGGAAAGCGCTGCCCCGGATCGATTTCCAGTTCCGTCTGGATCTCCCGGAAACACCGGAAAAGAAATGCTGCTATGCGGCGTTTCCCTTTGCCGGAAAAGGCGGGACCTTCCGTTTTGACCAGAATATCGGGATCGTTACACCGGAAGAACTTCTGCCCGGATCCATGCTGGATCTGTTCTTCTGTTCCCGTTATACCTCTGTGGAAACGGATTCTTATACAGCGGTTCTCTGCTGTCCGGATGCGCCAGTGGTGGAATTTGACGGGATCCATACGGCACAGTGGCGGAAAGAACTGCCGCTGAAGTTTGCAAACAATCATATTTACGGAATGCTTTGCAACAACATCTGCAATACGGATGCCCCGGCATGGCAGGAAGTTCTGGACAGTTTCTCCTACTCACTGTTCATTCATGATGAGAAATTCAGCGGTGCAGCGGCGCAATCGGATTGGAACAGCATCACTGCGCTGGAATGTGAGCTGAGCTTTGAATCTGCCGATGCCGGAATTCCGGCGATTCCGGATTCCTTGCGCGTTCACACAGATTATCAAGGCGGCTGGTATCTGGAAAACATGGTTTCTGCAGAAACGGATTATTCCGTAACGACAGAAAAAGATCAGTATTCCGGACGCTTGAAGGCGCTGGAACTGCGGAAATTATAATTAAATTTCCTGAAAATCAAAGGGCCGTTTCACTCCCGGAAGAGATGAAACGGTCCTTTTTTATTTGAAAACTTCAATATTAAACCTTGAAAAAACAAATTTTTGGAGTAACTTACTGAGAATGGGATACCTGAAAAATCCCGAAGTCATTTATACCGTAAATTTCTGATATTGTCCTGAAAAACCGGCCAAGTTAATAATGATAATACCTCGGAAGTATAACGGAAACACCGGTGCGACTGTTGTCAAAACAGTTTGCCGGGCGCTTCCCTGTGTTCTCGAGGTGGGTTCTTGGTCGGACCTTTCAGGATGATGCTCGGAGGCGTTCGGTTTTTTTAAATCAAATCGTTCGCAAACAGTTTGGGGAAGGGTTAAAAAATATGGAAGGTCTGTTTTACCGGAGCTATGTTTCTTATGAGATGTACCCAATCACCATTCATTGCAAAGGATTCCATTATAAAGATGTGGAAGTACTCTCTGCCGGCTTCATGGCATTCGGCTGCGATAAGCATAAGGTCAGCGCCTATATAAGAGTAGATAAATGTTCGCTGGATACCATCAAAGAATTGTTGGAAATACTGGATCAGAACGGAAATTTCCCCTGTATCAGAGGGAACGGAGACTTTGTTCACGGCGCAATGATCAATTGACAGATGAAAATTTTTCATACAGCCATTTGTTTTTTATCAAAATGCCGGGATTGAGATAGTAAAACCCGAACGTCGCGGCAGATTCTTCAGAAACGTTTTCCGGAAAAATCAAATCCACCGCACCGCTTCTGAGAAGACCGGTCAGCCGTTTCTCCGGACAGACAATCACTTGAACCTTCCATCCTTTTGATTCCAGCTTTTTCTGCAGTGCGGCAATGTTTTTCTGATTTTTTGCAGAAACTCCCAGCCGGAGAGTACCGGTCCGGGAGAGCTCTTTCATTTGACGTTCCTCCTCCATCTTCAGAAGTTCAGACGTGTTCAATCCGTCAGAATGCTCCTTCCCGCTGAAACAGCCGTTCAGCAGGAAAGCAAGGATCAGGAGGAGGATACCGGACAGTTTCATGGCTCGACGACGATGTTATCGATCAGTCTGGTTGCGCCGTAGAATACTGCAGCGGCGAACAGGACCGGACGTTCCACAGAGGAGACCGGTTCCAGGGATTCAGCATCGACAGATTCAAAATAATCGACCCGTCCCCCGGCAGCCGTCACAGATTTCTTTGCTTCTTCCAGCAGGGGTGCCGTTTCCCGGGCGCCGTTTTTCACAGCCTCAGCAATGGCAAAAACTGCTCTGGAAAGAGAAAGAGCCTGTTCCCGCTGTTCCGGTGAAAGATACTTGTTCCGGGAACTTTTGGCAAGCCCATCTGCTTCCCGGATAATGGGGGAAACGATAATTCTGACAGGCACATTGAGATCCCGGACCATCCGTTTGAGCACAGCAACCTGCTGGGCATCTTTCTGTCCGAAAACAGCCAGATGCGGCATTGTGGCATTGAAAAGCTTTGTCACAACGCTCGCCACACCCCGGAAATGAATGGGACGGCTCTTCCCGCAAAGGCCCTTGGAAAGTTTTTCTTCCGTGACCCATGTAGAGGAATCGGAAGGATACATTTCAGTTGCGGCAGGCGCAAAGACTGCATCCACGTTTTTCTGACGGCACAGTTCCAGATCCCGTTCCAAATCTCTGGGATAGGCATCGAAATCCTCATTGGGCCCGAATTGAGTCGGATTCACAAAATTGGTCAGGATAATCTTTGTTGCTCCGTTTGCCCGGGCAGTATCGATCAGGGAGAGATGACCCTCATGCAGAAACCCCATGGTGGGGACGACTGCAACGGTCTCCCCTGCCATTCTCTGCTGATCGGACCATTTCTGCATTTCCTGAATGGAACGAATCACGATCATATTATCTCAAGCCTTTCTCTGAGCGGCAATATCAGCTGCAACAGCTTTTTCGTAAGCATCAAAATCTTTGATAATGACCTGAGCCACGCCGGTTTTGACAGCGGCTTCCGCCACGCGGGCAGCCACCCGGGGAACAACACGGATATCAAAGGGTTTCGGAATCACATAGGATGCCTTGAAGGGATTTTCACCATCAAAGACACCGGCTGCGGCATCTTCCGGATAGGCTGCTTTCAATTCCGCAAGAATATCTGCCGGAATGGGCTCTCTTGCAATTTCCGCCAATGCCTGAGATGCAGCATGTTTCATAGCTTCATTGATATCTTTCGCCCGGACATCCAGAGCTCCGC
Source organism: Lentisphaeria bacterium (assembly GCA_017456805.1). Next base: position 10,884 of record JAFTIQ010000054.1, read on the forward strand.
GGAAAATTCCGGGGAATCCAAGCACATTGTTCACCTGATTGGGATAATCGGAACGGCCTGTTCCTGCAACAGCGGCTCCGGCGGCAAGAGCTTCCGGCGGGGTGATTTCCGGAACAGGGTTCGCCATAGCAAACACAATTGCATCCTTTGCCATGGTGCGGACCATATCCTGAGTCAGAGCTCCTCCGACGGAAACGCCCATGAACACATCGGCGCCGACGATTGCTTCTGCCAGAGTTTTTTCCTTCATGGGACGGGCAAAGGCGCGTTTCTGTTCGTTGAGATCTGTACGGTCCGCGCGGATGGTTCCCTTGGAGTCGCAAATGGTGAAGTTTTCCCGTTTAGCACCGGCGGAGATATAATATTCAGCACAAGCGATCCCGGCAGCACCGGCGCCGTTCATGACAAATTTACATTCTTCGATTTTCTTTCCGACGAGGGCGATTGCGTTGATGATTCCGGCGAGAGAGATGATCGCGGTTCCGTGCTGGTCATCATGGAACACGGGGATTCCCATTTTCTGTTTGAGGGTGGTTTCCACTTCAAAGCAGGCAGGTGCGCCGATATCTTCCAGATTGATTCCGCCGAATGTGGGTTCCAGAGTTTTGACGGCTTCTATGAGCTTTTTGGCATCGGTTTTTCCATCTTCGCCTTTGCAGGAGCCCAGGCAGAGAGGAACTGCATTGATTCCGGCAAATTTTTTGAAGAGAACACATTTTCCTTCCATAACAGGCAGACCTGCTTCCGGTCCGATGTTTCCAAGGCCGAGCACTGCGGTTCCATCAGAAACAACTGCAACGGAGTTTGCTCTTCCGGTATATTCCCAGACAGTTTCCGGTTTGTCATGGATTTCCATACAGGGAACCGCTACGCCGGGGGTGTAAGCCAGGGAGAGATCTTCCTGGGTTGCACAGGGCTTGGATGCGATGACATTGATTTTTCCTTTGGGGGCACGGGAGTGGTATTCCAGTGCTGCTTTTGCGAGTTCTTCCTTTGTCGCCATGCTATTTTCTCCTGAAAAGTTAAGTTTTTTCAAAAAAAGTTACGGTTTTTTGCCGGAACCATTGGTAATTATTGAAATATGCTTTAAATTACCACATGTTATAGAATTTTTCAAGTAGAAAGGAAAGAGAAGTATGAACATTCTTGTTGTTGGTAACGGCGGACGCGAACATGCAATCGCTTATTGGCTTTCAAAATCCATGCCCTCCGGCTCAAAACTTTATTGTGTTCCCGGGAATCCCGGGATCTCTGTCATTGCGGAATGTGCCGCAATCAAAGCAGAACCGGAACCGGTGGCAGCCTTTGCAAAGGAAAAAAAGATTGACTTTGCTGTAATCGGTCCGGAAGCCCCCCTTTGTGCAGGGGTTTCCGATGCGCTCCGGGAAATCGGAGTGGCTGTGTTCGGACCTTCCAAAGAAGCAGCTCAGCTGGAAGGAAGCAAAGATTTTGCAAAACAGTTTATGGTCAAATACGGCATTCCCACCGCGAAGTATCAGACCTTCACGGAAGAAGCTCCCGCGCTGGACTATGTCAATGCGGAATATGATGCAAACCGTGCAGTTGTGGTGAAAGCCGATGGTCTTGCAGCCGGAAAAGGTGTGATCGTTGCAGAAAACCGCCAGATGGCACTGGATGCTGTCAAAGAATGTTTTGCCGGAGCTTTCGGAAAAGCCGGGGCACGGGTCGTCATTGAAGAACTGCTGGAAGGGGAAGAAGCTTCCATTCTGGCATTGACCGATGGAAAAACCATCATTCCGCTGGCAAGTTCTCAGGATCACAAGCGGCTTCTGGATGGCGATATGGGCCCCAACACCGGCGGAATGGGTGCTTACTCCCCCGCGCCTGTTGTGACCGATGAACTCATGGCAACCGTCAAAGAGCTGGTTCTTGACCGCTTCCTGACCGGGGTCAAAGCTGAAAATCTTTTCTATCGCGGCGTGATCTATGCCGGGATCATGGTCACAAAAGACGGTCCTAAGGTTCTGGAATTCAACGTCCGTTTCGGCGATCCGGAAACTCAGGCGGTTCTTTCCAGACTGGATTCCAGCCTCTGCGATGCACTTTACAAAACAGCGGTCGGCGAAGTGGATAAAATCGATCTGGTCTGGAGCAAAGACACCACGGTTTGTGTTGTTCTTGCCTCCGGCGGATATCCCGGAACCATTGATAAGGGGCATGTGATCACCGGATTGGAAGATGCCTGGAAAGCAGGAGCTTATGTTTTCCATGCAGGGACTGCAGATGAAAGCGGAAAAGTGGTGAATTCCGGTGGACGTGTTCTCGGTGTGACGGTTCGCGGCGAAGGAATTGCCGATGCGATCCGGAAAGTTTATGAAATCGTTCCCAAGATCAAATTTGCCGGAATGCAGTACCGGAAAGATATTGCCCATCGCGCACTGGAACGGTTGGAAAAGTAATCCGGAAAGGTGATCTGGCATGAAATTCTGTTCTCTTCTGATCTTCTGCGGGGCAATCGTCTTTTTCACCGGCTGCGCCACCGGAAATTCCGGAAAACAGCCGGAACGGACGGCTTTTCAGCCTGTGAAAGTTGCAGAACAGGAACTTGCCGGGACAGGCGAAAAATATTTCCGCCAGATCATCCTTGCGATCGAAACCGGAGATTATGCAAAATTTTCAGAACATTCCATTGAAGAAGCGAAACGCCAGCTGACCAAAGAGGCATTTGAACGGCTGGCAATCAATTTCCGCCAGCGTCATGGAAAACTGAAACATTTGCAATATCTTGGCAGCATTGACAAATACAGCGGAAAAATCCTTGTCTGGAAAGCGATCTTTGAACGCACACCCTTTGTCAATGAACAGATGAAGAAGGCCGGTTATGATCCGGCAAAAATCCCGGATACGGAAATTCTGGTTCAGCTCATGCTCGGGAAAACCGATCAGGGGTGGAAAGTAATCCGGATGGGGCTTCAATAAAAAGCAGGATAAGGAGGAAGAAGAATGAAACGTTTATTGAGTGTACTGCTGCTGCTCGCGGCTTTTCTGGTCTCAGCAAATGTCAAAATTGTTGGGTCGACCCGGAGTGTCACGGCTGTGACGAAGGCTCTGATGGCAGGGATCCCGGGATATCATGTTGAAGTTCTTCTCCCGGCAATCAGCGGGTGTCCCCATGATTATTCTCTGACTCCGGCGGATATGAAGCGTCTCACCGGCGCAAAGATCGTGGTGCTCAACGGCGGCGGAATGGAAGGCTTTCTGGAAGGTGTGATCGAACGGGCGCGTCCGAAAGCAAAAATTGTGGATGCCTCCAAAGGGATCCTGCCGGATACAAAAAAAGCACCCTGCGTCAATGAAAAACATTGTCATCATCACAACCATCATCATAATGAACATATTTTAGCCTCGCCGGGGATGGCAGCCAAGGCTGTTCAATCGATCAGCTCCCAGCTCAGAGTCATTTTTGCGGATAAGCCTCAGGTTGCCAAAAAAATCGGAGAAAATACGGTCCGTTTTTTCAATGAACTGAACAAAATTTCGACAGATTACCGGAATTTTGCTGCCAGCATTCCTCCTGCAAAAAAACGGATTCTTGTGCAGCACTCCATTTTTGATTATCTGGCGGAAGAAGCCGGATTTGAAGTCAAAGGAACCATTTTCAAACATGATATGCAGGAACCTTCCGCCTCAGAAGCGGCAAAATTGATCCGGCAGATCCGGAAAGAAAAAATCTTTGTCATTTTTGCAGAGCGGGGCAAGCCCTCCCGTATGACTGAACGGATCGCCAGGGAAAGCAGAATCCCCATCATTCATCTGGATGCCAACCCGGAAAATGATTCCCCGGAAGGATTTCTGCAAATGTTCCGGCGGGATCTGCAAATCCTGAAAAAAGCGATGAGATAACCATGAAACTTCCTCCTGATCACGACTGCAAATGCTGCAATGCTGTTACGTTCCGCAATGTGTCCGTCGGCAGCAATGAGGTAAAAATCCTTCAGAACATCAATGCAGTGATCCCTCACGCGGGCTGTACTGCAATCGTCGGTCCGAACGGAGCCGGAAAAACGACTCTGGTTCTGGCTCTGCTGAATGAGACAGACTTTACCGGAGAAATCGAATTCTGTTCCAACCGGCGTCCGAAAATCGGTTATGTTCCCCAGCATCTTGCATTTGACCGGGGGATGCCGCTGACGGTTACAGAGTTCATTGCAGCATTTCATCAGAAGCTCCCCCTCTGTTTCGGGATCAGCAGGAAATTGAAACAGAAAATCCATGATCTTCTGGGAGAAACCGGATGTCTCCATCTGGAACAGCGGCCCCTGGGTGCACTTTCCGGAGGGGAACTTCAGAGGGTCATGCTTGCGGGTGCATTATCTCAGGAACCGGAACTTCTGATTCTTGACGAACCGGCATCCGGGATCGATTTCAAAGGCGGGGAAGTTTGCTGTGAACTGCTGGAACGGTTCCGGAAACAATTCGGATTTACTCAGCTCATGGTATCTCATGATCTGAACACGGTCATGGCTCATGCGACCCATGTTATCTGCCTGAACCGGGTAATGATTGCGGAGGGCGAACCTCATAATGTGCTGACCGACAAAGTTCTTGCTCAGGCATTCGGTCCTCATATCGGCTGCAGCTGCGGAAAGGAACATCATCATGGAAAATAATCTTGTGGTATATCTCTGCGATCTTCTGGGAAAAATTCCGCTGGAGATCATGGAGTTTGAATTTATGCGGATGGCTTTGCTGGGGCTTTTGATCATCACCCCCATGGCGGCGATCTGCGGAACACAGGTTGTAAACTTCAATATGTCTTTTTTCTCCGATGCGATCGGACACTCTGCGTTTGCGGGGGTTGCAACGGGGCTGGTTCTGGCGGTGAATCCGGAATATACGATGCCCGCGCTGGCATTGGTGGTTGGACTCGCGATCATGGCGGTCAAGAACCGCAGCGGGTTATCCTCTGACACCGTGATCGGGGTCATGTTTTCCGCCGTTGTAGCAGCCGGGCTGGCGGTGGTCAGCAAATATCCCGATGCCATGAAAAATTCTCAGATGTTCCTTTATGGGGATATTCTCACCATCAGCGAACGGGATATTCTTCTGATGCTCGGGCTGGCGGTGGTGTTCACCATCTTCCAGCTTATTGCCTTCAATCAGATGATCTGCATTGAATTGAATCCTCAGCTTGCGAAAGCGCACCGGATCAAGGTTGGGATCTACCAGTATTTCTTCGCGGCGCTGCTCTCTCTGGTGGTGATTTTCTCTGTCAAAGCCATTGGAGTTCTTCTGGTGACAGCGATGCTGATCACCCCGGCTGCGGCGGCAAGAAATCTGGCAAACTCATACGGGAAAATGGTCTGGATCTCCCTGATCATCGGGATTTTTTCTTCCGTTGCCGGACTTTTTCTCTCGTTCCAGCCGTGGATGGAAACCTCTACCGGAGCGACGATCGTTCTCTGCTCCTGTGTGATTTTTGCGATCAGCCTGATTTTCCGCCGGAAGAAACGCGCCTGATATCTCAGCGGACTTTCGCGGAATAAGTCAAAATTCCATAAAGGATCGCATTTGCCATCCGGTTCTGATACTCATCGGAGGAAAGAAGAGCACATTCCTGTTTGTTGGAAAGGAATCCGGTTTCGATCAGAACTGCCGGACAATTCACATTTCGGATCACATAGAAACGGGCATGTTTGACCCCGCGATCCGGAGTGTTCGGAAAATATTTCACCATTGCCTTCTGAATATCATAAGCAAGACGGGTATTATATTTATTATAGGCATTTCCGGGATAGACGGTTGCGGAGGGTTTTGCATCTGCCGTTGAAGGGGCGTTTGCCGGAGTCACCGCGAAGGTTTCAATTCCGGAAACAGTGGGATTTCCTGCGGCATTGCAATGAATGGAAATATAAAGATCCGGTTTCGGACGGGCATTTTTCCAGAGGACGACCCGCCGTTCCAGGGAGGGAAAGCTGTCATTGGAACGGGTCAGACGCACTTTATAGCCGAGACGGATCAGTTTATACCGGAGTTTCAGAGCGATCGCAAGGGTGATATCTTTCTCTTTTTTCTTGTTGGTTCCGATCGCACCGGTATCTTTTCCGCCATGTCCGGCATCGATCATAATCGTCCGCACCGGACGTTTGGGCAGGGATTTTCTGCGGATCAGGGGATCCAGCAGAAGGAACAGATCCTGTTCAGAAATATAAAACACATTTCCCCGTTTGAAGGGGGCATAGAACCAGGTCAAGTTGACTCCATTGAAGGAGCCGGCGCGTTTTTTCTGATTGAAAACCACCCGGGTATATTTGGAATAAAGAACGATATCCTTACTCCGGACAGACATCTTCAAACCGTAATGTTTCGCCACATCAGCAAGCACCACATAGCGTTTTCCGGCAATAGTGGAAGACCGGATCCCCTTTTTCTGGGCAGCTTCCGCCTCCGGAATCAAAACAGCTATCATAAGAAATAAGAGACAGAAAAAGAAGCGGAAAAATTTCATTTTTTCAAACCTTTCGGAAACATTGCTGAAACATTATATCCCGGATTCACGATTGATTCCAGCGATTCATATACAAACCGTTTTGCCTTCCGGACGGCACAATCTGCAGGATCTCCGGATGCAAGCGAAGCCGCAAGAGCCGCACTGAAGGTACACCCTGTTCCATGAGTGGCATGTTCCGGCAGATCAAGCCGTTTCTCCGAGAGAAAACAGATTTCTGCGCCCGGGGCTGACAACACAATATCCTGAGCCTCCGCGCCATCCGCATGACCGCCTTTGAGTACGATCCCGCTGGAAAAACGTTCCGCACAATATTCCGCGGCGGCAAGGGCATCTTCCGTGCAGCGGATTTTGATTCCGGAAAGATATTCTGCTTCCGGAATATTGGAGGTGATCCAGGCGGCTTTGGGAAGAAGTGTCTCCATAAGAACCGTGCGGGCATCTTCCAGCAGCAGGGAATGTCCGCTGGTGGAAATCATGACCGGATCGATCACCAATGGCCCCTTCCAATCTGATAAAGAATCTGCAACTGCTCTGATGATTTCTGCAGAATAGAGCATTCCGGTTTTAATGGCTTTGATTTCAAAGCATGAAATGACCTGTCGGATCTGAAGGGCAACAAATTCCGGATCAACAGGAAAAATCCCGGCAACACCAAATGGATTCTGGGCAGTCAACGCTGTAATTGCAGAACAGCCGTAAACGCCGAATGCGGAAAATGTCCGTAAATCAGTCTGGATACCGGCACCGCCTCCACTGTCGCTCCCCGCAATCGTGAGAGCCGCCGGATAGGGGCGGATATCTGTAAATTCTGTTCCTGTTTCTTTCTGTAAATCCACTCGTTTTTTTCCGTTCCGGGATGATCTGTGCATCCCCGTTGATCCTGTAACTTTCCGTAAAATAGCATACTCTTTTCAATATGCAAGTTTCAAGAAAAAAAATCAGAAAAAAAATCTTCAATCTTTGATCACCGGGATATTTTGGACATTGACCAACTCGATATCCACCAGTTCCTGAACCTGAAGAGAGGGATTTTTTATTTTTTCCATCAATTTCTGGAATGCGATCACGCCGATCCGGAACGGATTCTGTTCCACAGTTGCGATTGGATAGAAAGAACTGATCGATGAAATATTTCCGATCCCGGCAACGGCAATTTTATTTTCCCATTTGATCCCGCAATGTTTCATACTTTTAATGATCCGCAAGGCATCATCATCGGTACAGGCGGCAACAGCTGTGAAATTGGGGAATTTCTTCAGGATCTGTCTCATAAAACCATTGGTTTCCCCCTGGGTGAAATCCATAGAAATGAACGTCCGCTCTTTGAAATCCCTGATTCCTGCTTCTTTCATGGCAGTGTAAAATCCCTGCAAACGTTTCGGATTGCTCAGATAATGGAAGAGAATCACGATATTCCGGTGTCCGCGGGAAATGATCTCCTGCATCAGCTGATATCCGGCTGCAAAGGAATCGCATGCGACATAATCGGGGTATTGACTCTCACCGCATTGATCTTCCAGATATACAACAGGCTTTTTCATCTCCGGAAGCATCCCGAATGAGGCTGTAATAATCCCGTCAATATTGGAATTATTCAATGTTTGCAAAACAGAATGAAACTGTTCGATTGTGGGAGTAACAACACTCATAATACTGTTATTTTCCAGAGCAGCCGATTGAATCCCGTGTCCAAGATTTGCAAAATAACTGTGACGGAGGATTCCAAGAAAAACGACATGATAACGCGGGAATTTGGAAAGGGAACAGACGAGAGTTCCCTGACCGCCTCTTCCGCGTTCAAGCAATCCTTCTGAAACCAGTTGAGAGACTGCTTTGTTGGCTGTTTTTTTGTTTACGCTGAACCGGTCGGAAAGTTCATATTCGGAAGGGAACCGGGAATTTACCGGATATTTCCCCTGAATAAGTTCCTGTTTCAAAACTTCAATGATTGATTCTGTTTTCCCCATAAGACATAAGACTCCTCAAAAAAACATATTCTTCTGATAATATAGCACACCATATTAGGTGGGTCAAGAAAAATTCGAAAAAAATCTTCTGACATATTGACATTCTGATTTTTGTATGCTATAATTTTATGCATAAACAGAAAAGATGAATGGGTCAAGAAAAAATAAACTTCAAACAGGAGGATATTATGAATAAACCCCAGAAACATTTTACTTTAATTGAGCTGCTCGTTGTAATCGCGATCATCGCGATCCTTGCAGGGATGCTGCTTCCGGCGCTGAATCAGGCACGGGAAAAAGGAAGATCCGCCTCCTGCATCAATAACATCAAACAGCACACCAGCGGATTAATGCAGTATTCCAACGATTACGATGACTGGATCGTGCCATATAAATCCGAGTACCGAATTAAATGTACCTACGGCAGCAAAGATGAGTCAATCCCCTGGCTTTACCTGATCCGGGAATATGTGGGTATCACCGGAAACTTTACTTCATACTGGGAACATCCGCCGGAAGCCATCAGAAACGGAATCATGCGCTGTCCCTCCAACACCGCCTATCAAACAAAATACTTCATCGGAGTGAACTACGGTATGCCGAAGTATGGAATCGGTGGGCAGCTTTACAACTCGTATCTTACAGATGTTCAGAAGACCGGACAACTCAAATCCACTTCTGCCTCCATTATGCTGGCAGATACCGAAGACCCGTCTTATGGCGGAAGAGAACATTTTGCGAACCATTCAAGCGGATTGCAATTTCTGGCAAAAACACGCCACAACAAGAGAGTCAACGCTTCCTTCATGGATGGTCATACCGAATCAGTTCAAGTTTCTGTGCTTGAGGCCAATGCTGACCTGTCAACGACTTCAGAAAGCTGTGCTCCTCTCGGACGGAACTGGTAACTGTAAAAAAGGAATTTATCATGAAAAAACTGCTGTTTTCTATTCTTTCTCTTTCTGCGTCAATGGTTTTTGCAGAGATGAAACTGAACCCGGATCCCAACACATTGTGGATCGAGGATGGAAAAAATATTCAAACTGCAACCAACAATTACAGTTATGGGTTCAACAATACAGATTTGATCGTCACCCCGAATCCGGCAGGCGGATTCTATATGGAACAGAAACAGCAGGGGAAACCCAGATCCGGAAGAAAAGTCAATATCTCTCCGGAATATCCTTATATTGTATATGAGATCACAGAGCTGGAACTGAAGCCCGGATATCATGCGCTTTGGATGCCGATGCTCGGAAATGCCTCAATGGTTCTGGAAGGGAATCCCCAGAAAGGCATGTTTGCAATCAACTATTATGAAAACAGCAAACTTAAGCCCGGACAGAAAAGCGAAAATATGATTTTTGATATCCACGGATTGAAAGTCGGGTTCAAATACGTCAAAGTCGTAAAAGTGCCCGATTATTACATCAAAGTGGAATCTCCGGCATTTGCCTCCAAGAAGCATTGCGCGCCCGGGGACAAGGTAAGATTCACCGTTTACCTCAAAGAAGAAGCGGAAGATGTCTCCCTCACCTTTTACACCCGGATCGTTACACCTTTGAATATCAACGGATCCAGCAAACTTCAGCTCTATCCTGTCAATGAAAATCCCAAGGTATGGAGTGCTGAGATCACGCTGAAAAGCATCTCTGCGAAAGCGAATTTGATTCCTACCATCAAAGCGACGATTCTGGGGAGTGAAAATGCCCCCGATGCGTTGTGGGGAAAACCCGCTTATCCCTTCCACATCAAGTAAGATAAGAAAGGAAAATCATGAAATTTTTCTCCGTTCTGAGCGTGTTTTTATTGTCGATTTCTTTGCTTCCGGGACAGGTCATCCCTCTTGAAGGGAAACTTGTTCTGGATGGAAAACTGGATGATCCTGCGTGGAGCAAAGCGGTTCCGCAAACCGGATTCTCCCTGCTGAAGAGCAGAAATAAATCCAATAAGCAGCCGGTTCAGACGGAATTCCGGGTATTGAGCGACCGGGATCATCTCTATATCGGGATCCGCTGTCTGGAACCCAATATGCAGGATCTTGTTGTGAAAGCCGGAGCCGGATCGGAGAATGTCTGGTACGAAGATTCTGTGGAGCTGTTTCTTGCTCCCTGCGGAAGAAAGGAAAAATTCTATCAGTTTGTGATCACTGCCGGAAATATCCATTGGCAGCAGTACTATGAAGAAGCGGGAAACATTACCCCGGAAGCGTTTGGCGGCTGTTTTGATTCTGCGGTATACCATGGGAAAGATTTCTGGAGTGTGGAAATCCGCCTGCCCTGGATCGCGTTTTATCACACCCCCAGCTCAGAATGGCAGCAGAAATGGCTCTTCAACGTGGTCAGAACACGCAAAAAAGCCAATGAATATTCTTCCTGGAGTCCGCTGCAATCCGGTTATCGTGAACCCGGTAATTTCCGCAGTATGAGCGGGTTTCCCAAAAAAGAGGCGGCAAACGGTTTTGCGGTCAAAACACTTTCCGGAACTCTGCATGACAAACAGGGCGGAGAATATTCCGGAGTTCTTCAGATTCAGATTGATTCCGAAATTGCAAAAAAAGATCTGGCATTGACCATTCAGGGAAAAGATATGACCCGGATCCTGAAGCATCCTGTCTCATTGAAACGGGGAAAGAACAGTATTCAGCTTCCAGCGGTGTTTACGAAAAGCGGAAAGCATGTTTTCCGGATTTCCATGACAGATCAAAACGGAAAACAGGTTGCAGAACGTTCTGTTTCAGCAAATATCAAATATGATCCGATTCAGTTTGTATTTCAACAGCCCTTCTATTCCCAGTGTTTTTACCCCGGGCAGGATCACTCCCGGATTTCCGGGGAACTTCACATTTCCGCAAAGGTTTCTGAAGTTACATTGTCAGCCGGTGGAACAAACTATAAACTGCCCGTCCGCAACGGAAAAGCCGTTTTCGATATCCCGAACCCGGTCAAAACCGGATCTCTCCTGTTGACAGCTTTCATTGAAGCAAACGGGAAAAAGAGCGCGGAAAAGACGGCTGAAATCAAAATTCTGCAGCCCATCAAACAGAAGATGGTCTGGATTGAAAAACCGGGACGTCTTGTTATCAATGGCAAACGGGTATTCGGTCTCGGCTGGTATGGCGGCGGCGGAAAAGGCGGTTTTCTGATCAGCGATGCTTTCGCAGAAAAATATCCTTCCCCCGCAGCAAAACATCCTTACAATGTGGATTCTTCCCTTCTTATGGCACCGCCGAATCTGCTCCGGGGAACCGGCTTGACAGAGTATGAGCAGGATGTTTATCCTTCTCAGAAGATGATTGATATCATTCACAAACGGATCGAAGAGAACAAAAACCGGGATTTCATTTATTATTATCTGGCGGATGAACCGGAATATCATGGAGTTTCCTCCATCTACCTGGAATATGTCTATCAGATCATCAAGAAAGCAGATCCCTATCATCCGGTGATGATCATTACCACAACGCCGGACAAGTTCATGAACTGCGCTGATATCCTCAATCCCCATCCCTATATCCAGCCGATGATCACGGACAATGGACAGCGGAAACTGAGCAGACCAGTCAGATCAATCGTGGATTCAGCAAAACTGTTCCTGAGAGCAAACCGGAAAGATAAACTGCTGTTCGGAACCCCGCAGGTGTTCAACTACCGTCATGTCAATCAATACGCGGTATATCCGACCTTTGATGAGACAAATGCGTGGATCTGGGGGTTGATCTGCAATGGCGGACAGGGCTTGACTCCCTTCATCTATTATGATCATGCCTCCAGGCCGGATCTGGATTTCGGCATGGATTATATTTACTTCTCCATCGACCGTCTTTCTTCCTATCTGACAGCGCCCGTGGAACCGGAATCTTCAACGGTTAATAATCCTGATGTGGAACAGCGGCTGATCAAAACAAAGGACGGGATCCTTCTGATCGTTGCGAACGTCTCTCCGGAAGCGCAGAAGGCAACTGTCAGCGCAGAAACTCTGAAGAAATATCAGAAATTGTTTCTGTTCCGGGAAGCGGGGGTTCAGGAAGTCAGAAACGGAACTGTTTCTCTGAATCTTGCCCCCTATCAGGTGCGGATCTTCACCTCATTGAAATTGGATGAGGGGCTCATCAGCATGGCGGAGTTCCGTCAGAAAGTTGCAGAAGCGGAAAAGGCAAGAAGGTCCGGACCGAGTATTCTTTTTGAAAGAGGACACCGGATCGAAGTGATCACTTCTCCCCGGATCGACACCGATACCTGTGTGATCGAAGACAAGCTTTTTGACGGGGTGAGAAATATTTATGCGTTCCGTCCGCTGATTTATACCCAGCCGATATGGATCGAGTGCGGATTTAAGAAATTCACTGCAAAGTTCAGCAAAATGCGTCTTTACGGCAATCAGCTGGATGCGCCTGAATTTTCGATTCTGAAATATGGGAAATGGATCACTCTGAAACCGGTTTCCGTGAAAAAAGAAAAATATTGTCTGGAAATGGATTTCGGCAAGACCTGTACAACGGTCAAATGCCGGATCAAGTGGCAGAAAGGAAAGCCCCGGTTTGAACTTTACGAGTTTGAACTGATTCCCTGATCTGCGCATAAACCGCCTTAATTTTCCTGATCCACCCCCTCAACTGTAAATACGGGTGGGTCAAGAAAATCTTAAAAAAATTAAATCTGATTATTGACAATTTCCATTTTTTATGGTATAATAGTGGAAGAGAAAAAGGATCTTGGGTGGGTCAACATCCATTTTCCCTGCAAGTAATAAAAAATAATTTAAGGAGTTTGTGAGTATGAAAAACTTACTTTTGGGGTTGGCATTGCTGTGCACTGTCTTTGCGTTTGGAAATGACAAAGAATTTGCGCTTACGCCGACGGTTGTCGCGAATGTTGTCAAGGTTGGCGAACCGGTAAAAATCAAAATCGCATACAATTGTCCCGAAGGCTACACTGCCAAGGCTTGGAGACTGGTCGCTTACGTTCCCAATATTCCCTCCAATTTTGCTGAAGTGACTGGAAACAAAGTGATTCCGCACAAGATGAAAGAATGGAGCAGCGTTTTCATCATGAACTGGGATTGGAAAGTCCCGGCAGATAATATTCTGGTGAAAGATACTGCAAAATGGCCCGCAGGCGATTACAGAATGGCATTGTACGTTCTTTTCCAGGCAAAGGATAAAGACAATAAAGTCATTACAAAAATGATCAACGAAAACATTTTGTTTACGCTGAAGAAATGAGGTAACAAAATGAAGAAGTTCCTTTGTTTGTTGTCATTTGCAGTTTCTCTGGCGGCCTTTGCCGGGGGAATCGCATACACCGGAGAAGCACCGGTGATCAATGGTTCCGGAGATGATCCGGTCTGGAAAAAGCTTTCCTGGAACAGCGGTTTTACCAAATACAAAACCCATGAGGTTCCGCAGGCGGATACCCGCTTCAAAATGGCATACGACAAAGAAAACTTCTATTTCCTGATCGAAGCGCTGGAGCCCTCCATGAACAATCTTTCCATCAGGGAGTCTCTTAACAGGACCTCCGAAACGTTCTGGATGAACGACACGATTGAAATCATCATGGTTCACGATCCGGCGCTGCTTCTCTATCACAAAATTCTGATCAATCCCAACGGAAAAATTCAGGAAGTCAACTTTGGGGAAGACAACACCGGGCGCGGGATTTATACTCCCTTCTTCCAATGGAAGAGTCATGCGGTTGTAAAAACAAAACGTCTTGCGGATCGCTGGACGGTGGAATGTTCTGTTCCGATCGCCTCTCTGAATCCCGGTAAAAATGTAAAATGGCGGTTCAATATCAACCGGAACCGTCATGCCGGAAAAGGGCTGGAAGTCACCTCCTGGGTAAAAGTGAACGGATCCTCCCAGCCGGCGGCATACCGGGAATTTTCTCTGCCGGAAATTGAGACAGCCGGTTTCCAGTTTTCCGTGGATAATATCTCCGGGAAAACGAGTTTGAACAAAGCAAAACAGATCGTGCATGAAGTTTCTGCGGATTTGATCAACCTGACCGGGAATTTCCGGATCGCGCAGGTAAGATACGAACTGCTTGATCAGGAATTCAGATGTCTTGCCTCCAATCAGAAAACGGTCAACCTTCAGCATGGGAAATTTTCCCGGGTCAAACTGCCCCTGACCAATGTGAAAAACGGAAAATATTTCCTTGCCCTTTCCTACTGGTCTCTTGCCGGACAGCTTCTGAAACAGACGTTGGTTCCGACTGTCATCCGTTATCAGCCCATCGTTCTGAAATTGATTCGTCCGGCATACAGAAATAATATTTATGCAACGATGCCGGACAAAACGATTGAAGCCGAGATTTCTCTTGACGGAATCCATGCGGAATCGCTTCAGATCGCCCTGAAAGATCAGAATGGGAAAGTCTACTATTCCAAAACACATCCCGGCAATGCTCTTCCGGTGAAAGTGATCATTCCCGGAAAAGATCTTCCCGACGGATCCTATTTTCTGGAAGTGACTGCCGGCAAAGAACATAAGCGGAGCCTCAGGATCCGGAAACTTCCTTATCTCAAGGGAGAAGTTTATCTGGATGCCCAGGGGATCACTCATGTTGACGGGAAGCGGTTCCTTCCTTATGGCTGGTTTATTTTCCAGAACACTGATCCCAAGACAGATGCGTTCAACTCTGAACTGAATTACGGAATCGGGGCAAAATCCATGAAGAATTTCTATCAGGGGCTCCAGAATTATTCCGATATGGGGTTGAAAAATATTGCGTTCCCCTATCAGGAATTCAATGGAAAACATGAATGGAAGATTTTTGCCCACTCGACCCGTGTCGGCAGCTTGCGGCCGGACCAGAAAAAGCATTTGGAACAGTACATTCCGGAAATGAAGAAACATCCATCCATTCTTGCCTGGTATTTTGCAGATGAACCGGAAAGCCGCGGGGGAAATAATCCCCAGTGGTTTGTTCAGGCGCATGAACTGATGCAGGAACTTGACCCCTATCATCCCAACCTGATGCTCAACTGGGGAATCCACGGAATGCAGCAGTTCTATGAAGGCTGCGATATTCTCATGCCGGACTGCTATATCCGTTATATGGCGGACGGTTCCACGGAAAAGCCCCGCTGGGCTATTTCGGATTGGATGAAAACCGCCACCTCTCTCGGAAAGACAGCCTGGCTTGTTCCGCAGGTGTTCCTCTGGGGAAATGCCGCACCCACATTCAATGATTACCGTTCTGAAATCTATCAGGCTTTGATCCATAACTGCAAGGGGTTCCAGCTTTACAACTTTGCGGAATCCAGATTGCACAGTACCCTGACCGTTGCTCCGGATGCTGTCGGAATGGAACTGCTGCGGATGAAAGATCTTGTTCTGGAAAACACGATTCCCGGGGCTGTGAGTGTGCAGACGCCCAAAGGAGCGGAACACTTCCAGGCAGGATTGAAATTCTACAAAGGCGAATATGTCCTGATCGCAGTCAACACCTCTCTCATGAGCTTTGATGCAGATTTCACGGTCAATGGAAATCTGCCCGGGGAACTGCATGTCCTTGGAGAAAAGCGTTCTGTCAAACTCAACGGCGGAAAATTCCGCGATCATTTCGGTCCGGCAGAAACTCATGTTTATCTGAGCTCCAAAACGAGAGCTGACAGTGTGGAAGATCTGGCATCCATTCACAACCGGATCGCACGAATGAAAGCAGACCGGAAAAAGCCCGGAAACAAAGTGGCACTCGGGGAAATCGACCATTTCCGTATTTACCGTGAATGGGAACAGGGGAAACGCCCGGCTCATGTTGCTGAAATCAAAGGTTCTTCCGACCTGGGATCCTGGTTTACGATCCACATGTACAAGATGAGCACCTTTTACTTTCTGTTCGATGGTGTAACCGATCACTCCTCTGATCTTATGATTTGGGGTCCGGCATGGAATGATAACAATCCGTGGATCGAGATCACGCTGCCGAAGGAAGAAACCATATCCAAAGCAGTGCTGTATACAGTCATTTCCCAAAATGGAAAAGCCCGTATGACAGACGCAATGATTTCTTATTTCAACGGTAAAGAATATGTGCCGTTGAAAGCGGTTTCCAGCAGAAATGGCAGCCGGATCGAACTGAAATTCCCGGCAGTAAAAACGCAAAAGATCCGTCTGAGCGGATTCAAGGTTACTCCTGGAGAACCCCGGAAAATATTAACTGAAATAGAAATCTATTAACAGGAGAGATTGTCATGAAAAATAAAAAGTTTTTTACATTAATTGAGCTGCTTGTGGTGATTGCGATCATTGCGATTCTTGCCGGAATGCTGCTCCCTGCCCTGAATCAGGCAAGAGAAAAAGGCAGAGCCGCAAGCTGTATCAATAATCTGAAACAGCTCTCTCTTGCATGGAATATGTATGCAATGGACAATAATAACTTTGTTGTTCCGAGGTACGGGGAATATTATTATAATGGCAATAAATGCGATGGAGAACCCTGGCCGAGCTGGCTGTTTAATAATGGTTATCTCCCGGGCGCAGGGGATGTGGATTTTCAGAAAACAACGCCTTCCAGAAAGTATTTTATCTGCCCGAGTGACACCCAAATGAAGGGACAGGTTTATGTTCATTTTAAGGTTACGCTCAGTTATGGTTATATCAACTATGCAGGACTTCCTCACTGGTGGAACAATTCTCCCGGTTTTATGTCATTAACGCAGGCAAACCGTTATGCCGGAGAAATGCTGGTTTTTTCTGACAACTGGAAACATCCGAGCCGTACAAAAGATAATGTTTATGTCATGGGAGAAGTCAAAAATTTCAGTTTCGGACAGTTTGGAGCACATGGAAAAGCATTGAATGGTGCATTTCTTGACGGCTCTGTCCGTGCAGCGCAAAAAATCTTTGCCTTCACGACCCTGGCAAGCAATGAGCTCTGGCTCCTTTCAAATACTTCCAATGCTTACAAATGGTATTTTGATTCAAGTCTTTAAAAATAACAAAGAAAGGAACATGTATGAAATCTCCTTTGAACAGTCTATTATGTGCGTTACTGATGCTCGGTACTGCCGGCACAGTTTCCGCTGACAATCTGCTGAAAAACGGAAACATGGAAAACGGAACCCAGGAATGGCTGATTCCCTCATGGCTGAAAGATACCATTCCGCCGATTTCCGACACAGCGGTTACTGCTGGTGGTGGTTCAGCCTCGCTGAAACTTCAGGGCCAAAAAGGAAAACGGGCTATCGTTTACCACAATTTTGTCATTCCCGCCGGATGCAAATACATTCAGGTCCGCGCAATGGCAAAAACAAAAAATCTGGGCAGAACATGGTCCGCTATTACCCTTGAAATTCAGAATGTCAAGAAATCTCTCTATTCTGTCTCCACTTATCCCAGAAGCCAGAATAAAGCAGAAACGGAATGGATGGAATATGTCTCCCCCGTGATTGAACTTCCTGCCGGGGCCGGCCCCATGGCAAAGATCTATCTTCAGATCGCCAATGGAGCGGACGGAACAGTCTGGTTCGATGATGTTTCTGTTACTCCTTTGAAATCCAAAGAAGAAGGACTGCCTGAGATTGGAGAAAAACCGGTTCCTCAGGCAAAAAAAAAAGTAACTGAGCCAGCGGCCCCCCGTCAGGCATCCGGAAAACCCTCCGGGATTTCTATTCTGCATCCGACCTGGAGCAATATCACCTGGCTCCCGGATGCAGCCCCCCATAAAGGGACCGCTGACAAGCTTACCTTTACTGTGAAAGCCGGACAGCGTGCGCTGACGCAGCAGCGGATCATGGGGATCGCCGCCAATGTCACCGGAGAATTCCGTTTTTCTGCATGGGTAAAAGCTCCTGCCGGAGTTTTCCCGGTGATGAACGCGGTTGTTCATCCGGTTTATACCGTCCGGCGCAAAGCGGACACCTATCATTGCAAGCCCACAGGCAGAGTCAAAGACGGTTTCAGAGAATTCAGTGCAAGCTTTGTTTCGCCTGCTGATGCCGGAGAGATCCGGGTATCTCTCGGGATCTCCGGAAAATCTGCCAAGGATGGCGAAGTAGAGTTCCGGGATGTCATTCTGGAACCGCTGACCCCTGTTTCAAACGAAATCAAAATTCTTTATGCAAGTGCAGATGAACGGCAGGCTCTTTTTTATCCCGAAGAGACTCCTTTTGCCAATTTTCTGATCCAAAACGGCTTTGCCGCACCGCAGAAAATCACCTTTGACTGTTCCGTCCGGAACATGCAGGGGAAAGAAGTTCAGAAGTTCACCCGGACATTGGAACTGCCTGCGCAGAATACAGTTCTCCGGAAAATTGAATTCCCGAAACAGGACCGGTTCGGTTATTACAGCGTGCATCTGACCGCAAAGACGCAGAAAGGCAAACTGGAAACGATTGTTTCCTTTGTCAAAATCTCCCGGTTCAACAAGAAAAAAGACCCCTTCTTCGGGATCACCTTCATGGCACATAATGCGGAATATGCGGTTGCACTCAACCGCCTTGGTGCCGGCAGCAAAGGTTTGTTCATCAACTGGTCCGAAGTGGAACAGATGGACGGCAGTTATGACTGGACACAGGTTGACCGCAATCTGGAAGCCCTGATGCAGGAGGGAGTGGAGCCCATCGGAGGACTCGAAGTCTCCACCGGAAACGTCCCGCACCGGTTCGGAAAAGAGATCCGTGACCGCAAAGCAAAGAAACTGTTCCCCTACAGTCAGGAATTTCTGGAAAACGCCAAAAAATTTGAACGCGCTGTGTTCCAGCGTTACCGCGGCAAGATCAAACACTGGGCAATCATCGGGGAAATCGACCTGCTGAAAGAACGCAATAATTATGAATATGAATATTACATCCGCCGGGTGAAAGGGATCAGTGAAGCAATGCGCAGCGTTGCACCTGAAAACATTCTGACGGGGATCGGGTGTTCCGGCGGGGATGGAAGATCGCTTCCGAGATACCCCGTTCTCCGGGATCTCTGGTATAATCATGGGCTCTCTGAAGTTCTGGATGGACTTGGAATTGACCAGTACACCTCTCCGCCGACTTACGGTCCCGGCTACAAGCCCATCAACTCCGAAACCGGACAAATCCGTGAAATTCTGCTTGAAGCATTGAGAATCGCCCGTTCCAAAGGCAAAAATATCATTGCAGTTGATGAAAAAGGGTTCAACATTGTGCAGTCGCTCCCTGTTGACACGCCCTATGGAGTCGGCATGGCGGAACACGTTGCCCGTGACTATATCACGATCAAGAGTATTCCGGAAGTGCATCATTATCTCTACTTCATGTGGAAACGCTGGAGACTGGGAGAAGAATTTGACTTCGGCTTGTATCTTGACCGGTTCCCCCGTCAGAAAGTTGCCGCCTATGCCGCAACCGCGCGGATCATGGCAAATGCAAAATGCATCAAGGTCATGTCGCTTCACTCCAACATTCCCTGCTATATTTTTGACAATGGCGAAGAGCGGATCGTACCTCTGTGGCACGGCGGTACTGGGATCGGAAAAGCGGGAGTCTCTCTGAGCGTTCCGGAAAATCTGAAAGTTCTGGATATGGAAGGAAATGAGATCAAGCCTGATATTGTGAATGGCAAACTGAAAATCCAGCTTGATTCTGCACCGATTTATCTTTTGACCTCCAGCTCTGCCGCAGAGACAGAAAAGATCATGCAGGATGCAGCGGTCGAACTGCCCTCTGTCAGCATGGAACTGGTTTTGAAACGGAGCGATATGCTGGAAGTTCTGGTCAAAAATCTTTTTGCGAAACCCGTCAGCGGAACAATTTCCATGAAGAACCGCTTTGCCGATTTCAGACAGCCTTATACCATTGAAGGCAACGGCATCAAAAAGATTCAGATTCCTTTGAAAAACGGCAGCGCTGAGGCATTGTCCGGCGTGGAACTGACCGTTGAAAACACTTCTGCCCAGAGACAGGTCTACAAGAAAACGGATATGTTCCACATTCATGCTGTGCCGCAAGTCAAATCCCGGGCGGAAATGATGGCCCGGAAACCGCTTGTGGATCTGAGCAACGGAGAATTGTACCTGAACGTTCCCGACTTCATCAGCAAAGGTGTTTGGACCGGTCCGGAAGATTGCTCTGCAAAACTCTGGATGGGATATGATAAGAAAAACCTGTATCTCACCGTTCAGGTCCGGGATGAGTTCCATACAAACAAAAACACTTCTTCTGATATGCTCTGGTCCGGAGACTCCCTGCAGATGGCATTTGATTCCAATCTGGATGCCCGGGAAAAACTGCTCAGAGGCAAACGGGGAATCTACGATGATGACTTCTTCATGACAACTGCATTATCCATCAAAGGCCCGGTCTTCTATTGTCATGTTACCGGTTTCTCCAAGGTTGACTGGAAAGGGTACAAGCCGCAGATCACACGGGATGAGAATGCAAAGACTACGACCTTTGAATTCACCTTCCCCTGGCCCATGATGGCTCCGATCACACCGGAAAAAGGGCGTATGTTCGGATTCAACTTCCTTGCAATGGATACCGATAATCCCATGTCGGCTTCCGCATACTGGATGCAGCTCACCCCCGGGATCGCCGGCGGAAGAGCTCCGGAAAAATTCCACATTTTTGCACTTGAATAATTTCCGGTAAATTGATAGCGGGGAAAACCTTTCCAACAAGGAGTTTTCCCCGCTTTTTTATTTTTATACGATCAACGGAACTTTCTGCGGTAGGTCAAAGGAGCACTTCCGTTTTTTGCCTTGAACCAGTTGGAAAAATAAAATTCATCCTGAAATCCCAACATTCCGGCAATCTCTTTGATGGAAAAATTCGTATTCTCAAGATATTGACAAGCGAAGCCGTTCCGCAGACGCTGAAGATAATTATTTGGGGTATCCTCCCAATCCCGTTGAAAAATCCGGAGCACCTGCACGGGAGATTTTCCAATCAGTTCCGCCAAATCTTTCAGCTGGATCTTTTCCTGCCAATGCTGATCAAGATACTCTTTCAAACAGATTCCTTCCGGGGATTTCTGATATTCCGGATGCTGTTTTTTCCAATCATGAAGAGCCGCCAGGATCCGGTGGATCTGCAAGGCAAACGAATGAGCTTCTCCGTGCCATTCTCTTGCGAGTGCCAACGCTTCCAGAAACATTTTCTCCAGCGGGCAGCCGCGATAATAGATCAAACCATTCAAGCCATAGCCTTTGCAGAGAGATTCGATCAAGGGACCCCGGATGTTGAACCATACCTTTTCCCACGGATCTTTTTCGTCGGAATGATAGTCCACAAAGGCGTAGGGCTGCAGGAAATAAACATCTCCGGCAACAGGCGAAAAATTCATATCGCCAAAACGGACGTGCCCTTTCCCACTGACCACATATTCCAGCACATAAAGTCCATTGTTTCCCGGACGGGAAATGTGATATCCCGGATCCGGATGAGTCACGCCAGCCATCAAAAGCTGAAGGGGTTGATTTTCCTGATAGGCAGGGTGAACGTAAATCGTCTCTTTCCCGGGCTTTGTGATAAGAATCCTCATGGATTTGCAATATCTCCTATGTACAATCCGCTGTTATTGTGATATAATATACATGCGAAACCTGAAATGTCAAAACAGAAAAGGAGGTTTTATGAACATCTTGAAAACAGAATATCCCCGTCCTCAGTTTGAACGGAGCAGCTGGCTCAATCTCAATGGAGAGTGGAGCTGTACCTTTGATTTCTCCCGCAGCGGAGACAGCAGGGATTTGAAAAATTCGACCGGATTTGAGAAGAAAATCCAGGTTCCGTTCTGTCCGGAAAGCAAACTCTCCGGAATCGGATTTACAGATTTTATTGAAATGATGTGGTATCAGCGGGAGATCTCCATTCCGGAAAACTGGGCCGGAAAACGGATTTTACTGCACTTCGGAGCTGTCGATTACAAAAGCACGATTTTTCTTGACGGAACAGAAGTTGGACGCCATACAGGCGGCTGTTCCCCCTTCACGGTGGATCTGACAAATGCCGTCCAATGCGGAGCAACGCATAACCTTGTTGTGAAAGTGGAAGATTACGGCAGAAACGGATTGCAGCCGCTTGGAAAACAGAGTCCCTGGTATGATTCCAGAGGATGCTGTTATACGCGCACCACCGGGATCTGGCAGACCGTCTGGATGGAAGCGGTTCATCCCGCAGCCATGGCACATTGCCGGATCATTCCCGATTATGACAACGGGACATTCTCGTTTTCGCCTGTTTTCTATCAGGAACCCCGGAATTTGAAATTAACAGTCCGGATCCTGGATAACGGAACAGAAGTTGTCGCAAAAACGGTAAAAGCTGCAAGCGGGATCACCCTTTCTCTGGCTCTTCCGGAGCCCAAAGAGTGGAACCCCAAAACACCGTTCCTGTATGATATCATTTATACGCTCTCCGATGAATCCGGAACCATTGATGAAGTCAAATCCTATGCCGGACTGCGGAAAATCCATATTGAAAACGGATGCTGCTATCTGAACAACACCCCCATTTACCTGCGTTTTGTTCTGGATCAGGGATATGATCCGGAGTCTTTGCAGACCGCGCGGGATGATGCCGCGATCATCCGGGATATCCAGTATTCCCTGAACGCCGGATTCAATGGGGCAAGACTCCATCAGAAGATCTTCGATGAAAGATTCCATTATTATGCAGACAAAATGGGATATCTCACCTGGGCGGAATATCCGGACTGGGGAATGAGTTTCTGGGAACGGTTCCAGAAGGCTGACCCGAATTATAATCTGAGTTTCCGGAATTTCCTCACAGAATGGGGAACCATCGTTCAGCGGGATTATAATCATCCCTCCATTATTGCATGGACTCCCTTCAATGAAACATGCACCATTTACAACAAGGAAGATCATTGCAGATTACTGTCGGATGTCTATGACCTGACAAAGCGGCTTGATCCCACAAGACCCATCAATGACACCTCCGGATATACGCATGTCAAAACTGATCTCTGGACGGTGCATCATTATGCTCAGGAGCCTGAAGCTCTGGCTGCAGAACTCAAAAGGAAGCCCATTTCCATGCTGGATCCGGAAGTCGAAATCAAAGCATGGAATAATCAGCCCTATATCATTGATGAGTATGGCGGAGTCAGATATCTTCCTGAAGGGAAAAAGCCCTTCACGGCAAATTCCTGGGGATATAACAAGGAAGCCCTGAACCGGGAAGAAACCATGGAACGGATCGCCGCTCTGACCGATGCCATTCTGGAAATCCCGGAAGTCACCGGCTACTGCTATACTCAGCTGACTGACATCGAACAGGAGGAAAACGGGATCTATTGCTATGACCGGACTGAAAAGTTCGATATGGATGTGATCCGGAAATGCTTCTCCAAAAAGCCGGAGTGGAGTCTTTACTGATCCCCACCCGTAAAATCAAAAACGGCAGTTCCTTCAAATTGGAGAAACTGCCGTTTTTTTTATTGCTGAAAATCAGATCAATTTCTTCTGCCGCCGAAAATCCGGAGCAGATAAAGCAACAGGTTGACGAAGTCGAGATAGAGCGTCAAAGCACCGATAATGGCAACTTTCCGGGTGACCTCAGCCCCGTAACCTTCGGTTTCCATGCAAAGACGTTTGATATTCTGAACGTCGTACGCCGTCAAACCGGTGAAAATCAGAACCCCTGCATAAGTGCAGATCCAATAAAGCGTGGAACTGTGCAGGAAGATATTCACAATAGATGCAATGATCAGCCCGACCAACGCCATCAGGAGGATCGATCCCATCTTGGAAAGATCCAGTTTGGCAACGGTTCCAAGGAACGCCATTGCAGCAAAAGTTCCAGCTGTTACAAGGAATGTCAGTACAATGGATTCATGAGTGTACGCAAGGAAAATAAACCCGAGAGTGATCCCGTTGAGGGCGGCATAGGCAACAAATAAAGCCGTTGCCACCGCAGCAGAAAGTTTATTGATCGCGGCACTGATAACCATTACAAGAATAAATTCCGCAATGACCAGCACCCAGAAAGTTCCGCCGGTCAACAGCGCTTTTGTGAGATTGGGAGTCGTTCCGACAAGCCATGCGCAAAGACCGCTCAGAACGAGTGCAAGAGTCATCCAGCCGTAAACACCAAGCATCGCATATTGGAGTGATGCCCCGGACTGGTTCTGATCAACTGATAATCCATCACGATACATAAATCATTCCCTCCTTACCTTAAAAATTGATTGAATTGTTTTTCGATTTGAATGGTTGTTTCTTCTCCGTGACCGGGGAAAACCCGGGTTGCATCCGGCAGCGGGAAAAGCGCACTCCGGATGGAACCGATCAGATCTTCATGCTCGCCGGAACCGGGAAGATCCGTTCTGCCGACAGATCCGGAAAACAGGGTATCTCCAGTGAAAACGCCATTGAGTTCCGGGAAATAATAGCAGACTCCGCCAAAGGTATGTCCCGGAGTTTCAATCACTTTAAAATCTCCGTTTTCCGGCGGCGGCCAAGCAGTTTCGGGCAGATCCTGTGCCGCAGGCATGATGGGCAGCAATGCATTGGCAGGACTCAGATACAAAGGTTTATCATCGGGATGAAGATAGACTTTCCCGAAGTTCAACACTTTGTTCAGCTCGCCCAATGCGGAAATATGATCCACATGCGCATGAGTCAGCATCACCTGATAACTGCTTGCGTTGAAGCGTTCCACCTGTTTCAGGATCTTCTCCGGACTTCCGCCCGGATCAATGATATAAAGAATCCCATCCTGTTTGGGGTACACCAGATAACAGTTCACATCCAGCAGTCCCACAGGGAATGAGAGGATTTCCGGAGCGTTCCGGTACGTCATAACATCTTCTCCCGATCAATTCTTTGCCGCAATTTTCTGCCAGGAATCTTTCAACTGGACAGTACGGTTAAAGACAGGCTTTCCGGCAGAATGTTCCTTGGAATCCGCACAGAAATAACCGGTTCTTTCAAACTGAACTTTGGTTCCGGCTTCCACGGCTGCCAATGCAGGTTCCGCATAGCAGGTGACGGTTTTCAGAGATTCCGGGTTCAGATAGTTCCGGTAATCTTCCCCTTCAGGGATCGCACCGACATCTTCCACAAGGAACAGTCTGTCATAGAGTCTTGCTTCTGCAGGAACCGCTTTTTCGGCGGAAACCCAGTGGATCGTTCCTTTGACTTTCCGTCCGTCAGGAGCATTTCCGCCCCTGGTCGCAGGATCGTAAGTACAATGAACAGCAACGATATTTCCTTCCGCATCCTTTTCGACAGAGGTGCAGGTGATGAAATAAGCATAACGGAGGCGGACTTCTTTTCCGGGTGCAAGGCGGTGGAACTTGTTCATGGGAACTTCCATGAAGTCGCTCTTTTCGATCCAGAGTTCTTTTGTGAAGGGAACCTGACGGGTTCCGGCTTCCGGATCTTCCGGATTGTTGATCGCTTCCATGTATTCGACCTGACCTTCGGGATAATTGTCAATGACCACCTTGAGGGGATCCATAACAGCCATGAACCGGGCAGCGCGTTTGTTCAGATCCTCGCGGATGCAATATTCCAGCAATACAATATCACTCATACCGTCGAATTTGGTCACTCCGATTCTGTCGCAGAAATCGCGGATCGCTTCCGGGGTCACACCGCGGCGGCGCAATCCGGAAACAGTCGGCATACGGGGATCATCCCAACCGGAAACACGGTTTTCTTTGACAAGTTCCAGCAGTTTCCGTTTGCTCATGACGGTATAGTTCAAGTTCAAGCGGGCAAATTCGATCTGCTGCGGATGGCAGGGCATATCCAGCGCATCCAGGAACCAATCGTAAAGCGGACGGTGAATCTCAAATTCCAGAGTACAGATGGAGTGGGTGATCCCCTCCACAGAATCTTCCAGACAGTGTGCGAAGTCGTACAGAGGATAGATGCACCATTTGTCACCGGTTCTGTGATGGGAAGCATGACGGATCCGGTAAATGGCAGGGTCGCGCATGTGCATATTGGGAGATGCCATATCGATTTTTGCACGGAGCACATAAGCGCCGTCTTCAAATTCGCCGGCTTTCATACGGCGGAACAGATCAAGGCTTTCCTCCACGGGACGGTTCCGGTTGGGAGATTCTTTTCCCGGCTCGGTGAGATTTCCCTTGTATGCTTTGAATTCGTCTTCGGTCAAATCGCAAACATAAGCCTTGTCGCGGCGGATCAATTCTTCGGCACATTCATACATCTTGTCGAAGTAATCGGAAGCAAAGAACATTTTGTCTTTCCAATCCGCGCCCAGCCACTTTACGTCTTCCATAATGGATTCCACATATTCCGTATCCTCCTTGGTGGGGTTGGTATCATCAAAGCGGAGATGGAAGGTTCCGTTATAGCGTTGAGCTGTACCATAGTTCAGGCAAATGGATTTTGCATGTCCGATATGCAGATATCCGTTGGGTTCCGGAGGGAAACGGGTAACGACTTTTCCGCCGTTTTTACCGACGGCAAGGTCGGAATCAATGATTTCTGTAATAAAATTTGATTTTTTGACTTCTTCGGGAGTTTCCATGATTCCAGTTTCTCCAATTCGTTTTGGTTTGCTTATATTACTCCACGTAATATACAGCACACTGTTTCATTATTCAAAGAAAAAACTGGAAAAATCAAGGATTTTTTTCGGTTGTCAATTGAAAAAGTAAATGCACAGGGAAAAAAGTATTTAGTGCGTTAAGTCTTACAAAAAGAAAAAGTGCATTAAGTCCTACAAACAAATCTTTGTGCATTAAGTATTGCAAAGGGTAGAAAAATCAGAATGAAGATA
>JAFTIQ010000055.1 GCA_017456805.1 Lentisphaeria bacterium
ATGTCTGAAAATTCTTGCAGAGATCTGAAAATGGAGCGTTTTCGGTGGTTACTCAGAGAGTAGCCACGCTCAAACTACCATTTCCAGCTCATCAGCAATCTCTTTTCAACCAAATTTTGCCGGACTTTTGAAATTACCTCATTCAAGAAACTTTTTTTGCAGTCAAGGGCTACAATATACTGCATAGGGAAAAAAAGTCAAGAAAAAAAAGATTTTAAACCGCTGATTTTTTCAGAAAAAGTTTTTTTTCAAAGAATAAATTTGAAAAATCAATATTTGGTGATATAATATCTATAATGAGAGGTTTTGGGGAATCTCTCGTTGTATCAAAGAAAAGAAACAAAATATAATTTTGGGGTGAAACGATGAAAAAAAGTTTTTCATGGAACAGTAATTTTACTTACGATGGATTTCCTCATTATTCCGTGTTCGGTTCTTTCGGATTCGGGGATATGATTAAAGAATTTTCCTGGGATTCTTCTGATTGGTTCGGAGGAAATTGGGGTAACTCTAACATGAATATGGATGTTGTTCCCTCTACTCCTGTCATGCCGGAGCCCACAATCCCTGTCATTCCGCACCCTGTTCTGCCGACAGAGCCCTTAGCTCCGGTTCTGACTGGACGATTGAATGTCAGACAGGAAGCAGATTCCTTCAAACTTACCTGGGACAAGGCATGGGATATCAATCCATTCACCTATACGCTGAAAGTCAAAAACGGCGATGAAGTCGTCTTTGAAAAAGAAATCGGAAGCGCAGAAAATTCCTGCACCATCGATTTGGAAGATCTTCCGGAAATGGAAGAAAATAAGCTGACTTTTGAACTCACTGCAAGCAAGACGATTACTTCCGGCGGAGAAGACCGGGTTGTTACTTCCAATGTTCTCCAATCCGGAGTTGTGGTGATCGATCTTTCCGCTCCTCAGGTGGCAGATGGTTCTATTTTCGCTGACAAAAACTATGCAGAGGCCAACAGCTTGGAAGAGTACAATCTTGTCCTTGCCCCGATTTACAATGGCAATGGTATCCTGAGCCTCTCCGATGTCGATGATGTGTTCTTTGATGAAACCGGTGTTAAAACCTACGTTCTGGAAGTGGATGGAAAAACCTATACTGCCCGTGCATCCTGGGTAAGAGATATCGGGGATCACTCTGTCCTGAACTTCAATTTGACCGGATTGAGTGCCGGAGCAAAAACCGGAAAGCTCTACGCCAAAGATGCTGCCGGAAACGTCAGCGAGGCTGTCGAGGTCCACTTCGATGTCCGCGATACTCTGGCTCCCGTTATGATGGGGCGGCTTTCCGCAAGACTGGAAGATGAATCAATCAATCTTTCCTGGAACAAAGCCCATGACAAAAATGATTTCACCTATGTCCTGAAAGTCAGAAACGGCAATGAAGTCATTTATGAAACGGAAGTGGACGGTTCCAAGACCTCCTGCACGATCGGGCTTGATGAACTGCCGGAATTTGAAGGCGGTGCCCTCTCTTTTGAAATTTATGCGCAGCAGTCCGTTACCGGAGCCGATGGAGATCAGACCCTCGTTTCCAACAAACTGAGATCCGGTATGATCGTGATTGATCATTCCGCTCCTCAGGCCGCCGACGGCGCAGTTTTTGCAAATGGGGAATATGCTGAGGAAAATGATCTGACCGATTACAACCTTGTCATGGATCCTTTCTTCAACGGAAACGGAAGATTGGTGCTCTTTGATGTGGATGAAGTCTTTTATGATGATACCGGTGTGACCAGCTATGTTCTGGAAGTGGATGGAAAAACCTTTACCTCCAGAGCTGCATGGATGTCCGATTTCGGAGATCACTCCATGCTGAGCATCGGTTTGAACGGATTGAGTGCCGGAGAAAAAACCGGACTTCTCTATGCCAGGGATTCCAGCGGAAATCTCAGCGAGGGAGTTGAAGTTCATTTTGAAGTGAACAACTCTTTCTTCTGATTCAGATCCAATATTCAGCTGTCTCAGCTGTTGTGCGACAATTGAAAATATTATGAGAGATGCAAAAAGTCTCTCATAATATTTTTTCTTTTTCAGCACTTTATTTTCTTCAGACAGACCTTTCCCGAAAGGCTTTCCAGAAAAAAACGGTAAAATCTTTCATTTCTCACTGGAAAAAAACGAGATTTGTATTACAGTACCTAACGTAGCAAATTTTAATTCTTGAGGAGCCTTCACAACATGTTTTTGTTCATCTATAACCTTCTTTTTCCGATCGTTTTTCTGTTTTTTCTGCCCGGCTTGATCTGGAAATACATTCGCCGTCCCGGAGAAAAATCCAATTACCGTGAGCGGTTCGGGCGTTTCTCCCGGGAAAAACGGAAACGTCTGGAGTCATTTCACGGCTGCACCTGGCTTCATGCAGTCAGTGTGGGAGAAACCAATCTTGCATTGACCATGCTTGACAACTGGCTGAAAGAAGAGCCCAACCGGAAATTTGTTCTTTCCACCACAACCACTACCGGTCAGGAAATCGCCAAAAAACGTCTGCCTCCCGGAGTGGAACTGATTTTCTGTCCCATCGATTTCTTCCCCTATGTTGCGAAGACCTTCCTTGCGCTGAAGCCTTCCATGCTGGTGATTTTTGAAACCGAACTCTGGCCGAACCTGATCAGTTGTGCAAAAATGTACGGTATCCCCCTCGCGCTTGCCAACGCCAGAATGTCCGATCATTCGTTTCCCGGATACAGACGGTTCCGTTTCATTTTCGGTCCCATGATCCGGAAATTTGATGTGGTCAGTGTCCAAACGGAAATTGACAAAGAACGTTTTCTCACGATCGCACCCGATATGAAAGAGAAAGTATCTGTCTGCGGAAATATCAAATTTGATCAGCACGCACCGGCACATTTGAAAGTTCCTGATCTGAGCCAGTGGTTCGGAAGTGCCAAAGGACCTTTTGTGATTGCGGCAAGTACCCATCCTGAGGAGGAAGTCTATATTGCCAAAGCTTTCCAGAAAGTCAGAACGAATTATGCGGATGCCCGGCTGCTTGTGATCCCCCGTCACGCAGAACGCGGCGCGGTTTTGAAAAAATCTCTCTCCGATCTCGGACTCCATGTGTTCCGGAAGTCAACAGATCAGGAAGTTCCGGCAGATACCGATTGTCTTCTTGCTGATACGACCGGGGAACTTCAGGGCTTCATCGCCGCATCGGATATCGTCGTTATGGGAAAAACTCTTGCAGGCAACCGGGAAGGGCAGAACATCATCGAACCGGCAATGCTCGGCAAAGCGATTATCTGCGGAATGGAATTGATCAATTTCCGTCAGGCACTCGATATTCTGGTCAAAGCTGATTCCGTGATCCGTGTCGCAAATGAAACGGAATTGGAATCTGCGCTGGAAAAACTCCTCTCTGATTCTGAATACCGTTCTGCTCTCGGAAAACGCGCACAGGATGCGATTGCGGCAAATCATGGAGCCACAGCGAAAAATCTGGAAGCCTTGCGGAAGTTCAATGTCGGAGTTGCAGAATGAGTGTTTCTGAACAGGAAATCACTGATGAATTTTTTATGAGAAAGGCTCTGGAGTTTGCTCAACGTGCCGCAGATGCCGGAGAGGTTCCCATCGGAGCCGTCGCTGTGCTGAATGGCAAAATTATCGGCGGAAACGGCAATCTGGTGGAACTGAAGAAAAATGCCTTTGCTCATGCAGAAATGCTTGCCATGACGGAAGCCTCTGAAACCATCGGAGACTGGCGTCTGGAAGGAGTTACTCTTTATGTAACGAAAGAACCTTGTGCCATGTGCGCCGGGGCAATGGTGAATGCCAGAGTTTCCAGAGTTGTTTACGGCTTGGCAGATCCCCGGTCCGGCTGTGCCGGAAGCGCATTGGATGTGACCGGCTTCCCCGGAATGCTCCATCAGGTTCAAACAACAGGAAATATCCTCGAAGAGGAATGTCGTTTTTTAATACAGGATTTCTTTAGAAAGGTTCGGAAAAAATGAAACATCTTTTGCTGTTTTCTCTCGCTCTTCTGCTTCTCGGTACCGGTTGTAATTCCGGAAAAACAGCGCAGGAGGAAAACTCTGCCACTCCTCCGAAAGTCCAGCTCACCAAAGATCAGGATATAGAACTTCAGCAGGAATTGCTTGCTTTTATGAAATTACTGGAATTCACCAGGGAACATTATGTGGATGAAAATGCAGTTTCTTACAAAAAGCTGTTCCAGGGCGCAATGGATGGAATGTTGGAACATCTTGATCCGTACAGCCGCTATCAAACCCCGCAGAATTTTTCTTTGAGCATGGATGACACCCGCGGCAGTTTCGCCGGGATCGGTGCCACAATCCAGAAAGTTGACGATGGAATCAAATTGACGAAGATTCAAAAAGGCTCTCCCGCAGAAAAAGCCGGATTGAAAGCCGGAGATATCCTGCTTTCCATTGATAAAACATCCTTGAAGGATCTGAGCCTGGAGGATAGTATCGGAAAGATCCGCGGGAAAAAAGGTTCTGCTGCTATCCTGAAAGTCCGCCGGAAAAATCAGCCGGACAAAGAGTATACCGTGATCAGAGATATCATCAAAACTCCGTCCATTACCCACATGGGAATCATTCAGAAAAAGATCGGCTATTTCCGGATTAATCAATTTACAGCAACCACTGCGGATGAACTGGATGAATACCTGAAAGAGTATGGTAAAAAAATTGACCGTCTGATCATTGATTTGCGTTTTAATCCCGGCGGACAGCTGGATGTTACGGTGGAAACGCTCAGCCGTTTTCTGGAAAAAGGGCTGCTGGTGGTCTCCGTTGAGGGCCGTTCGGAAGGCGTCCAGCGGCATGAAGCCATTTCCTGCAAAAAATATACACATATCCCGATCGTCGTTCTGATCAATGAATTTTCTGCAAGTGCCTCGGAAATTTTTGCCGGCTGTATGAAAGATTACAAGCGGGCTGTTGTAATTGGAGAAAAATCCTTTGGGAAAGGATCTGTTCAAAGAATTTATCCGATGCCGGATGGCGGCGGTGCCCGGATCACCATTGCGAAATATTATACTCCGAGCCGGAAAGTGATCCATGGAAAAGGGATTGAACCTGATGTCGTTGTCAAACTGCCGGAAGATGACAAAAAAGCCATGGCGGAGTATCTCATGGAACATGATGAAGAACCGCTTCCGGTAAAGACGGATTCTTATACGGATAAGCAGCTGGAGAAAGCGATTCAGATTGTTCTTGGTTTGAAAGAGTTTCACATAATCAAATAAGTTTCTCATAATTTTTGAGAAAAGATTTGAAAGTGACTTGCATTTTTTCAGAAAACAGTTATATTAACAGAATCCAAGACGGAGAGATGGTCGAGTGGTTTAAGGCAGCGGTCTTGAAAACCGCCGAGGTGTAAGCCTCCGTGAGTTCGAATCTCACTCTCTCCGCCATTTTTTTTTCAAAAAAATGGCGAACGAAGCCGCAAGGCTTTGCTTCATGGCACGCAGTGCCGCTTCATGCATCGCAAGATGCGCTTCATATTTTGCGGCATCGCCGCAAAATGCTTCATAAAAAACGCCTGACGATGAAGCAGCTCCATTTCATTCTGCTATGAAGCATTTTCCG
>JAFTIQ010000002.1 GCA_017456805.1 Lentisphaeria bacterium
AAATGACTTAACATAATGGATATTATGCGAAGTCAGACAGGATAAAATAAAACGAAAATCTATGACTTTCAATACTATATCATAAGAATAAATAAAAGTCAAACGGGGAAAACAAATATTCGGAAAATTGCGTTATCATGTCTTTAAAAAAACGGGAGTCTGATGTTTGACAACAAAAGACTCCCGGTTGGGATGCAGTTCCGTTATCCGGAATTTATTGTTTTTCCAGTTCCAGAATCACTGAATTATGTGAACTGATAACAGGAAAATCTCCGGCAAGCGTTCGCTTGATTCGCCAGCCGCTTCTTAAACTGTATTTATCACATGCACGGTCCGTTTCACTGTTGTTTATCACTATCACATAACAACGGGATTCAGAAACAGGGTGAAGCGTAACCGTCAACTCGGGATCGTTGGAACAGAATTCACGGGTACTCAGCAGATCCCCAAAACAAGTACGGTATAATTCATAGTACGGCTTTTCAACTGCTCGATTCCATTTTATGATCGCACGTTCCGGTGAATAAGTCAGAAAATATACAACTCCTTTGCCATAATGATATTTCGTCAGCATCGGCTTGTTTTCAGAATCGGAAAGAAGGATTTCAGCTCCGAAGGATTGCAGAGTGATCTTTGTATTGAAGTCAAAGGCAAGTTCTGTTCCGGATACCACAGCGGAAGCCGTTCCGGAATAGTTCTCCTGATACTCCGCTGTCACACCGAAAAATTCATCAAACGGCGCAAGACATGCTCCGTCAAATGAACAGAGCAAGGTTGCTCCGGATTCAACTCTTTTCATCAGTTCCAGATATCTGCTCCGGGGGATATTGTTCAATCCGGAGATCATCGGAAGAAGATAATATCCTGCCTCTCTCAAAGGTTCATCATTGTACTGAAATTCCAAGTCAAAACCGGCTTGTTTTGCAAGAACCCAGGAGCCGTATGCCGCCATCCAGCAATCCTGTTCTTCTGTCAGAATACAGACAGCCTCTTTTTTGAATTTCGGCAATTGGGCGAAGGGCAGGGATTTCTGGAGTTCCGCGAAGGATGCAAGCACATCTGCCACAGGTTTCCGGGAACCGTCGTTCCGGTAAAGTCCGAGCATTCGTTCCACTCCGCACCATTCGTAGGGCGGATGTTCCAGGTGAAGCTGGTCAAAGGTACACCACCAGAAAAGGCCTTCGCAATCATGTGCCCAAAGCTGGAGCAAGGTTGTCCGCAAATATTCTGCGGCAGTTTTTTCTCCGGCAAGAGTGGGGGCGAGTGTCCCCAATTCTTCTGCAACGCAGGGACGTTTTCCGACGTCTCCGAAGAAGTGTGCTTCTGCCGTTGCATGCATTGCCGCTTTGATTCCTGTAATCCGGTCCACGGAGGTGTGAGGAGAAAAGAGGGGGTAGGGGTGTACGGTGAGGACATCAAAATCCTCTGCCATATCCTGAATGCTCCAGAAGTTGGAAGGGGTGACGCTGGAGGTTGGCTGGGAGGTGATTCCGTGGAGACCTGCAACGATGGGTTTTTCGGGATCTGCCGCGCGGATCGCTTCGGACATTGCGCGGGTCCAGAGGGCGCCTTCCTCCCGGGTTGTGGTATCCAGGCAGTTACATTCGTTTCCGACGCCCCAGAAGCTGATTGCCGGATGATCTTTGAATTCTCCGACAAACCGTTTGATGAATTTCATCTGCCAGCGCATGACGAGGGGATCCCGGAGCAGGTTTCTCTGTTCAAACGCACGGGGTGCAAAGATTTTTCCGGACATCCAGCCTGTAATCAAGCCGATTCCCAGTTTGATTCCATTTTCTTCTGCGCAATCGCAAACGAAACGGAAGCGGTCCATCATTTCCGGATCGATCCCGCTCTGTCCGCCGTCAGGATCCCGGGGGATTGGCTCATTATTTTTCCAGCGGAGCTGATAGGGGGTATTATTATTTTTTGCATGAAGCGACAGCGGCTGAAAGTCCGGCCAGAGGGGGAAGATCCGGACGATCTGCAAATTGAGAGCCTTCATTTTTTTGAAGTCTTCCTTAACCGTTTCCGGACTCCAGTTGTGCCACATATCGGTTCCTGCATGACTTGCCCAGTAATTGCAGCCGATGAAAAAATTCTGTTTTCCGAATATATTTTTCATAAGAAGTCCTTTCCCGTTATTCTGTAATAGCGGTACAATACAGCAAAAAAGGCTCTTTTCAAATGGAAAGTTTCTTTTATTATTAAATATTCACTTGAAAAAAATGGGTTTCGCGTGTAAATTTCCCCGAAAGAATGAGGTGATTTTATGTTTACAGGATTAGTAGAGATGACCGGGAAGATTCTTGCACGGAATTTGCAGGGGGAAGCCGGAAAATTGATCATAGAAACAGCAGCCCCCTTTCAGGATCTGGAGGCAGGGGAAAGTATTGCCGTTAACGGAACCTGTCTGACTCTGGAATCCGGAATGGAGGGCGGACCGCTTGTGTTTCATGTGATGCGGGAAACGTTTTCCCGGACCAATCTCGGCTCGGAACCCATCGGCGCGACCGTCAATCTGGAGCGTGCAATGCCAGCCAATGGAAGATTCGGCGGGCACATTGTCAGCGGACATGTGGACGGCTGCGGTACGATTGTTTCCTTGAAGCAGAGAGATTCCGATACAGAGATGACCGTTTCTGTTCCGGATGAGATGATTCCGTATCTTGTGGAAAAAGGATCTGTTGCAGTGGATGGAATTTCCCTTACGATCGAAACAGTGGAAAACAATACGTTCCGGATCGGTTTGATTCCGACGACGCTTTCCCATACCAATCTTTCCGGGAAAAAAGCCGGATCGATCGTGAATCTTGAAACGGACATGATCGGAAAATATGTGGCTGCTTTTCTCGGGCGTGCCGGCTATATGAAACAATCCAATGTGACCATGGAACAGTTGGCGAGGGCAGGCTTTTTATGATATCCATGCTCCAATCTCCGCCGCATCAGAAGGCAAGGGAAATGATTTTTGGTTTTTCGGTTGAGAAATTGCCTTGCCGGGAAATCTCTGCTGATTTTTTTCAGGAACTGCCGGAACGGTTTTCGGCGGCAGAAGTTCCCGCTGATCCGGCAGAGTCATTTTTTCAGCTGGAGGAACAGACTGCTGTTCATGCCTGTTCTCTGATAGAGCCGGAGATTCTGGAAAATCTTTCTTTGCGTTTCCCCGGGCTGGTGCGGGATTGCATTACCGGTCTGAGCCGGATCATTGTTTCTCTTTCGGAACACGGGATCAACACCGGAGTTCTGAATATTGATCTTGGGACTCTTCTGCCGCCGGAGCAGGAAAAATTGTATCTTGCTATCTTGAAAGGGCTTGCTTATCAGCTGGAACAATGTTCATTTACGCTTCTGATCCCGTTTTCCATTCCATCTGCCTCTCCGGAAATCACCCGTCAGGCATTGCGGTTCTGCCGGAAAACGCTTCTGCCATGGGTGAAACTGCGGCTTGATATTCATGCTCATGAGCTTTCTCCCGGATTTTTGCCGGAGGAGCTTGCCGGAGAATTGTTCCCGGAAGTGAGATCCATCCGTTTTGTATATCTGGCAGATTCCGGAAATGTTCTGATTCCGGAACATATTCTGCCCTGGATCGCGGCGTTAGGAAAATATGGATTCCGCGGACCTTGTTTTTTTGCACCGATGGCATCCTCACTGAATGGATTGCCGGCATGGGTTTCCGCGAATGAAACCCTTGTTTCAACCCTTGAAAAAGAGCCTGGAGTATCATAATGGCAGATAAAGTTTTATGGTCCGTGGAACAATTGAACGATTCCATCGGATTTCAAAACCTTTTCAAAGATGCGG
This sequence comes from Lentisphaeria bacterium, assembly GCA_017456805.1. The sequence goes on from JAFTIQ010000002.1 coordinate 3,808, forward strand.
CATTTTCGATCCATGAGAATGAACGGGTTGCGCTGATCGGACGGAACGGGACAGGCAAATCCACATTCTTGCGGATCATCTCCGGGGATTCCTCTCCGGTTTCCGGCGAGATAACCGTCGCTCGCGGGTGCGTGATCTCATTCATGCAGCAGAGTCCGCCGGAAGGATATGAAGAGAAAACGATTGCTGAATTTGTCCGGGAAGGACTCCGGCGTTTTCAGGATGTGTTGAATGAATATGAAAATCTCAGTCCGTCCTCGGCAAAACACAATGAGCTGGAACATTTTCTCACCAGTCATGATGCATGGGATCCGGAACAGAAACTCAATCAGGTTCTTTCCAAGCTGGAACTGCATGATCCTGCAAGAAAATGCGGAGAACTTTCCGGCGGAAATATGCGGCGGGTCATGCTCGCCCGCGCCATTATTACAGAACCGGATCTGCTCCTGCTGGATGAACCTACAAACCATTTGGATGCAGAAACCGTTTCCGCAATTGAAGAGTTTCTGGCATCCTACCGGGGTGCATGTCTCTTTGTGACTCACGACCGCTGTTTTCTTGATCGGATCGCAACCAGGATCGTGGAGCTGGATAACGGTTCTTTCTTCACTTGTGAAGGTTCCTATGCTGATTTTCTTGCGGCGAAAGAGGAACGGGAATACCGGGAAGATGTTGCGGAACAGAAACGGCTTGCATTCCTCCGCCGGGAAATCGAATGGGTACGCCGTGCTCCGAAGGCTCGTCTGCGCCGGAATGAAGGCAGATTGAAACGCTACGAAAATATCGCAGCCGTCAAAGCTCCCGAACGGATCGGTAACATGGAACTGATCATTCCGGAAGCAACTCAGCTTGGAAATAAAACAGTCTCCATCAAACAGGTTTCCAAAGCTCTGGGCGGTAAAACTCTGATCAAAGATTTTTCCTTTGAGTTTGAAGCCGGACAGCGGGTGGGGATCGTGGGGCGCAACGGTGCCGGAAAAACAACATTGCTGAAGATGATCACCGGACAGCTCGCTCCGGATTCCGGCAGCATCGAAATCGCTCCTACTGTGGAGTTCAACTATATCGACCAGTCCCGCGTCCGCCTGAACCCGGAAAATACAGTGCGGGAGGAGATCGCCCCCGATGGGGATACGGTTCAGTTCAACGGTGCCTCCATAGGTGTCTACGGATATCTTAAACGTTTTCTGTTTGAAGATGAGCGGATCAACACACAAGTAAAACTGATCTCCGGCGGAGAGCGGGCTCGTCTGGCTCTGGCAAAGATTCTGCGGATCAGGGGGAATTTCATGATCCTTGATGAACCCGCAAACGATTTGGATATCCCCACCTTGCGCGTTTTGGAAGAATCGCTCCTTTCCTACAACGGAATTCTGGCAGTCGTCAGCCATGACCGTTATTTTCTGAACCGGGTCTGTACTCATATCATTGCAATCGAAGAGGACGGATTTGTCTTTTCCGATGTGGGAGACTACGATTCCTATGAAGCCAAGCGGAAAGCCCGCCTTGCAGCGAAAAAGGCGGAATCTGCTCCGAAGGAACAGAAAGTCACCCCTCCGAAACCGAAACAGCAAGTCAAACTTTCGTACAAGGAAGAACGGGAATTGGAAGCATTGGAATCCGCCATCCCGGAAACGGAAGAAGCCATTGCAGAATTGGAAAATAAGTTCTCCGATCCGGATTTCTTTGCAAAACACGGTTCCGAAATCAAGGAATTGCAGCAGAATCTGGAAGCCAAAAAACTTGAATTGGAAACATTGTATGCCCGTTGGGAAGAACTGGAAGCGAAAAAGGAAAGTTTTCAAAAATGAATCAGGAAAATATGCAGAAACTCGTTGATATCATGAAAGCATTGCGGGCTCCGGATGGATGCCCGTGGGATAAGGTGCAGACTCATAAATCCCTGAAAAAATGCTCTATGGAAGAGTGCGCCGAATTGATGGATGCCATCGAAGAGGAAAACGATGCGGGGATGTGCGAAGAGCTGGGCGATCTGCTCATGCATGTGGTCCTGCATTCCGTTATCGCTGAAGAACGGGGAGTATTCTCTTTCGATGATGTGGTGCAGGGGATTTCCGCAAAAATGATCCGGCGTCACCCCCATGTGTTCGGCGATGAGAAAGTCAAAGATACTTCCGATGTCCTCAAACTCTGGGAAGCTGTAAAAAAACAGGAACACAAGGATGACCGGAAATCTCTGATGGACGGTATTCCCTATCATTGTCCGGCACTTCTGCAGGCTGAGAAAATGCAGAAAAAAGCCGCAAAAGTCGGCTTTGACTGGAGTACGCAGGAGCAGATCCTTGAGAAGATCGGAGAAGAGTTTGCGGAAGTGAAGGTAGCCATCGCGGAAGGCAATGAAGAGCATATCGATGAAGAACTGGGCGATTTCCTGTTTGCTGTGACCAACCTTGTCCGCTTCCGGAAACGGAACTCTTCCGAAGATCTGCTTGCCGCCGCCAATCGGAAATTTGTCAAACGTTTCCGCTATATCGAAGAAAAACTGGCGGAACAGGGGAAAGATATCGAAGCCGTTTCTCTGGAAGAGATGGATTCTCTTTGGAACGAAGCCAAAAAGAAAGGAATCAAATAATGCGAACCATTGCCGGCAATATTCTGGAAACCATTGGACATACTCCTCTTGTCCGGATCAATAAATTAAATCAGGGCGGGGCGGAGATCCTTGTAAAAGTCGAATCTTTCAATCCCGGCAGTTCCGTCAAGGACCGGGCTGCGCTTTCCATGATCGAGGCGGCTGAAAAAGAAGGTCTGCTGAAACCCGGTGCCTTGATCATTGAACCCACCAGCGGCAATACCGGAATCGGTCTGGCGATCGCCGCCGCTGTCAAGGGATATCACCTCATCCTTACCATGCCTGACACCATGAGCATTGAACGGCGCAAACTTGCCGCCGCTTACGGTGCGGAAATCGTTCTTACCGAAGGCGCAAAAGGAATGAACGGAGCCATTGAAAAAGCTCTTGAGTTGCGGGACAGCACCCCCGGCGCTTTTATTCCCCAGCAGTTTGAAAATCCTGCAAATGCAGAAGCACATAAACAGTCCACCGGTCCTGAGATCTGGGAAGATACGGAAGGCAGGATCGATGCCTTCGTGGCGGGCGTCGGAACGGGCGGAACCCTCACCGGGATCGGCGAGTATCTGCTGTCGAAAAAGCCCGATGTGAAGATCATTGCCGTTGAACCGGAAACCAGTGCTGTCCTCTCCGGGAAACCTGCCGGAGCTCATCCTTTGCAGGGGATCGGTGCCGGATTTATCCCGAAAGTCCTGAATACAGAGATCATCTCCGAAGTGATTCCGGTTTCCGGAGAAAATGCCGGAAAAACAGCCCGTGATTGTGCGGCGGAAGAAGGGATTCTGATCGGGATCTCTTCCGGAGCGGCATTATTTGCAGCGCTGGAACTTTCCAAACGTCCGGAATATGCCGGAAAACGGATCGTTGTCCTGCTGCCCGATTGCGGCGAACGTTATCTTTCCACCTGGCTGTTTGAATGAGCCGGAAACTGTCATGCCGGATGGGATGCGGAGCTTGCTGCATTGCGCCTTCGATTTCCGCATCAATTCCCGGAATGCCGGATGGAAAACCGGCAGGGGTTCCCTGTGTGAACCTGGATGAACAGTTCCGCTGTCGGATTTTTGCATCTCCTGACCGTCCGAAGGTTTGCGGTTCTTTGCAGCCTTCGGAAGAGATGTGCGGAACATGCCGGGAAGAGGCATTGGCTTATCTGGAAGAGCTGGAACGTCTGACAGCGCCGGAGGGGAAGTAAATCTGCCTTACCGGATATGCCGGACGTATCAGACGAGTCGGATCAAGGATTATTCTCAAAATAAATCAGGAATGTGTTGTAAAATAGAAGACAGGTAATGCCGTTTTTACCGTTATATTAAATAGACTTTTCAAAAAAAGGGGCTGGCACCTGCCGTTTTATAAGCAACAGCCCCCTTCTCAAAAAAAACTAATCATCAGAAGAAGGTAATTAATCTGAGAGTGCTTCACAAATTTTCGATACACCTACAACTATTAAAATAACGGCTGCAGCTGCAAGTTTTTGTTCTGCTGATAAACTGCTTCCCCCAGATGAGGGTAATTTAGGTAAAGTCGGCATAGGGTCCTTTGGTTTCCGAATAACAAAGTCATAATTTCCATCTAAATTGGGAACCCGTTTTATAACCAGACCATCGACAGACCGTGCATAATCATCTGCGTAACCGTACAAAAATGTACATGTGAACACACATACTGCAATAAAAAGTAATTTTTTCATATTCATCTTTCCTTGTTTGATTTTGCGGTTGAGAAATAGCTCAAATGTTGTAAATGATTTTTTCATACCTCCTTTCTCTTGGTTTCAAGACAAACGAGATAATTCAACATTTAAATTTCACATACTAAAAAAACAAAGAAAGTTTGGATACAAAAGTTACTTTCTAAATTCTTCTATGAAAAATAATTCGCTTAAAAACATTCAAAAAAAGCCGAACGCTTTTAAGCTACATTGCATGTCGGTCCGACCAAGAACCTGCCTTCTGTGCGCAAAAAAGCGCCCGGCAGAACAATACATTTCACCTAAGGAGGCGGTTGTTCTACCGAGTTCATTTCGTCATTTCAGAAGGCAAATACAGTTTTAACTTGGTCGGTTTACATGCAATATTTGCTGAAATATCACGGTTGTCAATCAACAGCGTTGAAGCTCAAAAAACTTGAACGCATTGTCTTACTGGACAATATATCACACAACAAAAAAAATTCAAGTGTTTTTTAGATATTCTGTAAAAAATATGCAGTGGTTTTTCGTCGGATATGTCTGATCAGTCCGAGTTGTCCGATTACTTAAAAATATGTGTGAAAAAATGCTTTTCCAGCGTGAAGCTTTTCCCGATTTTCCGCTGTCTTATAAAACAGATCGGATTTTCTGTTCAGAGATCAACCCGGTTCGGATGATTTTGATTTGGTTTTCAGCCGTTACCTGAATGATCGTTGAGGGAATGGAATCCGGGGGGAGGGCGCCTCCGTCGACGGCACCTGCCGGGGCACCGTCAATGGTCCGCAACGCTGTGGGCAGATCCAGAGCGGGAGGTTCTCCGGAAAGATTTGCGCTGGTGGAAGCAAGTGCTCCGTTGTAATGTTTCAGCAGATCCAGTATAAAGGGATGGTCCGGGATCCGGAATCCGAATGTTGCCCCATCTTTATCCGGTACGACCAGAGTGATCGCTCCGGGCATGAATTTTTCTGCGAGGCGTTTTGCCGCGGGGGGAAGTTCCCGTCCGCAAAGCTGTTCTGCTGTGGAGATATCCGGAACAAATGCAGCGAACAGCTTTGTCAGAGAACGGTGTTTGAGATCATAGATCTTCTTCCTTGCCTCCTGATCCTCCCAGGGACAGATCAAACCGTAAACGGTTTCAGTCGGGACGATGAGGACAGTTCCTTTCTGTTTGAGGAGGTCTGCCGCTTTTTTTCCGGCATCGTTCTGTTCTGCGGAGAAGAAGATCATACTGCATCAATCCTCGAAATAGCTTGCGCCGGAGGATTTGTTTTCACTGATCCGCACTTTATGGACTCTGATTCTGGAGTCATTGAGTTTGGAAGCGAGCCGGTCGAAAATGGTTTTTGCGATATTTTCGCTGGTGGGGTTGATGGTGTCAAAGGGGGGAATGGTGTTGAGATCTTTATGATCCAGTTCCAGGAGGATGGCATCGAGTTCGCGTTTGAGCGCTTTGAAGTCCACAGCGATCCCGATTTCATCCAGAGAATTGGAACGGACGAACACCTGGACGCCCCAGTTATGACCGTGCTTTTCGGAACAGTTTCCGTTATATCCCTTCAAATTATGCGCGGAAGAGAATTCGCGTTCTACGTCGAGTTCAAACATTTTTATGTCCTTTCTTGAAAAATCATGGAGTAATTTACGCCGTTTTTCGGAAGATTCAAGAAGGAAGGGCGAAAAAAGCGGGGGAAAATATGAAAGAGAACTTGAAATTTTTAAAATCTGTGGCATATTTCAATAGAAAAAACCAAACCATTTAACCGAAAGGATATACCTATGGTCAACTACAAGGATCTCGGCCTTGTCAACACAAGGGAAATGTTCAAGAAAGCTATGGCTGGCGGCTATGCTATCCCCGCTTTCAACTTCAACAACATGGAACAGCTTCAGGCAATCATCGCTGCTTGTACCGAAACAGAATCTCCTGTGATTCTTCAGGTTTCCAAGGGCGCCCGTCAGTATGCCAACCAGACTCTGCTCCGCTACATGGCTCAGGGTGCTGTTGCTTACTCTGCTGAAATCAGCGGCGGAAAACCTGTTCCCATCTGTTTGCACCTCGACCACGGTGATTCCTTTGAAACATGCAAGAGCTGCATCGAATTCGGTTTCTCCTCTGTCATGATCGACGGTTCCAGCAAACCCTGGGAAGAAAACATCGCAGAAACCAAACGCGTTGTCGAACTGGCTCACCAGTATGATGTCACCGTCGAAGGCGAACTCGGAGTTCTCGCCGGTGTCGAAGATGATGTCGTTGCAGAAAACCACTCCTTCACCAAACCCGAAGAAGTTGAAGCATTCCTCGCAGGAACAGGCGTTGACTCCCTCGCTATTGCAATCGGAACCAGCCATGGTGCTTACAAATTCAAGCCCGGTACCGATCCCAAGATCCGTCTTGACATCCTCCACGAAATCGAAAAGAAGATCCCCGGATTCCCCATCGTTCTCCATGGATCCAGCTCCGTTCCCCAGGATCTCGTCAAGATCATCAACGAACACGGCGGAAAACTCAAAGATGCAATCGGTATCGACGAAGGTCAGCTCCGCGAAGCTGCTAAATCCGCAGTCTGCAAGATCAACATCGACTCCGACGGCCGTCTCGCTATGACCGCTGCTGTCCGTAAAGTCTTTGATGAAAAACCGGCAGAATTCGACCCCCGCAAGTACCTCGGTCCTGCTCGTGATGCTCTCAAAGAACTCTACAAGCACAAAGTGATCAACGTCCTCGGTTCCGCAGGACACGCTTACGATAAATAATCGAAAGCTGATCAAATGCTATCGGATCCCCGGATTCAACTCCGGGGATTTTTCGTATCATGAACACATTTCTTCTCAAAACAGAACAGTTGACCAAGCAGTTCGGCGGAAACACCGTGCTGAATCAGGTCTCTCTGGAAATCCCTTCCGGTTGTATCCTCGGTCTCGTCGGAGAAAACGGCGCCGGAAAATCCACATTCGTCAAGTGTGTTACCGGGATTTACAAACCCGATGGCGGAACTGTGCGTTTGGGCGGAAATGTCTCCATGATCCCTCAGGAATTCAACCTGGCAAATGATCTTTCTGTCAGTGAAAATATCTTTCTCGGCAGAGAACCCTCCCGGTTCGGGGTGTTGAACCGGAAAAAAATGGCAGAAGATTCCGGCAGACTCCTTGCTGAACTCCACGCCGATATTTCCCCCTGGGGAAGTGTTGCTGAACTCAACGTGGCGGAAAAGCAGATGGTCGAAATCGCAAAGGCTCTTTCCGTTCAATCAAAACTGCTGATCATGGATGAGCCCACAACGGTTCTCAACAGCAACGAAACCGCAATCCTGTTCCGCGTCATGCGGAATCTGAAAAAGGATGGCTGTTCCATTATTTTCATCTCACACCGTCTGGATGAGATCTGCGAAATCTGCGATGAAGTCGCCGTGATGCGGGATGGTTCTCTGGTTCATCGCGAAGCAGCATCGGAGTTGAATCCCGAAAAAATCGCCCGTCTGATGGTCGGCAGGGAAGTTACCCGGCTCTTTCCGGAACAGATCCATTCTGCTTCGGAGGAAACTGCACTGGAATGTGACGGGATCAGCTCCGGAAAAGAAGTGCAGAATATCAGTTTTGCATTGAAACGCGGAAGTGTGACCGGGCTTGCGGGACTTGCCGGGGCAGGGCGCACTGAACTTGCAGAAACCATCTCCGGTTTACGGAAACGGAACAGCGGATCCATAAAGGTCTTCGGGAAAAATATTACGATCCGGAAACCGGCAGATGCGATCCGGCATGGGATCGTTTATTTGAGCGAGGATCGGCAGGCGAGCGGATTGCTTGCAGATTTTTCTGTCACCCGGAATATCACCCTTGCCTCTCTGATCAAATACTGCCTGGGCGGGTTCATCAAGTCCGGGAAAGAAACCTTATCGGCGCAGGAATATATCCGGGAATTCGGGATCAAGACTGCATCCGCGGAGGAGCCTGTCTCCTCTCTGAGCGGCGGAAATCAGCAGAAAGTCGCAATCGCAAAATGTCTGGATAATTCCCCGGAAATTTTTATTTTTGACGAACCGACCCGGGGCGTGGATATCGGGGCGCGCCGTGAAATTTATGATTTTATCGCAGCTCTGGCAAAAAAAGGGATGACCTGTCTGATTATTTCTTCCGACTTGGATGAGATCATCGGGATGTGTCCCCGGATTTTGGTCATGCGTGCCGGCAGCCTTGCCGGAGAGCTGAATGGAGCTGAGATCTCTCAGGAAAATATAATGTACCTTGCAACAGGAGTTTCAAAACAATGACAATCAATGGTCAGTTGAAGCGTGATATGCGGTCGTTGATCGGACCTTATCTTGCACTTGCGGTGCTTTTGATCGCGTGCTGTATTTCCGATGAACATTTCCGCAGTGCTCAGAATTTGATGAATATCACCCGTCAGGTTTCTTACAGCGGATTTATTGCTCTTGGAATGACGTTTGTGATTGCCGCCGGAGGGATCGATCTTTCTGTTGGCTCCATGCTTGCAATGACAGGTGTTTTATCCATTCTCGGAATGAATCTTCTTCCGCCGGGGATGGAACATCTGGGCGTTTGGGCGGCGCTTGGAATTTCTCTGGTTTCCGGAGCCGCTGCCGGGGCTGTCAACGGTTTGCTTGTCTCCCTCGGTAAAATCCCGCCCTTTATTGCAACTTTGGGAACTTTATCGATCTTCCGTTCACTGGCTCTTTATTTTGCCGATGCCGGAACGGTTTTATCCCAGAACAGCTGTTACCGGGGCGTGGGCAGCTTTGTATTTCTCGGGATCCCGCTCCCCACATTGGTGTTGCTTGTTCTGACCATTGTGCTTGGTGTGATGCTCCGGAATACCCGTTTCGGAAGACACGTCTGTGCTGTCGGTTCCAACGAAAAAGTTGCGGTTTATTCAGCGATTCCGACGGGCAGAGTCAAATTTTACACCTATCTTCTGATCGGGATCACTGCCGGGATTAGTGCTTTTCTGTTTGGCAGCCGGCTGAACTCTGTCAGCTCCACCAGTGCCGGATTATCCTATGAGCTGGATGCCATTGCCGCAGTGATCATCGGCGGCAGTTCCATGTCCGGCGGAAAGGCTTCCATCGCCGGAACATTTGCCGGAATCCTGATCCTCGGAATCGTTTCCAACGTTCTGGATATGTGGGGGATCAGCGTAAATCTTCAGGGATTGGTCAAAGGACTTGTCATTATTATTGCAGTATTGATCCAGCGGGTCAGATAACAGAAAGGTTTAACGATGAAAAATTCTTATTTTGAACAGATTTTGAAACAGCGGCTGATCCCTCAGCCGAAAGAGATCTCCTTTCAGGATGGAGAATGTGTGATTCAGAATGAGATTTCTGTTGAGTTGAAAACTGCCGAAAATGAAGAAGAGTTCGGGAGGCTGATTAATGATTTGTTTGAAGAGTATTGGCATGTATCTCCCCTGATTAAGCTGACCCATTCCAAAGCAGCTGAAGAATTTCTGGAAGATCAATATGAAGTTCAGGTGACCCCTAAAAAAATTACATTGACCTCTCACTGCAGCAAAGGACTTCAGCTTGCCATGAAAACCCTCCGGCAGCTGGCAGAACCCATCCGTGGAACCGCTTTTCTGGAGGGCTATGTGCTTCAGCCCTGCAAGATCCATGATTATGCCGACAGTGAATTCCGGGCTGTGAGAATCAATCTCAGCATTTATGGAGATCTTGGCTCAATCGAAAAAGAGATTCGTTTTGCGGGTGCGCTGAAATTCAATTATATTTTCCTTGATTGTACCCGCTGCTTTCCGTTCAGATCCCATCCGGGATTTGCCGTGAGAGAGTACATGAAACGCCCTGCGTTTTTCCGTGCATTGCTTGATATTGCTGATGAAGTCGGAATCACTTTGATTCCCTGTTTCAATATCTTCCATCATGCTTCTCTCGCTGAAGAGGGGACGGAAGAACATGCTGTTCTGAACTTCCATCCGGAGTATGCGCCTTTATTTGAACCGGGCGGGTTTACCTGGTGTATGAGCAATCCGGAATCACAGGCTGTTGTTGCCGGACTGGTTCATGAACTTTATGAATTCTTTGAACGTCCGGATTACTTCCATATCGGAAATATCAGCGGAGATGATTTCCGTCTTTGCCGCAGCTGTGCGGAAAAATCCACGGAAGAACTGCTCAGTCAGCAGATCGCAATGCTTTATCTGAGTTTCGGCGAAGATCGTCCCAGATTTGTTTTGGGGAAAACTGCCGGCAGCAAAAAGATAAAAGTTTCTTTCCCCGGAGATATCCTGTTGGTGTTGAATGACGGTGATAAGATTCCGAAAGGCATTGATTGTATTCAGAATATCACCGATGAAGATTCTGTTCCGGCGGAAGAAGCGGGTGGAACGATCACTGACTTCGATGATGATTTTCTGGCTGTTGCCGCAGATGTGGCATGGAACGGAAAGCGTCAGGAAAAATACTTTACCGATTCCCTTGTTCAGATCAAACTGAATACAGTTGCTGATATGGAACCGGTCAGCCGCCACGATTTCTGATCTTATTTTTTCAGGGCATTCTGCAACTGGTCGATCCCATCAAAAATTCTCGGTCCGGGCCGCAGGAGAATATCAGCGTTCAGGTTTGAGATCACCTGATCTTCCCGGTATTTTGCCCAGATCCCTTTCCTTTGGAACGGAACCCCGTTGACGGTCCAGATCAGGAAGTCCACTTTTTGAGTGATGAGCCATTCCCTGGATGCTTTGAAATATTCCGTATTGACATTTCCTGCAGCATTCCGGAGTCCGGCAAGTTCCATTACCGTATCGGGCAGGGAGCCGGGGCCTGCAATCAGGAGCGGATTATGCCAGATGATCCAAAGTGCGACAGGTTTCTGTTTGACTTTGGCGGCATTCTGTTTCAGTTCCGCCAGTTTCAGCGCAGCCTTCCGTGCCTCTTCCCGTCCTGTTTCCTGCCGGTTCAGAATCGTCCCGAGGACTTCCAGAGAATGAATATAATCTTCAATGGTTTTAACCGGGAGCTCCACCATTTTTGCGCTGATATGTTTTTTCAGCCGTTTATCCCGTGCGGTAAAATGATTGGAGATCACATAGTCCGGTTTCAGCTTCAGGAGCCGTTCCAGAAAATATCCGGTATAATCCCCGGCGGCAGGCAGTTTTTTGATGTGTGCGGGAAAATCACAGGCAACGCTGCGTCCCACAAGAGCGGGTTCTCCGCCAAGAAAACAGATTGTTTCCGTAATTGCCGGAGTGAGAGAGACGACTCTGGGTTCTGCCGCAGAGAGCAGCAGAGTCAAAAGCAGAAGAAAGCTGACGGAGAGATATTTCATGAGATAAAAAAGGCGGGTGAGCGCGAACTCGACCCGCCGTAATGTCAACGGATAAGATTATCCTTTGCGTTCAAAGAGAGAACGGATCTTAGCACCGGTGACTTCAGCGATGTGGCTGCCGAGATCTTCGCGTGCCTTGAGGAGGTTTGCACTCTTGTTGACGCGGATTTCGTTGAGGAATGTCCGTGCGAATTCGCCGCTTTCGATGCGCTTCAAGGATTCTTTCATGCGTTCCTTGACATCGGGAGTAATGATCTTGGGACCATTGTAGTATTCGCCGAATTCAGCGGTGTTGGAGATGACTTTGTTCATCTTCTGGATACCGCCTTCGAAGACGAGGTCAACGATGAGCTTAAGTTCGTGGATACATTCGAAGTAAGCCATTTCCGGGGGATAACCGGCTTCGACGAGGGTTTCGAAACCATACTTCATCAGGTCAACGCAACCGCCGCAGAGAACGTTCTGTTCACCGAAGAGGTCTTCATAGGTTTCCTGTTCGAAGGTACATTCAAGAACACCAGCGCGGGTGAAGCCCATAGCTTTTGCCATAGCAAGAGCGGTCTGAAGAGCTTTACCGGTAGCATCCTGTTTGACAGCAACGAGTCCGGGGACACCGAAACCTGCGAGGTAAGCTTTGCGTTCTTCGGTAGCGGGGCTCTTGGGAGCAACCATGATGACGTCGCATCCTGCGGGAGGAACGATTTCACCGAAAACGATGTTGAATCCATGAGAGCAGCTGAGGGTTTTGCCCGGGGTCATGTGCTGCTTGATATCTTCAGCAAACACGGGACCGTGGAATTCATCGGGAAGAAGCATGTGGATGACATCAGCCTTAGCAGCAGCTTCGCTGAAAGACATGGTTTCAAAACCATCTGCAACTGCGCGATCGAAAGAGGGACCTTTGCGGGATCCGATAATGACATGCACACCGGAATCTCTCATGCAATTAGCCTGAGCACAGCCCTGGCTGCCATAACCGATAACGGCAACTGTTTTGCCGACGAGGACGGACGCATCTGCGTCATTGTCGTGAAGGATCTTCACAGAACTCATTTTACCTATCTCCTTAGTGTTAGAATGGTGTTCTTTCAGATATATCAGTTTTAATATACCACATAATTTCAAGAATTTCAACCGTCTTTGACCGTTATCTCTCAATTAATCCCGTTTTTTTTGTTTTTTTCAGCCTGACAGGCTTGCAATCGCCTTCTGCTCTTCCGAAAAAGACGAGTGTAATTTTCAAAAAATAATAAAAAAGATAAAACAGACTCTTGACAAAATAAAAAATATGATATATAATAAAACAAAGAATGATATATAATAAAAAAGAGGCCTTTTATGAACTATACACAGACTGAGTACCTGGCGGTTTGCAGGGACTTATTTGATTTTGTCCTGAAAAGTGCAGAACGGTATCATGCCGATCATCCGGAAGAAAGTTATTCTCAAATTCTCCGGCAGCGCACACTGCTCTCTTATGTTCTGAGGGAAACAAGCAGCGAGTGTGAGGTTTTTCCGGAAATGGCGGAAGCGTTTCTTATGGAAGCTGACTGTGATTTTACTGCAGCTGCGGAGAAATACCGGGAAAAAATTCCGGAATTGGCGTCCCGGAACGCGGAAGGAGCATGTTCCTGGAATCCGCAATATGCACCGGGAATGAGTTTGCGCTGGTCGGATCCTCATCCGGATCTCCCGGAAAACTGGTGTATTTTTCACATGTGGAACGGATGCCGCCCGCAATCATTTCTGAGCGATAAACGGTATTTCGCGGAATGTTTTATGAAGATCATGGAAGAATCTGTCAGAAAATATCCGCAGTATGATACTCTTTACACGTTTTCCTGGCTGCTTTCCGAACCGCGTTTTCAGGAGTTTTTCCCGGAGGAGTGGCATCAGAATATGAGTGAAAAACATCAGGGGATCCATGCAAATCTCGGATTTCTCGGTCAGTTTTTAACGGCGAGAATGACTTTGAACAGAAAGACGGCTGCGCAATATCTGGAAACCGGACGCTTGCCGTATCAGCCCTGTTCTTCCCATTGTTCGTTTGAACGCATGAAGGAACATTTAATTTCTAATTTTCTGAATTGAGGTGGTCTTTATGAAAAAACAGGCAAAATATGAAACGATCTATCAGAATTTGAGACAGAAGATCCTCTGCGGCGGCTTCCCGGATGGAAGATTGCCGTCACTTGCAGAATTGACAAAAAGTTACAATGCCAGTTTGCTGACTGTGAATAATGCGGTAAAGAAATTGGCGGAGGAAGGGTTGGTATCCCGCGGGGCCGGGCGCAGCGGAACAAAGATTACCCAGCCGGGATTGCGTCAGATGAGTCTCCGGAAAAAGACGATGAATACCTGGAATGACTGTTTGGAGTTTTCTTTCTCCCGTCCGGTGACCTTGCGATATCTTTCTGACCGCCGTTCCATTTTTCTTCCCAAAGAGATGAATGAAATCATCAAAGAATTTGAACACAGATATCCCTGGATCCGTATTGTTCAGGATTTTACAGATGATGTTGATTTCCTGAAAGTCTCTGATCATGATTTGATCCAGGGCAGTCATTCCACTTTGCTTCCGTTGATCCGGAATCAAAAACTGCTGAATCTGGAACCTTATTTCCAGGCATTCGGAAGAGTAAATTCCATTCTTCATGATAACTATACGGCACCGCTGATGATGACTCTGCCGCTGATGTTCTACCGGAAAAAAGAATTCAGCAAAATTCCGGTGAACTGGACGGAATATTTCCTGATGAACAGCAAACTGAAACAGGATGGGAAGTATTCCGGTTCGCTTCTCGGGTTTGTCTCTCTTCTTTACTTTTTCATCGGAAATATCCGGGAGAATCTGTTCAATCCGGAAAAGGAGCCTCAGCTGCGGCAGGCGATCCAGCTGCTTTATGAATATTACACCTGGAAAGCTCCCTGGAACATGCTTTCTCCGGGCTCCGTTATAGATGCGGCAATGAAAGATAATATTTCCCTTGTGCTCGGATATTACAGTAATCTTTACAACAAGATGAAATTTGATTTTGATTATGATCTTCTTCCGTATCCCGGAAAATATCTGATTGAGACGATCCGGATCGGGGTCAATGCTTCGAGTTTGCATCCTTCAGAATCCTGGCTTTTCCTGAACTTCCTCCGCTCGGAATACGTCCAGAAAAAAGTCGTCAAAAATTCCTTCGGGATCCCGTACCGGGAAAGTGTTTTCCATAAAGAGTTCCGTGAGGCGACTCCGAAACTCTATGAACGTATGCTGCCTCTGCTTGACCGTTTGGAGGAATCTTATGTTTCCGAGGAAGGAAGAAACCGGATCTATCATGTGATTTATCCCTTGCTGGAACAATATTTTGCCCGGGAATTCACTATGGATGAATGCGTTGCATCTCTTCGTACGGCAATGAATGAACAATTGATATTGGATGATATAACAAACAAATCCTGAAGGAGGAAGACATGTGGAACGAAAAAAAATATGTCAGACACTATGAGATAGATCAGGAGGAATTCCCTGTTGCAGTGTTTGAATCCGATGACTGGGGCGCTTGCGAACTTGTTCCGGATCCATCTGTAACCGAAGAATATAATCAGATCCTTAAAAAATATGGCAAAGGAAACGGCTGGGTTCAGCACGGGTTGGAACGGCCTTTCGAATTGCGGCAGCTTTATGATGTGCTGGAATCTCACAAAGGAGCAGATGGAAATCCCGCTGTATTCACGGCTTTCACCGCAATGGGAAATCCCGATTTTAAAGCGATCCGGGAAAACGGATTTCAAAAATATGTTGATATCCCCATCAATAAAGGTTTTCCGGAAAAATGGCAGGGTGACGGGATCATTGGTGCCATGCTGGAAGGTATGAACCGCGGCATCTGGTGTCCGGAATATCATGCAATCCTGCACCACACGAGTCCCCGTTTGTGGCTGGCTTTGCTGAGATCTGATTCCGATAGTGGAAAATTTGCCCGGGAATTGTTTGAGCTGAACAGTTATTTTCAGATGGTTCATCTGCCGGAGTATGAAGGCTATCCATTGAATGAACAGTATGAATTTATCCGGGAAGGTTTCAGACGGTTCAAAGAAACATTCGGAAGAATGCCGGAAGCTGCTGTGACAAGCGATGCTTATCCGGAAACAGAAATGCTCTGGATGGCAATGGGAATCTCGGCAGTTGCTATCAAAAATTGCCGCGTGAACTCCGGAGAAGTCGTCGTGTATCCCACAAAACCGTGGAATATGCAGGATGTTTATGCAAAACTCGGAGATTGCAGTTCTATCGCGGACTGCACCTACCTGACCAGAAATGTGTTCTGCGAATTTAACAACACTGCAGAAGAAGTCCTGAGGGTAATCAGCAGAAACAGAACCGCTCTGAAAGAACCGTCAGTGGTCTCAAGTCATCGGCTCAGTTACTGCTGTTTTATTGATGAACGGCGTGAGAACAACCTGAAACGGTTGGATGAGATCCTGACCGAACTGGACAAGCAGGGATATTACTACTTGACAAGTGCGGAATTGGCAAGTCTTTACCGCCGCGGCTGGTCCAAACGGCAGGTCGGGGACAAAGTTCTCTTCCGGAAATGGTTCCCGGAAGCCAAGGTCCCGGCGTATGCAGCAGATTTGCCGAAAGGAAATCATTGGCTGCCGGCTTCTGCTGTAACTGAGGAGGAAAAAGATTATCTGCTTGACAGAGGTGGTGCATGAGAAAATATTTTTCCTTACTCTTTGCAGCTGTATTCTGTTCTTCCCTGAGTGCGGCGGAATTCGTTCTGGTGAAAGATTCCAAGCCGCAGGCTCAGATCGTTTTTGAACAGACTCCCGACAACATCTTGAAGCGGAGAGTCAAGTTATTCAATTCCTATGTTAAAAAAGTGACCGGCGCAGAGTTGAAAACGGAGGGAAATTCTCTGCCTTACACGATCAAGCTGAATATCCTTCCATTCAAACTTGGAGAACAGTTCAACTGGACAATTGATTTTCCATCGGAAAAAGTGATGCGGATCACCGCGACAAGTTATTCGCTTTTCAATGCACTGAATGAGATCCTGGAACGGGGGGCAGATACCCGTTTTCTCGGAATGGAAGCCTCTATGTTCCAGTATGAACCCCGGAAAGATCTTTCCATTCCGGCTGAATCTTTGAAATCCAAACCCGGTTTTACTCTTTACAGAGGAATGTACTGGCTGGCTAATCACGGTGTGGAACTGGGATTTTTCGATGACAAATCGTTCAAATTTACCCATGGGATCCCCGATTACGCGTTCCCGAAAGAAAAATATTCAAAAGGGCTTCCCGAATGTGTTGCTCCGCTTCAGAACGGAAAGAAAACCCTCAAACCTGCCCGGTGGTACGTCCGCTGGCAGCCTTGTTATTCCAATGCGGAAGCCGCAAAAATCGCCGTGGAAAACTCCCTGGAAATTATCCGGAAAAAGAATCTCTCCTCCATCACACTCGGAGTGAATGACAGCCGCGGCTATTGCGAATGTAAGGCTTGTGTGGAGATGGACCGGAATACCAGAGAATCTATTTTTACAAATTACAAGAAAAGTCATGGCAACAGTTATTACACTTTCTGCAACCGGGTGGCGGAAGGGATTTGCAAAGAATTCCCAGATTTGAGAATCGGTTTGCTCGCTTATACGGGAACGATCATGCCGCCGAATTTTCCCGTTCACAGAAATCTGGTCCCCATGATGACAATCGACACCGTTCTCGGGGCACTGGATCCTGACGTCCGGAAGAAACACGACGGTATCATTGCCGAATGGGGCAAACTGGTGAATGAAACCGGATGCTGGGAATATCGCTGGGGAAGAAACTATCTGATCCCACGGGTGAATTTTAAACGTCAGGGCGAATTCCTGCGGCATCTCTACAACAACGGCGGACGTGCTTATTTCGGAGAAAACGGGCTGGCTGACATTCTGGATGGACCGAAGCTTTATCTCACCAGCCGTCAGCTGAAAGATATCCATGCCGATCCGGAAGCGATTCTGGAAGAGTGGTACACCCGGTTCGCCGGAAAAGATGCTGCTCCTGCATTGAAAAGAATCTATCAGCTCTGCGAAGAATATTGGCTTTCGGATGAGATGAAACAGACCCCCCTTTACGCTTCCCGGCATTACATTTATTCCTACCCCAGCGAAATGCACATGTATGCGCTGAAACCGGGTTTCACGGCTGAATTGGTGCGTCTCGCCAATGGGGTTTGCAAACTGGCAAAAACTCCCGGAGAGAAGAAACGGGCGGAAATCCTGCTGCGGCATTTTGAACATGTCGATTGTGTGGCATCTTTCAAAGCAATGGCGTATGTTTCCCCGAAAACCGGCGGGATCGATACCGAAGCCGATGCGCTTGCTTATTATCAAATGCTGGAAAAAGATTTGCCCCGGCTTCTCGCTCAATACAAACGGGCAGGGGAGTACTTCTCCAAACCGGATACTCCGGATGAAAATATCTACCTGAGCGGAAAATATTTCATCCCGGATGCAGGAAATCTGCTCGCAGCAGGTTATATGAAGACCTTCAAATATATGGGCAGCAAAGAGATTACCCGGATTATGAAAAATCTGCTCCGTATTTCTGAGCTTCCGCCTTATATCAGAACGTTGACCGATACGCTGGTGAATTCTTCTGAAGCAAAGAATTATTTTGAACATTCCGGTTTCCGGAACCCTGCCGATACTCTGCCCATCAGAACAAGCCTGCCTTATCAGATCACAGATGAAGTGCTTTGCAATGGTCAGAAAACATTGAAAATCTATCCCGGACAGCCGAAAGGGGTTCCCAATCCTTATGACGTGGCTCTCTGCAATGTTCCGGCGGTCCGGCTGACTCAGAAGGTGCCTCCCGGGATCTGGGCTGTGACCGTTCAGCTTTATACCCCGGCAAAAAATGGACAGGCAGATTTGTGCCTCTGGAGTTTGAAAAATGGAAGCGACAGAGATTGGGAAGCCCTGCATCAGAGCAAATTGCCCTCCGGAAAGTGGGAAACTTTCCTTCAGATCCGGACGATTGACCGCTATTATGACGGTGTCGGAATCCATATCCGCCCCAGCAACTTCGAAAAAGATGAGCCTCTTTATATTGGAGAGATCCGCCTGGTCCGGCTGGGCGACGGCTTGCGGACCCTTCAGCCTCCGATGACCGTCAACGGGCCAAGACTGAACAAACGCAGCAGAACAGTCGTTGAGGAAGCCGCCGGAAGAGATGCCTCTGTGATCCGCGGTAAAGATGCTTACGATTTTGCTCACTTTATGTTCGATTGGGACAGTCCGAAGCCCGATGATGTGATGGAGCTCAGCTTCGATGCCGTGATCCCGGATGACTGCAAAACCGGAAGGATCTGTGCCAGCGTCTACGGCAGAAGCAACGGAAAATGGTCCATGCGCAAACGGCTTCTTTGGAACCAGGCACTCCTGAAGGGGAAATACAAAACGTTCCGGGTTCAGGCGACAGCAAAGGAAATCGGTGATGCGGATCGGTATATGATTCTGTTTTTCAAAATCAAGGGAACTGAGGGCGCTGCTGTTTCCAGGGCTTCCCTGAAATTCTTTGAAGCAAAAAATACTGGAAAATAACAAAAACAAATAAGTATAAGGAGGTGTTGAAAATGAAAATCTCAAGGAGAAAGTTGAAACAGCTTGTCTTGTCAGCTCTGATCCTTTTGAGTTGCGGAGCACTGGCGCAGGAAAAAGGAGCCTACGGTCCGAAGGAACTTACGGCACGAACCGGTTCCGCCGTCAAAACGGTTCAGGGCGAATCAGCTGTAACCATTGACAAACCATCGGCTTATGATTTCACTCATGCGATCTTTTCTCTGAAAAATGTTGCTCCGGAGGATGTGCTGGAACTGAGCGTCCGTGCATCATTGGCTGAGGGGTGCAGAACCGGAAAAATCGGTGCGATCCTTTTCATCCGGAAAGATAAAAAATGGGTGAGACTCGGAGCCATGTTCTGGAATAAAACTTTGACAGAGAAATATACGGACATCAAGATCAGGAAGAAATTCAGTCAGCTTGGTGCAGAAGCAAAAGCCGGGCGTTATATGCTTTTGATTTATAAGATGAGAAACACAGAAGGGGCCGCTGTATCCAAAGTGGAATGGCTGGTCGAAAAGTCTTCTGAACAAAAATAAACGAAACAGGGAGAGATAATATTATGACAAAGAAAAAATTTACGTTGATCGAATTGCTTGTTGTGATCGCCATTATTGCAATTCTTGCCGCTATGCTGCTCCCGGCATTGAACAATGCCAGAGCCAAAGCAAAAACAAGCTCTTGTATGAACCAGATAAAAACTCTGGGAACCGGTGCGCAGTTCTATGCACAGGAGTTTGACGGCTATCTGCCGCCCTGTTACGGAGCTGCATATTATGCCCAGTGGTCCTATTATCTCGGGCCCTATATCGGGATCAATACAACAATGGCAGGTCCTGTTGAAACTATCACTCATCGCAGAGGTCCCAACGGTCAGAGACAGATTTACAAGAGCAATGGACAGCTTTATTACTGCCCGGCATTGGATTTGAATACACATTTGGTCCCGTCAAACCTGGCATATACGACTACCACTTATGCGGCAAACTGGTATGCAAACCGTATTACCCATGAGACATCTGCTGCCAATGACAACAGTGCAAACTGGACAAAATTGGGGAAGAAGCCGCTTCACCGTGCATCGGATGCCGCCCTTTACGGCGAATATGACAGAATTCATTATCAGAAGTACATGTCAGACCTTGATTATTCTCAGCACATGAATACTACCAATGTGGTGTTCGCCGATGGTCATGCTGAAAATATCAAGAAAACTGCTGCCTCGCCGAATTCGTGGCGCTGGAGTCTCGATTACGATTGATCGGAGAGCTTGAAATGATGAAAATTACAGGCACTTTTGTTCAGCCGCTGTGCGGCGGTGATATCCCCGCGATGGATTGGCGGTATGAAGAGTGGGATGCAGAACTCGCGCTGATGAAAAAGATCGGCATTGATACGATCATCCTTCTCCGTCAAATGCTTGGTCCCTTTGCGGCTTATAATTCCAAATATTTGAAGAGTCTTCACCCGAATATGTGGGAACCTTCCTTTGATTATCTGAAGATGTTCCTTGATCTTTGCGAAAAGCACGAAATGAAATTCTGGGTTCCGACCTACAATCCCGGTCATGACTGGCTGCTGGATTCCTATGACCCGGAGCAGGAATGTAAATTTCTGATTCCGCTGATCGATGAACTGATGGAAAAATGCGGATCAAGTCCGGCGTTTGAAGGATGGTATTTTGCTCATGAGATCTCCCGGAAAGTCGCGTGGCGCGTGATCGATCTTTTCCGGGAACTCGGTCCATACTGTAAGAAAGTCTCCGGCGGAAAACCCATTATGATGTCCCCCGGCGTTCAGGGGCCGAAAGGGTTGATCGCTGATCTTTATCCTCCTGCGGAACGGAAGGCACGGAGTGTGACCTTTGAACAGCATCGGGAAGAGTGGGATTGGATGCTGAGCCGTTTGCAGGGCGCAGTGGATATTGTGGCGTTTCAGGATGGTCATGCAGATTATGAGGATCTGGAAACGTTCCAGAAAATCAATGTGGAACTCTGCACAAAATACGGCATTGAGAGCTGGAGCAATATTGAATCTTTTGACCGGGATATCCGCAATCCGAAATTCCAGGTGATCAACTGGGAAAAAATGCGGTTCAAAATGAACTCCGCAGAACGGGCCGGATGCACAAAATTCATCACATTTGAATTCGTTCCGTTCCTTTCTCCCAACGGCTGTTATCCGGCAGCAAAATACTTGCTCCGCAGATATCTGGAAGAAACCGGAATTGAAAATCCAGGCGTATAATAAAACAAACGGAAAGAAGGTATTGGAATGAAAAAAATCATAGGACTTTTTATGGTGGCTTTTGTTGCAGCTGCTTCCGGTCAGCTTCTCTGGGAAAAGAAATTTGAATCCCCGGGGAATCAGACTGCATACTATCATAACCAGGGCGCAATCCCGCTGGAAAAAATCACTCAGCCCGGACGGGTTCAGATTACCATTGTCGCATCCGGCGATGCCCGTTTCGGATGCCGTCTCAGAGTGACTCCCCAGATTGGAAAAGCTGAGTATAAAGGCATATTCTGGAACAAACAGCTGAAGCCGCAAAGTTCCGAATTCTCTGCTGTAACCAGTTTTGATATCGATCCGGATCTGGTGAAAAAGGTGGAAGTCTTCACCTATAACATCAATAAAAGCGGAACATTTAAAGTGGAGGCAATCAGAGTTTCCGCTGCCAAAAAAAGTAATGACGCTGTGATCCCGGTCGCAGGAGATAAAACTTACACTCAGTTCGACTACAAACCCGGATTTTTTCCGGTGGGCGCATACGTCTACTTTTACGGAAAAGCAGGAGCTCAGAAATATGCATCCCATCGCGGGATCACCGTGGAACAGTATGTCGATACCATCTTTGCCGACATGAAAGCTCATGGCTGCAATACGGTTTATGTGGCAAACATCACCACGGATCCGCCGTTCTTCAAATTCGTCTGCGAAACCGCAGCAAAGCATGGCTTGAAAGTGTTTGCACAGGGAACTGCAGAACTCTATGTCCGGACAAACAAGGACCAGCACTATTTTGATACAGTCACAGTTCCGGCAATCAAAAAATATCTTCCTCAGTATAATAAGATCCCCAACCTGATCGGTTATACCAGCAAAGAAGAAGTGCAGCCGAAACCCCACGATATGCATCTGATGCGGGAAGGGCGCCGTCTTTCTAAAGAAGCTATGCCGGATATCCCCGTTTTCACACTTCACAATAACATTACTTCCATGCGTTTGGATAACGGAACTGATATTCCTGACTGGTTCGGTTTCGACCGCTACCGGTTCCGTATGGTTCTTGATGCCAGAGGAAAATATGTGATCTCCACACCTTCTGATATGACCCGTTTGATCAGCAGGGAGATCGGCGAGTTCTACAATGCCGCTGCTGCATTGAAACGTCCTCTGATCTACGTCGGACAGGGCTATAAAGCTCATGAGATCCGGAAGTCAGACAGATATTCCAAAGCAACCGGTTACAAAGAAGTCGCCCCCGGAACCTGGAAAGGATATTTCCGTTATATGCCGAAAAACGGAATGCATCTTCAGTTCTGGATCGCGGTTTCCCGCGGCTGCCGCGGTTTCCTGATCTATCACTATCAGACCGGCAGCGAAGGAAACGAAATCGGAAAACTTTATGAAGAAGATCTGGTGGATCTGAGAGGAAAAGAAAGCTGGTACTGGAAAGAAGCCGGCGAATGTTTCAAAGCAAATGCATGGCTGTTCCCCGTCTTCTCCGAATGGTGCAGAGAAGGTTCTCCGGCTGCATCCTCTCCCACAAAAGATGTTCATGTGAACACCTTTATCCTTCCCGGATACAAAGGCCGCTTTGTTCTTCCGATGAACACCATGATCGCAACCTGGGACAAGGATAATCCGTTCCGGACGGATGAAAATACCCAGCTTTATTCCGATGACGAAAACCTCCAGGGATTTGTCTGGGCAGGTCCCCGGACCGTGGAAGTCAAGTTGAAGCATAAAGGCGAATTGCGTGATTTTCAGACAGGTAACGTTGTGGATCCGGCAAAAATCACATTGCCTCCCGGACAGGGAAGAGTCTTTTTCCAGGGAACAAAAGCAGAGTTTGATGCAGTCAGAAAATATTTCAAACTCTGAAATCACAGAACATTTGATCCCTCAGTCTGCCGGAGAACCGTTTCCGGCAGGCTTTTTTTTGCAAAAAAGGATCATTTGACATAAAATAGATAGTTTGTGACATAGAAAATTCTGTAAAATCCGAGTATAATACGCTAAGAACGAAAGGACTTAAAAACAAAGAATCCATTTTTTTACGCTGAAACGAAAGGAGTTTGAAACATGGATAGAATTTTGACAAAACAGGAATTTGCCGATCGCGTAGCCCGCGCGCAGGCAGCAATCGCCCCCACCGATCTTGATGCCGTTCTGGTGTTCTCCACCGAATCTGAACCGGCAGGCGTCCGTTATTTCTCCGATTACTGGCCCAGCTTTGAAACCGCAGGGGTTCTGATTCCCCGCAGCGGTGAAGCCGCTCTGATCATCGGCCCTGAAAGTTTGACCTATGCAAGCTCCCGGTCTGTTCTGCCCAACGTGATCCAGGTCATGGATTTCCGCGAATCCAGCCAGCCCGATTATCCCGGAAGCACACACCCGGATTGGAAAAAGATTTTCGGCATGTTCAATGTCAAAAAACTGGGGATCACCGGTTTCCACATGTTCCCCTATACCATCATGCTGAACGTGATGAACGCGCTCGGCGGCGCTGATAAAGTCGTGGATGCCGATGCTCTGCTCCGTCCCGTCACTATGAAGAAAAGCCCGCTGGAACTGGAATGTCTCCGGAAGGCTGCCAAGATCTCCGAACTCGGATTCAAAGCCGTTCTGGAAAATATCAAACCCGGCATGACCGAAGTGGAACTTTGCGGAATCGCAACTCAGGCAATGCTTTCCAACGGCGCAGAAGCTACCGGTTATCCCGTCTGGTGCTGCTCCGGACCCAACTCCAATCAGGCAATCAGCCGCCCGACCCTCCGCAAAGTCCAGTGCGGTGAGATCATCCACTTCAGCATCGGTGCAAAGGTGGAAGGTTACAGCGCAAGTATCGGACGTCCCGTTGTTCTGGGCAAGTGCCCCGCTGAAATGAAAGCTTTCCTCCAGGTCGGTCTGGATGCTCTCAATATGACTTTTGATACCGTCCGTGCAGGGGTCAATGCCGGAGAAGCCGCAACTAAGATCCATGATTTCATCCGCAGCAAAGGCTACGGCGATGCCATCCTTTACGGGCCCGCTCACGGTTGCGGTCAGATGGAATGTGAATATCCCTTCCTCGAAACCTCCTCCACCTATATGCTGGAAGAAAATATGACCTTTATGGCTGATATGTTCCTCCATCGCGGTGACATGGGCTTCCGCTGGGAAGATGGTATGATCGTTAAAAACGGCCCTGCCGAACAGCTCTCCAGCTACGGCAGACAGCTTAATATCCTTGAGGTCTGATCATGATCATTGATATTCACGGACATTTGGGCAACATCAACTTTGCCAAATTCTGGCAGGCAGATGCCCCCACACTGGAACGGTATTGCGATGAATCCAATACCGATCTGCTTTGTCTTTCCTCTTCCCGCTCCATCATGTACGATGTGCGGGAAGGAAATGCGGAACTGGACAAGGCATTGAAAGAAACGGAAAAACTGCTGGGCTATGTGGTGGTCAGCCCCACTTTCCCGGAATCTCTGGCAGATTTGAGCTATCTCAAAACAAATCCGAAGTTCAAAGGAGTGAAAGTGCATCCGGATTATCACGGATATGTGCTCCCCACAAAATCCAACCGGGATTTTATTGAAGAAGTCGCGGATCAGACTCCCATGATGCTGTTCCATGTCTCCTGTATGCCTGGAACCGGGTTCTCCCCCGGAACAACGGTTTGCGAGATCGCTAAAAATCATCCGAAGACAAAGTTTGTTCTGGCGCATGTCGCCGGTTTGTTCCAGAATGGAAATTATCCCTTCTTCCCCAACATGGATTCTCTGGAACAGGTGATGCAGATCGCCGGGGATAACGTTTATATCGATACCGCACATTTCCTGATGTACGTCTATCCGGGCGTGATGGAAAAAATGGTAAAGATCGCAACGGCAGATCATATCGTTTACGGAACAGATGTTCCGCTTCAGGGACCCATGCAGATGCGGTTTGCTCAGGAAGCAATTCGCGCTCTGGATATTCCGGAAGCAGATAAAGAGAAGATCTTCAGCGGCAACGCAAAGAAGGTGCTCGGTCTCTGACAGAACCGGAACCCCAACAAAAAAGCCCCGTTCCCGGGGCTTTTTTATTGCTTTTGAGGCGATTTGTTACAGGACTGCGATATATGGAAGATTCCTGTAATTTTCTTCGGAATCCATTCCGCATCCGATGAGGTAGCGGTCTTCCATCAGAAACCCCGCCCAGTCTGCATGAGCGATCCCGTTCGGTCTGGGAATGGTTTTTTCCACCAGAACAACGGTTTTTACACTCAATGCGCCTTGATCCCTGAGTTTTTCGCTGATCTTTTTCAGTGTCCGTCCGGTATCAAGAACTTCATCCAGAATCAGAATATGACGTCCTTTGACGTCCAGTTTCACAAAGGAGCGCAGTTCCACATTTCCGGTACTGCTCTGATGCTTGTAGCTGGATGCACTGATGGAATCAATAAAGAAATCCGCCACATCCATTGCTTCTGCCAGTTTAGCACCGAAAAAGAGCCCCCCGTTCATGACGACAAGCATAGTCAGAGGTTCGCCTTTGTAATAAGCAGAGAGTTCCGCACCAAGCTCCCTGGTGCGGCGTTCCACAGTGTTCTGATCTTTCAGAATTTCCATTTTTCAGCGATCACATCAGACATTGAAGCGGATGAAAACGCAATCTCCGTCCTGAACAACATATTCTTTTCCTTCAATCCGGAGTTTTCCTGCTTCTTTCGCGCCATTCCAGCTGCCGTACTGCACGAGATCATCATAGGATTCCACTTCCATACGGATGAATCCCCGTTCCATATCAGTGTGGATCTTTCCGGCGGCCTGAGGTGCAAGAGCATTCCGGGTGACTGTCCAGGCTCTGGTTTCATCGCTTCCTGTCGTAAAGAACGTGATGTAGTCCAGAAGACTGTATCCCATATTGATAACGCGTTCCAAACCGCTTTCTTTCACTCCGAGATCTTCCAGGAAGACTGCTGCATCTTCGGGTGAGAGCTGGGCGAGTTCTTCTTCGAGTTTGGCGCAGACGGGAACCACCTGCATCCCATGTTTTGCAGCTGTTTCGATCAGCTGTTTGGAAAGATCACTGGTTCCGAATTCATGGAATGCGGTTTCATCTGTATTCGCACAAACGAAAGCCGGGGTCAGTGTCAAAAGCTGAAGGGCTTTTGCGATCTTATCCAGTTTCTCATCAGAGGTATCATAGGAAGGTCTCTGACCGTTTTCCAGCTGATTGATGAAAGAGGTGATCAGTTCCAGTTCGATTTTCAGATCCGGATCTCCGCTGCGGAGTGCTTTCTTGCCATGTTCCAGCCGTTTCTGAAGCAGATCAAGGTCTGCAAGCATCAACTCAGTGAGAATCAGTTCCAGGTCACGGCTCGGATTGACAGAACCTCCGACATGGACGACGTCATCATCAGCGAAGAGGCGGACAACATGCGCCACGGCATCCACGTTCCGGATGTGCCCGAGGAACTGGTTGCCAAGCCCCTGACCTTTGCTCGCACCTTCCACAAGTCCGGCAATATCAATAAATTTCATTGTTGTCGGGACGACTCTGGCAGATTTTTCGATCTTTGCCAGAACATCCAGTCTGGGATCAGGGACCGGAACGATCCCTGTATTCGGTTCAATCGTACAGAAGGGGAAGTTCGCCGCAACAGCGCCCCCTTTGCACAGCGCATTAAACAAGGTGGATTTTCCCACATTGGGCAATCCCACAAAACCACATGCAAAACCCATGTTTCTGTTTTCCTATCTTATTCTTTGATTTTCCAATCCAGTGCACCCACGGGACATTCTTCAATACATTTTCCGCAATCTTTACATGCCAGAGGAAGGACTTTCCCGAATGCAGTTCCGATCCGGGTGGCAAATCCGCGCTGCATCGCTGCAAGCAAATGCTGATTGACCACTTCACCGCAGATCTTTACGCAGATTCCGCAGCGCAGACATTTCCGGGGATCCTGAATAATGGCAGGATGGCGCGTATCCGCTTTCCCGCAGGAGTGCTCCCCTTTGAACATATCAGGTTTCACGCCGAGAGCTTCGGAGTGTTTCTTCAGCTTGCATTCCCCTTTGGCAGTGCAGGAACATTCAATGCACCGTTCGCCTTCCTTCATGATCTTTTCCGCCGGAATGGTGGGGAAAAGCTCGGTGAAGGTCGTCTTCCGCAGTTCCATGGGAATGAAGTCCGGTTCCACACGGTCCGCTTTGGAAACCTCATGCAGATAAACCAGATCATCCGTTGAAAGGGAACTCCAGTGTCCGCGGGAAACATTGAATACCGGCGGTTCAGTATGTTTGCGACCGGCAAAGAAATCAACGGCGGAAAGTGCCGCTTTCCGTCCGGCAGCAACCGCCTCTACAACCGTTGCAGGTCCGCTGACACAATCCCCGGCTGCAAAGACATTTTCGAACCCTTCCACTTTCAGGTCGTCCGCATTGACAGCAATATCCCCGCGCTTGGTTGCAACTGCTTCAGCAGGGCAAACGGTCCGCTGTCCGATGGCAGCAATGATGGTATCCGCTTCCAGATCAAATTCAGATCCGGGGACCGGTTCCGGCTTGCGTCTGCCGGAGGCATCGGGTTCGCCAAGCTGCATCTTGCAGCAGGTGAGGGCAAGTTTGCCGTTTTCCAGCTTTTTAACTGCAATGGGTGCCGTCAGAAGTTCCAGTTTTGCACCTTCTTCCACTGCTTCATCCACTTCGATCGCCTGTGCGGGCATTTCTTTTCTGGTCCGGCGGTAAACGATCGACACCTCTCCGCCCAGACGGATGGCTGTTCTTGCACAGTCCATCGCGGTATTTCCGCCGCCGACAACCAGCGTTTTTCCAGGGTTCGGAAGATTCTTCCAGTTATGTGAAGCAATATTTTCCAGCCAGCGGATCCCCTGTTCTGCAAGTTCTTCCCCTTCCACACGCATGGAGCTGGGGGACCAGGAACCGACAGCCAGGATCACTCCGTCGTACTCTTTGGAAAGATCTGCAATGGTGATATTTTTTCCGAGTTCCCTGCCATAGTGAATGGAAACATCCATTTTTTCAAAATGAGCAAGTTCTTTGCGGAGAGTATCTTTGGGAAGACGGAACTCAGGGATCCCGTAACGGAGCATCCCGCCGGCTTCCGGCATTTTTTCATAAATATCCGCCTGAACGCCTTCCAGACGGAGGTAGTAGGCTGCTGAAAATCCTGCAGGACCGGCCCCCACGATGGCGACTTTTTTGCCATTGAGCGGCGGCAGTTCTTCCATATAAGAATCATAATGAAGGTCTGCGGCAAGACGTTTGAAGTCATTGATGGAAACCGGTTTGGAGTCAATATTTCTCCGGCAGTCCCGTTCGCAGAACCGGGGACAGACTCTTCCGATCGACATAGGCAGCGGGATCCGCTGTTTGATGATTTTCAGTGCCTTCAGAAAATCACCCTGTTTTCCGGCCCGGACATATTCTTCCACGGAAGCGTGAGCAGGACAAGCCATGGTACAGGGCGCTTCACAGTCTCCGGTATGTTCGGAAAGAAGAAGTCCCAGCGCAGTCCGGCGCATTTCTTTGACTTCATCAGATGATGCATCAATATCCTGTCCTTCTGTCGGGCAGGCGGAGCAGGAGGGAAGAAACTTTCCGGTTTTCTTATCTTTGACCACGCAGACAAAGCAGGATGTGGTTTTAGAAATTTTCTTATTGAAACAGAGAGTCGGGATCATGATCCCGGCATCAGCGGCGGCTTTCAGAATGGTATCCCCCTGCTGAGCAACGCGGTCAACCCCATCAATTTTGAAATGAATTTCAGACATGTGATTCTCCGGTCATTGGTTGTTGGAGTTAAACCCTTCGCCGCGGGGAACGCGCTGAATGGTCTTTTTCGGACAAAGTTCTTTGCAGGAGTTGCACTTGATGCATTTTGCATTGTCGATGACAAAGTTTTCATCAATGGCACCTGTCGGACAGGTTCTGCGGCAAAGTCCGCACTTGATACAGTTTGCGGGATCCAGTTTCAGATCCACCAGTGCGGAACATGCCAGAGACGGACAAACTTTTTCTCTGACGTGCGCCTCATATTCATTGCGGAAGTAACGGAGTGTGGAAAGAGCCGGGTTCGGGGCTGTCTGCCCCAGACCGCACAGGGCTCCCATCCGGATCTTCGGTCCGATATCTTCCAGAAATGTGATATCTTCTTCCGTTCCGTTGCCTTCTGTGATCCGCTGAAGCGTTTCGTACATCCGCTTCGTTCCGACCCGGCAGAATGTGCATTTTCCACAGGATTCTTTGTGAGTAAAGGAAAGGAAGTAACGGGCAGTTTCCACCATGCAGCGGTCATTTCCGATCACGATCAATCCCCCGGAGCCCATGATTGCACCCAGTTCTTTCAGGGAATCATAATCGACTTTGACGTCGAATCTGTCTGCGGGGATACATCCGCCGGAAGGACCGCCAGTCTGAACAGCTTTGACTGTTCCCGGTTCTGCTCCGCCGATTTCATAAACGATTTCAGCAAGGGTAACTCCCATGGGCACTTCTGCCAATCCCGGATTTTTCAAGTCGCCCGCAAGAGCAAAAATCTTGGTTCCGGTACTTTTCGGGGTTCCGATCTTCGCATAATTCTCTGCTCCGTAGTTCAGAACAGGTGCGATATTTGCAAAGGTTTCCACGTTATTGATGGAGGTGGGCAAGCCGTTCCAGCCGCTGTCGGTGGGGAAGGGCGGGCGGAATCTTGGCTGTCCGCGTTTTCCTTCCAGAGAGGCAATCATTGCGGTTTCTTCCCCGCAGACGAATGCTCCGGCACCTTCTTTGATGACGATATCCAGCGGTTTTTCCCGTCCGGGGAGCATATCATATCCGGCTTTTTTGATTTCTCCGATGGCAATGGTCAAATGTTCGATTGCCATGGGATATTCTGCACGGCAGTAAATGAAAATCTTGGTTGCGCCGGTGGCATACGCTCCGATCAGCATCCCTTCCAGAACTTGATAGGGCACGCTTTCCATCATGGAACGGTCCATGAACGCTCCGGGGTCACCTTCATCTGCATTACAGATCATGACTTTTTCGGGGTTCTGTTTTGCGGCAAGGAAACTCCACTTCATCCCTGTGGGGAATCCTGCGCCGCCGCGTCCGCGCAGTCCGCTTTTTTTCAATTCTTCAATGACTTCTTCCGGCTTCATGGAGGAGCATTTTGCAAGGGCACTGAATCCGTCATTTGCCTTATATTCTTCAATATCGCAGGGAACGATCCGCCCGGCGAGTTTTGTGACAAATACCATTTCATTTTTCTTGCGGAGCGCAGGGATTTCAAATCTGCCGTTTTCGGAAAGCGCAAGAATATTCTGAGCGGCTTCCGCATTTCCCTGAACCCGGGAATAAAAAACCGGTTCGGAATCGGTTTCCACTTCCACGATCGGTTCACAATAACAGTGTCCGATACATCCAACTCCGACAACGGGAATATCCCCGGCAATTTTTTTGAGTTCATCATAAACTGCCTGAGCCCCCGCTGCAAGACCGCAGGAAGCCATCCCGACTTTGATTCGTTTGATCTGAGCCATGATGATCACATCTTTCTATATTCATTTAAGACGCGGACAAGCTTTTTCCGGTCAAGGTTTCCATAAACTTGTCCGTTCACGGACATCACAGGAGCCAGACTGCAGCATCCGAGACAGGCAACCACCTGGATCGAGAATCTGCCTTCCGCATCCGTTTCTCCATCTTTGATGCCGAGTTCAGCTTCCAGCCATTGCTGAATTTGCGGAGATCCTTTGATATGACAGGCTGTTCCATCGCAAACACTGATCTGGAATCTCCCGGGCTTCACCCGTTTGAACTGAGCATAAAAAGTAAGAACACCTTCGACTTCTGCAGGAGCCATCCCGAAATGTGCCGCAACGGCTTCGATCGCTTCATCCGAAACGTATCCTTCTTTCTGCTGAACAAGCTGCAGCCCTTTGATCAGACTGCTCCGATCCGTTCCAGCTTCTTTCAGAAAGGAAAACTCTTCAGACATAAGTTTTATTCCTTGTATTTAACAGGTTGATGATATTTGCTCACAATTGGTTTAATATAGCCTTATTTTAAAAAAAATCAAAGAGCTCTGTCGAAAAAAATGCAGATATCCTTTGAATTTTTCTCTTATTTGCAGAATCAGGCTGTTTGATCGTGTGTGTGAAGATAATTCCAGCCTTCATCCCGTGCCTGACGGAGCATCTTTCTGCAAACCCAGTAAAGAATGATTCCATTGATTGCAGCAATCAGAATCCAGGAGATCGGATAGGAGATCATCAGAGAACTCAGTGTTCTGTAATCCGGGAAGACCAGCAGCACCCACAGGATCCGCAAACCGCAGGTCCCGAGAATCGTCGTGATCGTCGGCTTCACAGAATGTCCCAAACCCCGCAAACACCCGGAAACCGTATCCATGACCCCTCCAAGAAAATAGGTACTCATCATGATGACCAGCCGCTCCATCCCCCAGTTGATTACTGTCGGATCAGGATTGTACAGACCAATCAGCTGTCTGCCGAATACAATGAAAAGACTGCAGAAAAGAATGGAAAAAACAACCGTATAGAGCAGGCAGATATAAATACTGCGGATCACTCGTTTATATTTTTTCCCTCCCAGATTCTGTCCGGTAAAGCTCATGGAGGATTGATAATATGCTCCGTTGGCAACGCCTGCCACCCCTTCCAGACTTTGACATGCGGCGTTCCCAGCCATCGCGCTGCTTCCGAGAGAGTTCACCGCTGACTGGATAAAAACATTGGAGAAACAGTAAAGCGCCCCCTGAATCCCCGCAGGGATCCCGATCCATAACACCTCTTTCAGCTCCGCCCAGTGAAAACGGATTTTCTTGAAAATCAGCCGGATCGAACCGGTGGATCTGTAAAGTGCATGAAGCACAAGAACCGCCGAAAATATGTTGGAAAGCTTCGTCGCGAGCGCAACCCCTGCAGCATCCATGTTGCAGACAAGGACAAAGAACAGGTTGAGTATCACATTGATGATCCCGGCAATTGTGATATAGATCAGCGGCCGTTTCGTATCTCCAACAGCCCGGAGAACAGAAGCCCCGATGGTATACAGCACCGTAAATGGAAGACCAATACTGCAGATCTGAAGATAAATGGTCGCCTTGCCCAGAACATCTTCAGGGGTATCCATCCAGATCAGAACCGTTCTGGAAAACAGAATCCCAAGAACTGCAAACGCAAGCCCCCAGACAGCTCCCAGCGCGATGGATGTATGAACTGTCCGGCTGACTTTTTTATAATCCTTTGCTCCGATGTATCTGGCTGTAATTGAATTGACTCCCGCCCCGAATCCGAAAAAGAAAACCAGAAGGAGAACACTCAGTGCAGACGTCGCACCAACAGCAGCTGTTGCTGCAGTCCTGACGTCCTTCGGCGCAAACTGTCCCAGAACAATCAAATCCGCCGCGTGAAACAGCAGTGTCATGAGATTCGTTCCGATCAATGGAATCGAAAATTGGAAAATCTGACGGAACAGAGATCCGTGACACATATCTATCTGATATTTTTTACCGTTGGACATATTCAAAACTCCCGGGATCCAATGATTTGTAATATACAGCGATATTTTGTATTTTCAACAGCAGAATCGTTCTTTATTGTTTCAAAAGTTCTCTGTAACGGGATTCCCCGAGCGTTGAGTAGGAATCAAAATGATTGCCTGACGGATAAATCTCCAGTAACGCTTTCTTCGGTCCCAGCCGGTTATAGAGAGTATAAATGCTGGTCGGACAGCAGACAAAATCATCCAGTCCGGCACTCAGAAAAACTTCTGCCCTGATTCTGTCGGCAAAAAAGAGATTGTCATAATAAGGAGCCGTTTTCATTCTGCCGGGATTGGGCTTTCCTGTCCGGACATCAAAGAGACCAGGCCAGCCGGGTTTTCTCGGAATCTTCGCAAGGGAAGCTCCATGATCCATCAATGCCGGAACGGATACCATACACAAGGTGACTTGAGGATCCAATCCGGCAGCCGCTAAAGCTTGTGCTCCACCCATGCTCATCCCCTTGACAATCAGAACCTTTCCGTTCCATTCCGGACGGCTTTTGATGTAATCCAATGCCCGCATCACACGGAAAAACATTCCGCGGAAATAATAACTCTCCCGATCCTCAGAGCCACGGTACCAATAGGCATATAACTCCTTATCCGACAAATCTTTATAGTACTGGGAAGGCATCCCGTTAGGGATCCCATGGGCATTGATATCAAAATATAATGCCGGGAGCTGCGCGGTGCTTTTATGGGCAGAACGGACCCCCGCACCATGGAAGGAGACAACCGCCGCAAGAGATTTTTCTTTTGCGTTGACAGGCACACACAAATAGCCGGAAACCGGTTTCCCGCCGGCACAATCCACCTGAACATCATAACAGAGAAATTTTCCTTTTTGCTGAGGCTGCGGTTCGACTTCTGTTGTTTTTGCGTTCAGGGGAACCTGATCGAGAATTCTCCGCTGTTCTGCCCAGAAAGAATCAAAATCTTTCGGTTTTTCCATTCCGGGAAGCAGTTTTTCCGGTTCAACAAGGAAGCCGATCGACGCAGTGACTTTTTTCTTCTGTCCGGCTTTGGTTGAATATTCAAATTCCTTGCCGGAATCGTCAAGAAGAGTGAATTTCCAATTGATCCAGCCGGGATGCGGAAGAGAACAGCGAAGCGTGGAATCCTTGCCGGTGATCAGGATCTGTTCGCTTTTCCGGATCCCGTCAACCGTCAGAACAGCGCGGACTTTCCTGCCTGTCAGAGTTTCTGAAACCTTGAAATTTCTCCGTTCCTGTGTCCCGGAATACAACTGTACTTCAATTTCAGCCTGTTCTTTGCAATTCAGTTTCCAGCCTTTCGCAACGGTCAGGGACAATTGATAATCCTGTGCCGCGCAAAAATGAAACATCAGACTCAACGTCATCAACGGTAAAATCAATTTTATCATGGAACACCTCTTTCTGTTGTTTTTAATTTATCTTCCGGTATTTTCCCGGGGAGATTCCAAAATGTTTTTTGAATTGACGGCAGAAATAATTGCTGTCGGAAAAACCTGTCTGATCCGCGATTTCTCCGATTCCAAGCTCCGGATCCTGAAGAAGCAGCGAGGCTTTTTTCAATCTGACCCGGATCAGGAACTCCAGCGGTGAAGCGCCGGTCCGATCCCGGAAATGACGCGTCAATGTGCTGAGCGACATCCCCGCCGATTTCGCCATCTCCTGACGGGTCCATTTCCGTTCTGAAAATTCCGTAAGCTCATCCACCAGATCATCAACCCGGGAGAACAGACAGTCCTTCTGCGGGAGCCCGGATGATTTGGCAAACCGTCCCAAATGAAGGATCAGCTGAATGAACAGAGCCGCGATCATCGCAGGAGAATCTTCCGCTCCGGAGAACTGTTCCTCCTCCATCTTCCGGAGCAGATCGAATGCAGTCTGAAAGGGTTCTCCGGAAAGACGGATTCCCCCATCCGGCACTTTCAGAAGGAAAAGTGAGGGCAAAAGCGATTTCCCCTGAAGCGAAAAAAGCGGATGATTGAAGGCTTTCAAATCAAACATGATGTTGTACAACGCAAGATCATGAAGTTCCGCATAGGCATGGCGGGTTTTGCCATGAATCAGAAAAACGTCTCCGGCAGAGATCTTCCGCTCTGAATCGGATAAAATATGCTTCCCGCAGCCCCTTGTTACGATGACCAGTTCAGAGCTTTCGTGGCTGTGGAGCGGGAATTCCGGTTGAGGATCCCGCCGCAGCAGCACCAGAGGAAATTGTTTTTTCCGGAGAAAATCTTCGTTTTTCAGAAAAAGATCAGCCATTCTGTTTTTCCCGGATCAGCGCAAGAATATGCTGAACTGTTTCTTCTTTCGTAAGATTGGAACTGTCCACCAGGATTGCATCATCTGCCTGTTTCAGCGGTGAAACTGCCCGTGTGGAATCCACTCTGTCACGATCCGCAATCGCCGCAGCTGTTTTCTTCAGCAGTTCCGGATCAAGTTCAAATCCATCCTGAAGAAGCCGGCGTTTCGCCCGTTCTTCCGGGGAGGCGGTTAAAAAGAATTTATATTTTGCATCCGGAAAAACCACGGTTCCGATATCTCTGCCTTCCATGACCAGAAGATCGTTACCAGCCATTTCCCGCTGAAGTTCCACCAGTCTGGTTCTGACTGCCGGAATCGTTGCAACTTTCGATGCCGCCGCAGAAGCCGCTTCCGTCCGCAGTTTTTCTCCGGGAAATTCTCCATCCACTTCCAGTTCCGGATCTCCTGCACCGGGACGGACAAATTTCATTTGAACCGCCGCCAGTTTTTCCGCAAAGGCTTCCGGATCCTGTTCCGGATCGATTCCGGCAAGCACTGTTTTATATCCGATGGCGCGGTACATGGATCCGGTGTTGATATGAACCGCATTCAACGCATTCGCAACGGCTGTCGCAACAGAACTCTTTCCGGAAGCAGCAGGCCCGTCAATGGCAATCACATTCATCATAATGGTTTCATCTCCTGTAAATAATGTTCAAAATCAGCAGGTATGGGGGCTTCAAACGTCATGACGACTCCGGTGTCAGGATGGGGAAAGGAAAGTTTCCAGGCATGAAGCATTTGACGTTCCGCCGCAATCCGGGAATTGCCGCCGTAAACAGAATCTCCGATCACCGGACAACCGAAATGTGCCATGTGAACCCTGATCTGATGGGTCCGCCCGGTCATGATCCGGACTTTTACCAGAGCCGCAGAAACATGTCCGATCTTTCCGCTCTTTTCCACCGTAAATACAGAATGGGCGAATTTCCCCTGCCGTTCATCCCGGACAACTGCCATCTTTTTCCGGTTCACCGGATGACGGCCGATATATGTTTTGATTTCCGCACACTGAACTCGCGGGGCAGGGGCAACGATCGCAAGATAGGTCTTGGATACGACCCGTGCCGCAAAAGAACGGCAGAGCTTGAACATCGCCTGTTCTGTTTTGGCAATCACCAGACACCCGGAGGTATCTTTATCCAGACGGTGAACGATCCCCGGACGTGTGGGATCCGTATTCTCAAATCCCTCCAGCATGGCAGATTCATGCCCGAGAACTGCATTCACAACTGTGCCGGAGTGATTCCCCGCTCCCGGATGAACAACCATCCCTGCCGGCTTCGCAATCACCATCAGGGATTCATCTTCATAAAGAATGTCAAGCGCAATATCTTCCGGTTTGGCAAATGACTCCTGATTGGAAGGCGATTCAAACTCCAGAACATCTCCCGTTTTGACAAGGGTCCGTTTTTCCGTGCAGACTTTTCCGTTGCAGGACATTCCCCCTGCTTCAATGATCCTCTGGATCATGGCTCTGGAAAAATCCGGAGTCAACCCGGCAGCCGCCGCATCAATCCGTTTCCCGTTCCACTCTTCTGTGATCGTGACAGAATTCATTTTTTCTCTTTTACATCTTTCTCCGGATCAAAATCCGGTGCTCCGTTCTTTCCCCATTTTCCGGCAAAGAGAATCATCAGCAAACCGATCGGAGCCGTGACAAACAACGCAACCGACTGGGAAGGCGTCAGCCCCGCAATCGAGTGCGTATGATCCCCGCGCATGTATTCCATCAGAAAACGCAGAACCGCATAGCAGATAACATAGATTCCCGCAACTCTTCCCGGTTTTTTGAACTTCCCTGCAATGAAAAACAGAATCCCGAAGAGCAGAAAATTAGCTCCAGCCTCAATCAGCTGAACCGGATAAAGGGGCAGGGAGCATCCGTTCAGAATATCCGGATAACGTGCCGCCGGTGCAGATCCCGCAGGGTAGGTGACCCCAAGCCAGCTCCCTCCGGCATCCTTCCCGAAACAGCAGCCCTGCATGAAACAGCCAAGCCGACCGAATGCATGTCCCAGAGCAACCGCTGGCGCAAACACATCCAGAAGCCGGGCAAGATTGATCTTCTTGATCTTGCAGTAAAGAATCAGAATAATGCACGAAAGAATAAACCCTCCGTAGAAGACAAGCCCCCCCTGATCGATCCGGATGACTTTCAACCATTGTCCGGAAAATTGTTCATGGAACTGGATCACATAAAAAAGGCGCGCCCCGAGGATCCCCGCAAACATGGCAATCATTCCGATATCCATAATATTATCTTTGGAGACCCCTGCTATATGCCGTTTCCAGGTTAACGCAAGCATGGCAGACAAAAATCCGCATGCCGCAAAGATCCCATACCAATGAATTTTTAATTCTCCGATTGAAAAAGCAATTTCATGCATTATATTTCCCTTATGTTGATTGGTTGGTGTAATGTACACCGTAAACAATGGAAACGCAAATCAGAAAGGATGTTTTTTTTTATGACCGACCAGATCGCTCAATATTTACAGTCCGCTTCCGCCTATGCTCCGGCATGGGGATTCCTGCTGATCTTTCTCTTTATGACCATTGAAAGTTCCTTCATTCCGTTTCCCAGCGAAGTCGTTATGATCCCCGCAGGATTTCTTGCATTGCGCGGAGAAATGACCACCGGGAT
The DNA here is from genome assembly GCA_017456805.1 of Lentisphaeria bacterium. The sequence goes on from JAFTIQ010000002.1 coordinate 41,716, forward strand.
CTGGTGGCTGGATTCGCTGCTCGCGATCCTGATCGGTACCGCCGGTTGTCTCGCCGGAGCTTATGTCAATTATTTCCTCGCAGAAAAACTCGGGCGGTCTCTCCTTTATAAATATGGAAAATATTTCTTCCTGAAACCGGAAACCCTGCAAAGATCGGAAGATGTCTTCCGGAAACATGGAGAAATTACCACCTTCATCTGCCGTCTGATCCCCGGAATCCGGCAGGTGATCTCCATCCCCGCAGGTTTGGCAAGAATGAAACACCGTTCCTTTATTTTCTTTACTTGTCTCGGCGCAGGAATCTGGAATATCATCCTGACAGGCGTCGGAGCGTATCTCGGACACATTTCCAAAGATTTGTCCTACGTGGAACTCGTTCATGAAGGAAAACGGATGATTTCGGATCATTACATCTGGATGATCCTTGCCCTCGTTCTGATCGTTGGCGGATATCTTCTTCTCCATCATAACATCATGAAAAACAGGGAGGAAGCATGAACCGTCTGTTGGCATCCCTTCTTCTTTTCGCAGGGATTTTCCTTCCTTTACAGGCTGAAACTGTTCTTCAGCAGCAGGCTGATCAAGCCCAGAATTTTCTGGAAAAAACACTTGCCCGGATGAAACATGCCTGGGCACACATGCAGTATCATTTTTCAGAGGGCAATCTCAAACTCAAAGAAACTGCGAAAAATATCCCTGCCGCCCCTCCGCAGAAACAGTCCACCCCCATCCGGGAAAACGCTTCCGGCGGAACTCCCCAATTCACCCCTCAGATCAATGTGCAGATCACTCCCCAATTTTCCGCACCTCAAACACCGGCTCCGGCTTCTGCCCCTGCGGCACCCCCAAAAGCTCCGGCAAAAACTGCCCCTCAATTGGAACCCTATGAACTTCCTCCCATCCCGGAAGTTCCTGAACTCTGAGCAGGTATATGAATTCCGGGATCATTCAAAATGCATGGGTCTGTGACGGATCGGGAACGGAACCATTCCGGGCAGATCTGAAATTTGAACAGGGCATTATTACCGGAATCGGGGAAAATTTACCGGCTGATCTGCCCCGTATTTCTGCAGATGAAATGGTCCTTGCACCGGGTTTCATCGATATCCATGCTCATTCCGATCTCTCCCTTGCCGCCGCTCCGGAAGCTATCGGAAAAATCTCTCAGGGCGTAACAACCGAAATCTCCGGAAATTGCGGACTTTCCCCGTTCCCTGTCCTGAACGATGAAGTCAGAACCCATTTGGAGAAAACATATAAACGCTATCACATCCCCATTACATGGCAGGATTATTCCGGCTATTGTGCCGCTTTGGAAGAACGGAAACCCGCAATCAATTTTGCTTCCTTTTGCGGATATAACACCCTCCGGGCAAATTTTTCCGGCTATGAAAATAATCCGCTTTCCCCGGAAACTTTGGAAAAAATGCGGGATCTGCTGATTCAAATGCTGACTCAGGGCGCAGTCGGATTATCAACCGGACTCCTTTATGTCCCCGGAACCTTCGCTTCCACGGAAGAACTGGAATTTATCGCCTCTGCTTTGGAGGGAACCGGGAAAACAATCTCCACCCATTTGCGGAGTGAAGGCGATCGGCTCCTGGAATCAGTTTCCGAAGCGATCCGGATCGCCCGCGCCGGAGATAACCGATTGCAGATCAGTCATTTGAAAACTGCACTCCCGCGAAACTGGAACAAAATTCAGGATTTACTTTCCATGATCCGCAACGAGCGCAAAACGGGAATGAATCTTTATGCTGACCGGTATCCTTATACTTATTCCCAAACCTCTTTAAGCGTGATCCTGCCGCCGCCCTGGGATGTTATGACCGATGCGGCAATCATGGAAGATTTGAAGAATCATCCCGAAAAACAATCCGCTCTGGAAGAAAAATTGAGACTTTCCCCGCCGGACTGGTCACGGATCATTCTTTGTTCGACCGGTTTTGCCCCCGCCGCAGCGTATGCCGGAGAACCGTATCTGGATCTTTGCAGAAAAATCTCCTTGCCGCCTGAAACGTTGTGTGTAAAACTGATGGTTGCCGATGCGCCCGGAACCATGGCTGCATTCGGCGGACTTTCCGGCGAAAATCTTGATCTGATCCTGCAGGAACCCTATGTTTGCTGCGGCAGTGATGAAACAGCTCGACCGGAAGATTTCTCTTTCGGAGTGAGTCATCCCCGTGGATTCGGCAGTTTTCCGCGATTTTTCCGAATGGTGTCATCGGTTCATGGAATCGGGGAAGCAATCCGGAGAATGACATCCCTTCCGGCAGAGATCTGCAATCTTTCCAAGCGCGGACTCCTGCGTCCCGGTTATGCTGCAGACATGGTTTTATTTGATCCGGAAGAATTCAAGGATACCTCTACATTCAAGAATCCGCATCAGAAATGTTCCGGACTTCATTCTGTTTATGTGAATGGTTTTTTATCTTATTACAAGGGATCAGTGACAGCCCGTGCCGGCAAAGCATTGCGTGTATGATGTGAATTGTCTCTGCCGGAGCAGAACGGAAGCGAACGGAAACAAACGGTGGAAAACGGAAAGCAACGGAGAGCCATTCACCGTGCATCCCGGCGCGATTCTCCGTTCTGAACCGTTTCTGTCCGTTCTCGTCCGTTCTCCCCAGCCGATCATTTGTGAGTGTGCCCATCCCTTCGGCTCAGCCGGAAACGCTTTTCAGCCCGAGTTCTGGGAGTACTGGGAATACTAAGAGTACTGGGAGAGAGCGGGCAAAAAAATGGCTGTTCGCAAGGGTTTTTCCCCGGATACCCCGGCGCAAAAAACACTCAGAGCTCCCAGTTCCCCAGCCAATCCTTGACGAGTGTGCCCATCCCTCCGGCTCAGCCGCTAAAGGAAAAAGAAAATCGGACGAATCAGACCTGTCCGACAAGTCCGATCCGTCCAACAAAAACAACCGCCTGACGGCGGTATCATTTCGCTCCGTTCTCTTCCGCTCTCTTTCGCCGGGTCGCTCCGCTCTCCGCCCGGCGTGGGAGAGCTCCAGTCACTTCGCTTTCTGACAGCTCCGCTGTTTTGCTCCGCTATCAGCTCAAAGATTTTGATGTCAAATCATT
>JAFTIQ010000056.1 GCA_017456805.1 Lentisphaeria bacterium
ACCACACTATTGTCAAAGCATTGTGCAATGCCAATATTTTCTTCAGTTACAATACCGAAATCTAAGATATAATCCCCCGTATCGCAAAATTCATGACATGTAATCTCAGCTCTCCACTTCCCCGGCGTAAACTTTTCAGTGGTCATTTTGCAAACTCCTTGTTTTTCACTACAACATAATTATTTACAAATTCCTTATGTCCTGCCACTCTCTCCGTGCTGTGAATTAAAAAATGTTCAAATTCCTCTGCAAGTTTTTCAGATGTAGCATTTTGAAGGTCAGTATTCCACAAGGAACAGTAGTCTTTTGTCCAGTGATGATTACCCCAACACTCTTTGTGTATCAATGCCGTGTAAAGTGTGCTGTAACCACATTTTTTGCATTTTTCTCCATAGCGATAAAGTACAATTCTCGGAACAACTTGCATCCCATAGCTATTTAATACATCGGCTGTTGCAATATCTATTGAGAGTTTGCAATAAAAATTCCGCATATAAATCTTTATGATTTCCGGTATCTCTACATGCAACGGTTCTCCATTCATAAAGAAATTATAAAAATCTGTCATTTTCCACCTTCTGATGTTTCCCTGCCGGTGCTTTCAGCCACTCGGCAATACATTTTCTGCAATTCAATTCCGGTCTGCACCGTTTCGGAGACAGCCAGTAAATCCGGCAATATCCGTTTTGTTTTTTCACATCATCACCCGGAAATGTTCTTTTCCAATCTGCCAATTCCTCATCGGTCATTGCGTTGATCACGTCACGGTTTGTCTTTATTTTAGGCTGAAAGAAATCACAACGTTCAGCTAAGCTATCCGGACGTTTAGTTTCACAAAACACAGTACAAACATCACAATATTCGCTTGCCGCAAAGTATTTGCACTGTCCGCAGTTTTTCTGTTCGCTCATTTGCTCTGCTCCTTAAAAATAAATAATGTTTATGATATTGAAGTCATGGTAAGAAGAAGACTTGTTCTTATACTTTGCTTCAATATCTTCCTCAAGCTCACAAAAATCCTCAACAGTGTTTACTTTGTTCCATAAAGACGCATTTTCGATACGAAATTCATTACCGGAATGAAAGCTGAAAACAACCATCCCAATCGGATTTCGTGTATCCGTTAAAAATTTACTCATCGCAAACATCCTTGAGTTTCGCCACCGTTGCGGCAATGGCATCTTGGTAACTGTCAAATTCTCCGCCAACAATTGCAGAATGATACTTTGTTCGTCCTTTGTGTATGCGATTGTGAAACACTAAAAATTTAGCCAGCACCTCCGGGGATTGCGTGATCTGGTGAAAGACGGTTGCCTCCAAAAACCTTGATTCTCTGCTTGTTTGTCCGCAAATCACGCAGGATAAAATTTTTTCGCCGTGGTATTCTATTTTCGGGATCGAACTATTAAGATTTTTGCATCTCGGGCAAACTTTACTCATGTTCAATTCCTTTCAAATTTTTCCCGACAATTCTATATTCGAAATCCCGGCTTTTCCGGTTCATTTCTTTGCAAAATTGCTTTGCTTCGTTTTTTTTGCTTGTTACAAGAGCGATACCATAAAACTCCATCCAGTAATATTTCAGAACAACATAAACCCTCATGCTTCAATTCCTTTCAATTTCAGCCATACTTTCAAAGCGGCGGTTGCTGGTTTTTTTTCATAATACTCATTGGTCATATCCAGAGAACAGAACCATTCTGAATCTCTACTCAACTCAACTCCCTGCGGCAAATCATACATAATCTCCTGCAAGGTCGGAGCGGGAGCCATTACAATATCTTTCCAGATAGCATCACCATCCCGTTTATCGAGGGTGATATTTGCGCCGTTTGCATCCCAAAAATAGGCGGCATAACTATCCGCAAACTCCCCCTCCGGAATCAGCTTGCAAAGCTCAAAGGGAGGTACTAAATCTTGAAGTTTCATACCCTGTACCCCCTTCCGGTTTCCTTTGCGGAATCTCCAGATTCCTCGATTTCCGTTTCTTCGTTGACCTCGAATTCGTTCAAATCTTCCCCGCAAACCGGACAGTAATACGGGAATCCTTTTTTTTCGCCGTCCTCAACTTCCGATCCGCACTCACTGCAATATCGGGTGACGATTGCGAACATTCTTTTAACCATATCTCTTTTCCTTCTTCTTTTTTTTGTTTTCAGCTCGCAACAGGCACAAAACAAACCACTTTCCGCCGTTTGAAGCCATGCTTCTTCGCTTCTTTCACTGTCAGCAGCTTGCTTGAATAAACCGATCGTTCCAGCCGGCTGTTTCCATCATCTCCGACTTGCAAATTCAGCACCTTGCCGGGTTTGATTTTGTACTTCTCCGCTTCGGATTCATCCAGGAACACAAACGGATATTCTCCAGTCTGAACCGCCGTGAATTGCTCGGCAGTCAATCGGACGATCCCCAGCCGGTTCTCTTCTTCATCGATCATCTGCCCCAGATACTTTCTGTAAGTCTCTTTCGGATGCGGATGAAACTCTTCCAAGACGATCTTCCGGAATTTTGCATTGAGTTTATCCACCATTAGACAGCCTTTGGTCAGCTTCTTGGTGATCCCTTCTTTGACGTACAGAGCGATCAGGAAGATACACCGGGGACATGCCTTTGTCCCCTTTTCATTGATCAAGCTCATATCTTCCGGAAGATGCTTTCCTCCGCAAAGAATACAAACTTCCGTCCGTTTTTCTTTATCGGCATCGATCAGCATCTGCACCCGCTCCACCGGAACCGCAACAAAATATTTGTCAGCAGGTTTCATCTTAAGCACCTTCCGCAATATCGAACAAACATGGAACATCAATTTCGTTTTCGGCTTGAACAAGATAATTGCATCCATCGTGCCAATATCCACTGTTCAACTCACATCCAATTCCATATCTACCCATTTTTACGGCGCAATATGGTACAGTCATGATCCCGCCGAACGGGTCAAAAACAATCTCACCCGGATTGCTCCAACGTTCAATCACCCTTTCCACAATATCAAGCTGAAGCGGACAGATATGCTTTTCCAGATTTTTCTTTGCCTGTTCCCCGTTCAAAGTCCTCATTCTGACAACATCATCCCAAACCCATGGAGTTCTGGCAGGAATCCGGAATGTTTCAAATGTTGCCGGCAACCTCCCGCGCTTTTCCATCGTTTCAGCTGCTTCAAGATGCTGTTCGTAACTGTAAACAGAAACTGCTGCCCGTTCGTTGAAAAGCTCATTTACACCTTCAAGATCCAGCATGGAAAGCTCTTCCGCTGTCAAAAGACGATTCCCGGAGCTGTTCCACTTTGCTCTTGCATCGATTTGCCAGCGACCTCTGCTGTATTCCGCTTTGCTGTGGACAACAGGGAAATCCGCGTATGCTTTGGTACAATCAGTTGGAAGTTTACGGAACAACAGAAGGTATTCCGGACACCCGACCCCCATCTTCGTCTGGTCCTTGCAACATTCCGTCCAACCCAAACGATATGTTTGATTGTTTTCTCTGACAACATCTGTTTCGATTGTAATTCTTCCGAAAAATTGAAATCCATGTTTTCTGAAATGGAATACAGTTTCATCACTGAACGGGTCAACAGTCGGCATCCCTGTTCCGGTGACATTCCCAAACAGGATTCTGTCTTTGACATGAATTGCCGCAACTCTTCCCGGCTTCAATACCCGGAGAAGCTCATCTGTCAGAAAATCCATCTGTTCAAAGAATTTCTCATTATTTGTATTGTGTCCGAAATCATTGTAATTCGCGGAATATTCGTAATGATTGCTGAACGGAATACTGGAACAGATCAGATCAACAGAGTTATCTTCCATTCTCTGGCACTCTTCCACACAATCATTGTTTACCGCGGTATAATGTTTCCCTTCGGAAACTTTTCTTTCACAGCCGATACTTCTTCTCAATCCGGCTCTGATGGAATCAGCAGAAAGACCATATCTCTGAATGATCTCTGCCATTGTTTCCGTCAGAGCATCGTGCATTTTCCACTTCTTCAAAAGTGTTGCTTTGATCTCTTCTTCGGAATCCGCATAAATAATGTGGATCGTAACTTCTTTCGTTTGCAAAAACCTGTAAATACGGTGAATTGCCTGAATGAAATCGTTGAACTGGTAATTGATCCCAACAAAAATCGCATCAGAACAATGCCGCTGAAAATTGCATCCGGATCCGGAAAGTTCCGGTTTTGTCGCAAACAATCTGATTTTTCCATTGCTGAAATCGATTACGCTCTGTTCCCGTTCTTCAATATCCTGTTCCCCGTAAATAGCAACCGTTTCAGGCAATGCCTTACAAATTGCTTCACGCTCCAGCTCCAGATGATGCCACAAAAGAAAATTCTTTTCCGGATTCTCATCAACGATCTCTTTCATTTTTGCAACCCGGAGCGGAATTGTAGCTTTCTTTTCCCGTGCCGCATCCGGCAAAGATTGTGCGGCATTGTGAAACATCTCCTGCTGTCCGTTTCTCCGGTCAATTTTCACATTTTTCAGGTGATCAATATTCACTCTGTGCCATTTTACTTTGAACGGCGGCAAATCGTACCCATCGTCAGAATATCCAAGATCGGAAGGTTTATTCAGGAAAATCGCCCAGCTCGACACCCAAAGCCAGAACTCTTTTTCTTTGTGCGGATAAAGTGTAAGATCACCCGCTTTTTCGCTGTTCCGCTGAAAAAATCTTGTCAACGCTTCTCCGGTGTCCATCACTCCCAAAAATCCAGCATAATGAATCAGTTCTTTCAACTCGTTCGGGGAAGGTGTCGCAGTCGCAACAAATTTATATTTTACATCCCTGCAGAGCGGCAGAAACTCTTGATATGTCTTTGTCCCGAACCCCCGCAAAATAGACGCTTCATCCAAAGAAACCGCTTCAAATTCTGCCGGATCAAGCTGACCGTCTCTCACACGTTCATAGTTGGAAATGAAATAATTCCCTTCCATTTCTGAAAGCTCTTTATTGGTCCGGACATATTGCAAATTGATTCCGATCATCTTTCCATCCCGGACAAACTCTTGTTTTACTCCCAGCGGTGCAACAATCAAAGTTTTCTTTCCGGTAACTCTGACAACCTGCTGCATAATTGCAAGCTGAATCAGACTTTTCCCAAGACCGAACTTTGCGAAAATAGCTCGTTGACCACCTTTCAATGCCCAGCGTACAATATCTTTCTGATGCGGTTTCAGGCATTCCGGAAGTTCCTTTTCTTCCACCTCAAACCCGCCAAACGGGGAAACCGCAATTTTCTTCTCAATGAAATCTCTGTAATTCATTTTTTACCCTTCTTTATTAAACGGCCGTAAATTTCACTTTTCACGCATTCCGCCCTTTTGTCAGAAAATCATCAACTGTCGGAGTGTTGAACTTCATCGGATTTGTCTTGCTTTTCTCTTTGATCCAGCAATCCAGACAAAGCCCATCTCTGACCATGTTGCATTTATCCATCTTTCCGCAGATCCGGCATTTCGATGTCATGTTTTCCGGTTTCCGCTGACAACCTTCAAGCACCTTACAGATAGCGCACATCTGCGGCAATCCTCCAGTTTTCTTCCGACTTTTTGAACAGTATTCGCAATATCTGTTCAAACTTGGTCTGCCGCAAGAAGCGCATCTGTTCGGCAAATGCCAGTTTCCTGTTCCCTGTTCGCTCATCTTTCAATCTCTTTTTTGTTTTGTATTTTCTCTTTTGTCCGACCTGTCAGAACCGTCCGACAAGTCAAATTTTCTCTTTTTCTTCAACTGTCGTTTCTTTGACAGTTGCAATTTTGAAATTCTCATTCAAACGACGTTCTACCGGGTCAGGATCATCAAACAAAGCTTTGATTGCTCCCTCATAAAAGTTCCCGATGATCCAGAGCTTACATCCGATCTCGCCGGAATAAACCCCATCGATCAGGGAGAAATAAAGCTCTTGCTCTGTGGCTGTCATCGCACTGGTTCCCTTCTTCCCGACCAGTTCATCAACGATCACAAGATCATTTCCGCCCAGCCGGTAAAGAAACAGCTCACCGCCATTCACGTTCGAATCACACTTTGCATTGATGTATTCCGCCGTCAGTTTCCGCCGGCTGTAATACTTCACATACTTGCCTTCGTTCAGCAGAAACTTTGCCACATAACAAGCCGATGATGTTTTTCCGGTTCCGGTCTTTCCGCCAATCAGCAAATTATTTGCCCGGTTCCGGTAAACCCACACCGCAGCATGTCTGACATACGGATCTTCCATATTCCGGAAGTTCAGCGGAATCCCGCTGTTCTCCATCCGCATTTCAGCCACATCTGCCAATTCTGCTTTCCGTTTCCGTTCTTCTTCCGCCTTGAGTTCTGCTTTGTATTTATCGCTGCACTCCTGGCAATAAACGGCATCATACGCTTTTTTGAGCAACTCCGCCCAAGAAGGATCATCACCGACATCGTAAGGTGCATTGAACTCTTTCCCGCATTCCGGACAGCTGAGAATAGCCATCCCATTTTCCAAGATTTCTTTCACCATGTCAGAACCCTTCCTTCCTGCGTTCATTCTGTTTCTGTTCGCGTTCTCTGAGTTCATTATCACGGCGTAAGCACCATTTCTTGATATCTGCTCTGATTTGAGATAGAGAATTCATAGCTTTATCCTGACCGTTGGCTTTCCAGCCTTTACTTTCACGGTCGGCAAGATACATCTCAGCATCCCACGGATCCATCACACATCCAGACTGACTTGCAAGGCAAACGATCTTTTCCGGAGTGTCCGGATAGCGGAAATCTCGCGCGCTATTTATATCACCCACATTCATTGTGGGTACATTCTTATTCTCAATCTTAATCTTATTCTTATTATTATTGTTGTTGACATCCGTTAACGCCTGTTGACATCCGTTGACATCCGTTAACATCTGTTGATGTCTGTTAGCAGATTCAAGTCCGGCATTGCGGCACTTTTCAACTTTCTGAGAATAATTGTCACGAACAGAATCAATTTGGTTTTTGATCATGATCCAGCCAAATTCAAGATGCGGTGGAATAACAACGTCCTCTCCGTTCATTCCATAAGCCACGATCGCGCTTAAAATCGTTCTTACATCCTTCAGAGACGTAAGGGACAACAAAGCTTCAATCTGGTTCTTGAACATAACTACGGAGTTAAATTCTTTGTTCTTCTTACCCATTCTTTTTCCACTTCTCCCCGCCATCTCTGACGGGGATTTCCTCTCTGACTTTAGATCAAATCACCGTCTTTTTTGCTTCCGTTATTCGCATTTTCACGCCAATCAATAATAGCGTTGATCATGGAATTGGTACGGTTCCGGATATATTCATCCCATTCCGCAGGAAGTTCCGCAGAATCCATATCCACCTTCAGATTTCTGCTCTCAAGCCACTGTTTGACATCCAGCAAATTCAAAGGCACATCGTTCCGCTTGAAATATCCTGCCAGGTAATCTGACACAGCTTCTTTTTCATCTGAGGTCTGTTCTGTCTCTGCAACCGTTTCACGAGTGACTTCTTCTGTTTTGCCATTCTGTTTTCCCTTTTTGATTTTGTTCAAAACTTCTTCTGATTTACTCTTTGCCTTACCTTCGGGCAAAGGTTCAGTTTTAACCACTTCCACATCAATAATTTCACCGTCCGCAAGTTCTTCTTTGACGTACATGCCTCCAAGAATGCCGGGGAAATACTTTCTTGCGAATCTTGCGATTGCACGGTAGAAAATCTGAAGCTGCGGATCTTCAGCCCAAAGTGTACTGTTCCGTGTAAGGCACTGTGTCAGCATCAGCTTGTATTCAATCTTGTGTCCGGTCTTTGTTTCGGCTCTCAGAATAATGCCGAGGTCTGTTTCATCGGAAGATTTCCAAGACGGAACTTTATATTTCTTACCCTGAGAGTTCTGCCGTTCCTCAAACTTTCCGAGGATCTTTGACCAATCACCGATATATTCATCTTCGATAAAGTGATCTTTCACCGGAGCAAACTTGTCCATGATTGCCTTGACAGTCTTTCCTTCAAGAGAAAGCGGAGCATCAGCGGAAACTTTGTAAATTCCAGGAGCAAGCAAAGCGGGCATCATTTCCCACTGATACGCAAGCTGCTGAAGCGCAAAGCATCCGTAAACATCTCCACGGAACAATGGCGGCATCATCGGAGATTTTGCCATCAATGCCGCATTCTGCATGAAATACTGGTTCAACTTCTCGTCATACATCAACCGTTCCAAGCGGTTCTGCATTTCTGCCGGAATTGCAAGCGGTTGACTTTCCGCTTGCACCATCGCTGTGTTACTTGTTTCAGTGTTCATATTTTTCCATCCTTCTGTTAAGGTTTACCGCAATCTCAAGATTCGGGAACCGGATCTGGTCATTACTTCGCTGGTGTATTCCATGATAACATCGTTTGTTAAAGTTCCCGGCGGACAGTTCTCTCTTGCAAGCCGTTCCCAATCCGTAACCTTTGCATAAGTATCTTTACTCCGCTTGAATGTCAGCAGCACATTGCCATCGGAATCTTTGATCGTATCGGCATTTTCGCAAAAGAGCTTCACCTCTTTTTCCATTCCTTCAATTTCTTTTTTCAAACCGGAAAAACTCTTTTTCGCAATTTGCAACATCTGGATGATACCGCAGATTTCTCCCTCGGCAACTTTGATCTCTCCCTCATTGCCCGGAAAGATGCTTGCAAGATCATCATAGATCGTGATTTGCGGCGGCATATCAGCCACAACACAATCATTCCAGAACTTCACACATTCAGCAGCTTGGAATTCAGCCAGCTCTTCATTGTAAGGAATCGAATACCACCGGAATGTATTACCTCCAATCAGAACCGCCAGGTAAGCATGACGATACCCGGTAACATACATATAGTGCTGTACTTGGGTCATATAGTATTCAGGAATCTGATCTGTTCCGCTTTGTCCCCAATCGGACAAAGAAAACGCATTGCAAGTCTTGCATTCCAGAATAGCTTTTTCACCGACCACATAGCGGTCAATGTTGGCAACCAAACAGGAATGTACTTTATGACGGTACATATTGTTCCGTCTCTGAACCTGTTTCCCGGTCACTCTTGCAAATTCATCCGCAATGGAAGGCTCCAGCAGGATTCCCCATCTCTGATAGGAATTTTCTTCTTTCTGTTCCGATCTGCCGGTCTTATCTTTCCAAATGTCATAAGCGGTTTTCCATCTACTGATCCCAAGAATCGCAGCAACATCAGATCCTCCGATCCCGGATTTCCGATCTTCAAGGAATTGTTCTCTTGTTCTTTCCATGATCACATCCCCCCAATCGCCGCTTTTACCGCTTCATTGACCGCTCTCTGGAAGGTAACTCCTTTGAGCACTTCTTCAATATTCATTCCGAGCGGTTCACAAATTCTAACCCAACGTTCATACGTCCAGAATGGATCGGGCTCTTTTTCATCAAGAACAGCAATTCTTCCATATGAGAAGTCAGCACTTCTCCCGGACGCAATATCTTCCAGGAAGATTTTTTTTTGAACTGGATTTATAAAATGTCTCATACCAACGCCCTCCCGATTGCACAAATCATATAGCCTACCATCAAGCCCATATTGAGGATAGCAACTCCGAAAAACAAATACTCTTTCGGCATTTTGCTTTTTTCTTCTTTGCGGATTCTTTCTGCATCAAACCGCATACCACTTTTTCCGGTGATCATCATTTCGCCACCGCCTTCCGTCTGTCGGACACGTCAGAAAAGTCGGACAGGTCAGACTGAAGTTCGGTCTCTTCCGCGATAGTCAAAACATTTGCCGTCAGTGTTTCGGCATAAATTCTGTTGAAATCTTTCTTTCGGTTCGCGGTCATTCCCTTTGTGGCTCTGAGTGCCACTCTTCTTGAACACCGGACAGCGGTTCGCAATTCTTCTGCGATCTGTTGATAAGGCATAAGCCTACCTCCTGTTATAAAGGTTTTCAGGCTCTTTCCCCGACTTTCGACGATCGGTACAAAAAAAGAGCTTGCCGGGGTCGAAAACGTGGCACAAGACACGCCATCCTTACGGATGCCCGACAAGCTCCAAAAGAGATTGTTGTAAAAATTGTGTTTCGGCTGCTGAAAAACTTCAGCCGCTGTTATCAGGGTTGCTACACCCATTTCACTGATTACTATACCACGATTTTTCATCTTTTCAAGCCCCGTTTTCAAATTTTTTCAAAGTTTTTTCGGCTGGTCATTTCCAAAAATTGTGTTTTTGTGTTATATTAAAAAGCCCCTCCGGGATGGCTCCGCAAAGGAAGGAGGTGATATTATGGCAAAAACCAACGATGGAAAGAAAAAAGTATATGTTCACGAACATACCAAATCCAACGGTACAAAGGTCAAAACACATTATCGTTCCACACCGAACTGATAAATTTTGATTCTTTGCATTTCCCATAATTTCAACCAACCCCGGAGGGGAATTTCATCTTTCCTTAACCCCCATCCAACTGGTCAGCCAAGTCCAACCAGTCAGACAGCTTTATCCAATCACTTCTGTTAATTCCCATCAGAAAGTTTTTTCTTGATGGCATCAACTCCAAGCTGATATATCTCTTTCCCGTCTTTTGACATGTTGCCAATGATCTCACTGTTTGCTATGACAGGAACCACCTTGATCATTGCCATCTGTTCTGTCGTTGGAATAAATATTATACCAAGCAATGAAACAACCAAAATATTTGTTAAAACAATAAAACAATTTTTCAAAAATTTGACTTTCTTATTTTCATGTTCTTCTTCGTAATAGATGGATGTTTTTTCCACAACCCATGTAATAAATATAATGCAAAATAAAATTGCTGTAAGAATCAACAAAAAAACAAACATCGTAACAATCGTATCAAGTTTCAAAATCCAGTAAATCTGACTTTCAGTGATTTCCATTCTTTCACCTTTCCTTTCCGTTTGTGTTATCTGTCTTCCCGGCATTCATCAAAGCATCTGCCATGATTTTAGCGATCCCTCCATTAGTAAATTCAGCGGCTTTTTTCGCCATCAGAAACTGATTGAATTTTTCAATTTCTTCCGCTTTCCATTCATAGAATCTGCAAGCAATCAACATAAAAACACATGCCGCCCAGCACATCGCATTTTCCCACTGTTTTTCTGCAATGTAAGTAAACGTGAAAATCAACATGTTCAAAAGTGCGATAAACGTTGTTGCCTTGAATAAGGATTTCATCATTCCGTTTCCTTTTCCGTTTCTTCAAGCACCTTGTATGCTTCCAGAGCCTTATTGAAAAACAGCTCCATTCTATCCAGGAAAGAATTCTCCGGTTCAAGTTCCATATCGAAAGAAACTCTCCCCTTTTTCCCTGCCATCTCAACTTTAATCTTCATATCTTTTCCCTCAAACCAATTCTTCCGGATGGATCCCGGAAATTTCTTCAAAGATTTTGTCATCGAAGTTCGGAATTGCTTTCAGTTTTTTCAACTGATCTTGCCACCCATCATCTTTTTTCGCATTTTCAAAAGATTCCCGGAATGCTTCTTTGTAGTCTTTCTCCTTCAAGTATCCTCCAATAGTATCGCATTCCGGATGATCGTTCTTTTCCGCATCTGTCATACACGCGACATAAACCCATTCAACCAACTCAAAGTAAAGAAATGCCGGAAAATCAATATCCTGCTTTTTGGTAAGTTTATTAAAACAGAAAAATTGATCCTGTTCTTCCGTGTTAAAGTATCCGGTGTTCCAGTTTCCGGTGTTACAGTCTCCGGTGTTACAGTCTCCGGTGTTACAGTCTCCGGTGTTCCAGTTTCCGGTGTTACAGTCTCCGGTGTTCCAGTTTCCGGTGTTCCAGTTTCCGGTGTTACAGTCTCCGGTGTTCCAGTTTCCGGTGTTACAGTCTCCGGTGTTACAGTCTCCGGTGTTCCAGTTTCCGGTGTTCCAGTTTCCGGTGTTACAGTCTCCGGTGTTACAGTCTCCGGTGTTACAGTCTCCGGTGTTCCAGTTTCCGGTGTTACAGTCTCCGGTGTTACAGTCTCCGGTGTTACAGAGATTTTGAACTTCTTCCCAATTCAGTTCTTCGACAATTTCAATATATTCAGCGCAAAGTTTATTGTTATCGGATTCTTTCAGAACCGTTCCCCAAACTTTAACTTTTGCAACCCTTGTGTTTTCGCTGTCGTAATCGTAATAATTAAAGCAATCAGCAAGTTTTTCGCATGCGTGAAACCCTGAATTACAGAGTTCAATTTTTCCATCGTGGTGATAAATTTTCCCGACTTCATACTGAAAACCTTTACATTTCCAGTCCGATTCAAACGCCTTAAACGCCTGAATCGCATTTTCTTTTTCAATCTTCATCTCTTTTCACCTTCTTGTTTTATTTCAGCCTATCCGCCACATCCGGCTTATCAGGATCATTTCCAATCTTTCTTTCAAAAAATCTACACATCCTTTCGCCGTAAGGCGCACTTCACACCTTCACATCAAAAGGTCCGGTTTTTGGGATAACCGGAAACCCTCGGAGTGTCCGTAAAAGGAATAAAGCGGTCACTCCTTATCAGCAACAACAACAGGATTATTAAGTTGGTTATTTGCTAATGTATTGGCGTTCGATTGCAAAAAAAAGAACCGCTCTCTAATTAAATTTCTCAAGCAATCTGAAACGCTGTTTCTTGCATCACTTTCCATAATAAAATGAATCATTTTCTGTTCATCGGCAGATGCCCAGAGACTTAAAATATTTTTCTTCTTTCGTTTCTTCATTTTGTTACTCCTCCTTGTAACATTAAAAACTAATTCATTGGTACTATACCACCGTTTGAAGAAAATGCAAGTCTTTTTTATTATTTTTTATTAAAAAAGTTGCAATTTTTTCTTTTTATGCTATTGTAGTCCGCAGAGAAACAATGGAGGTGAAGCATGATCGGACAATCTATTGTAAAAAAACTACAAGATGAATACTCCAGCGGAAAAACGCACAGCGAAATAGCTGAAATCTACCATGTATCACCGCAGCTGATTCAGCGTATTTTGTCCGATCCGTCAACGATAAACGGAACAAAGCTGAAAACCTTGATTGCAATGTTCCCCAACGCCACGCTCCACCTGAACGGCTCCGATGTTGATATCTCAATCATCCGCAATCTGGAAGCCACAGTTGCCAACATCCGCAAGATCGTAAACGATGACACTTTCACCCCGGACAAAAAACTGAAATTGATCCAGATTATTCTGGAATAAATAGGAGAAGGTCGGGCCCCCCTTTCGACAGAACAACAAACACAAACAAAAAAAACGAAAGGTTCCCGAAAATGGAAAACACAAACAGAGAAATGGAAACCGCAGTGAACGCCCTCAACCAACAGACAGCAGGAACACACATCCACCTGCATTCCGGCGCAACATTGACTTACGTTGAATCAGAATGTGAATGTACCATCCGTCTGATCCGCTGCATGTCGGAAAAAGAGCAAATCTCCGACGCGGATTTCCGAAACTTTGTAAAAATCGTCCTTGACCGCTAACATTCAACCCTCCCGGCAGAACACTGCCGGGAACTTAAATATAAAGGAGAAAAATAAAATGAAAAAACTATTATCAATAGCATGTTTTTCATGTTTAATGTCATTGTTTTGTTACGATTTCGCTGGATATGTTTCCAAAAAAGAAATATGTTTATTTAGCTATGAGCACTATATACATAATAACGGTAGCATATGTGTAGATCTTAGAGCGATAGCTATATTGAATGATGGTATTGTTTGTGGTGAATATCCTATATATAGGAATCGTATATTTTTAGAAAAATATCCTGGATCAGAAAATCTTGTCACTGAGCAGAGAATACCTTTTAATATTACATTTTGTACACACAAAAAGATTTTAAAACAACCATATGGGAAAAAAATGTTTGGGCGCGCATATCTGTGCGCTGGATATGTTTGTTCGTCATGTCATAGATTCGAATCTAATATCAAAGATTTTACTTTTACTGTTGGTTGTCGTTTAGTTAAAACAGGAATTAAAAAATTTCCATCCGGAGAAGTATTGCCAAAGTTTAGGTTAGATCCTCTTCCTGGAAAGGATCAAAAACCACAACAAAAAATAAAAGTAAAGTGTCCGAGATGTAGGCACAATTTCACAACAAATCAATATACAACTTTGATGCAATAACCATGGCACTCCGCAAAATAGGAAAATACTGGCATTGTTACTTCCGGGATCTGGAAGGGAAACTTCGGACTCTTTCCTCCCATGAAACGGATAAATCGGAAGCCAGAAAATTTGAACAGCAAATGATGAAGCTGGTTGATTCTCGTCGTTCCCACCGTAATCTGATGCGTTTTTTATCACCTGAAGATCGCATGAAAGCGGAACTTATCGAAGCGGAAATTAAAGCAAAATCTCCGGAAGTTTCATCTTCTCCACGCTCCGGATTAAAGCTCTCTGCAATGTTTGATCTTGCAAGTAAACGGCGAAAACTTGGAACCTCCCACAAATACGCTTGGGATCGTTTTTTACAGGAAGTTCCATATAAATACGCAAAAGAAATCACACCTAAAATTGCCCTTGAATATTTGAACAAAAACTACTCTTCCGGAAATGGAAAAAGTTTCAATAACGTAAAATCGTGCTTGAACACCATATTCCGCTGTTGCCTTGTTGAAGCAAATCTTTCTGCATCGCCATTTGGGGCTATTCTGAATCGATCTGTCATAGATATAAATAGCCACCGGAATATGACTGGAGAAGAATTTGATATTATCTTTTCAAAAGCAAATAAATATACACAGATTATGATGATGCTTTCCAGATGGACGGCGCAACGTCTTGAAACTTGTGCAAGAATAACGCCTGGAATGCTTGATTTCGAAAGAAAAGTATTTGTTATCCAGCCTGGAAAGACAAAACGTTTCAAAAAATGGGTCTGCTGTCCGATATTTCCGCAGCTTGAGAACTATATCAAACCGATTTTGGAAAACTGCCCAGATCCGGAAACTCCGATAGTTGAAAATTTCAATTATTGTGGGAACAAAAATTTTTCTTGGAACTTTTCTGGATTACTGAAAAAATTACAAATCCCTGATACAGAAGAAGGAAGTATCTGTTTTCACTCGATCCGTGGAACAGCAATAACCTGGATGAAAGAAAATGGAATCAAAGGGGAAGAACTCCGAGCAATTACCGGACATACCTCAAATGAAGTTGAGGATATATATGCCAGAGATATTGCAACGATCAGCAAGATAGCAAACACATTTTCAAAAAATGGTTAGGATTTGTATGTAGAAATGTATGTAAGCTCTGCACGCGACTATAAAAAGTAGGTTCGAATCCCGACGGGGTTACCACTTTTACTCTGCACCTCCCGGCATTTTTCACAATGGAGAGGTATGCAGTTATTTATTCTATCCCGTTCCCCTCTGGAATCCGCAATGTCGCTTTCTGATGTTCATTTGCGGAAAATGTGCCTTGAGACGGCTCAGATTCTTTCCTCTGTCATGTGTCGGAAGGAAATCCCGTTGAGAATTGATATGCCCTGTCCATATCACTTGAATCATCCGGTGATTACTGCGATCAGAACCCGGGAACAGATCAACTGGGTTGCTTCTTACAATGAATTTCTCCATCTGGAATATCTGATCCGGTTCGGGAAACACCATGCCTATTGCCGTTTGGCGGAAGGTTATACCGGGATATTATATGATCCGTCCTGCGGCTGTTCCCCGGAGGGACTGGCGCGGGATTTCAAGGATTTTCAGACAGCGGAACCGGATCTTATTTCTGCTCACCGTGAATATTACCGTTTCAAGAAAACGATCATCAGAAATTGGAAATTCACCGGTACGGAAGAGCCTTTATGGTTGAAATAAATATCATTCTTTTGAAAATGTATTTGAAAATGTTTGAAATGATAGATATATTACGGTCGGAGAACCTGATTCGAAAGATGTTATAACTGAATGTGGCAAAGGAATATATCATGGAAGAAAAACTGCACTATTGTGAAAAATGCAACGCAAAACTGTCCGTTCCGGAACCGGGCGAGTATCATTGTCCGAAATGCGATACCCCTTTTGTGATAGAAGATAAAAGTGATCCGATCATTCCCGTTATCAATTCAGGGATTCTGCAGAATAATCAGCCCGCGCAATATTCCGCACCGGGTGGATTTCAGCCCCCTCCGGTAAAAATCAGAACGCCTGACCGCAAGGCTGGATATTATGGAAAATTTACTTCCGGCGTAATTATTTTTGCTATCTGCATGTGTATTCTTTCCATTTTGGCGGGCGCCTGTGATTTTATTTTTGAGGCGGTCGGTGATGCAGAAAAATCTGTTGTAGAGAAAGAAATCACCGAATTGGAAGAGAAAAAAAGTAAGCTGCAGCGGGAGAAGTATCAATATTCTTATGGAACCTCCCGTTACAGAGAATTGGGAAAGAAAATAGAAGAAGTGGAAACGAAAATAGAACAGGCGACCACCCGGAGAAATAAAATTTTTGATGGTTTTTATTCAAAAACGGAAAGAGTGGCGATGATCTCCGGAGGTGCCGTTTCTTTGATCGCAATGATTATTCTCTTCCAGCTCTACCGGCTGCTTCAGATGATTGAATTCAATACCCGGAAGGAGTAAACCGAAAAAAATCTGATAATTGAAAATTTAAACGCACAATTCATGGAAACAGGTTAAGATATTGTGCGTTTAGTGTTACAGTGGATTTTTTTAATCTCTTTCAGAGGTGAATTTGTGCGTTTAGTTCTGCAATTCGTGCATTAACTATTGCAAA
>JAFTIQ010000003.1 GCA_017456805.1 Lentisphaeria bacterium
AAAATAATTCAAACCATTCTCTAGCTTATCTAATATAGCACAAAGTTTGAATTCTACACTGTACTGACGCTGTTTTTTTTGTTTTTTTTCCATAAAAAAGTACACCTCAAAAGTTGTGTCCAACTTTTGGGGTGCACTTCACCTGTTCGGGGATATGGAGCCGCTGGTTGGCGTGAAAGAGTTCAAATTGAAATCAAAAGACCACCAGACCCGGTTGTTTGAATTGCGTTAACGGAAGAAAGCTATGTTCAATAAGAAGAAATTCAAATCGCCTGATTCGGTCAATTATCCGGGATATTTCTGGTTCTGGAACGCTCCTTTGAAAAAGAAGGAGCTGCTTTCCCAGCTGGAAGATATGCACCGGATGGGGGCGAAATCTGTTTGTCCGCATCCGCTTCCGAAAAGTTTCCGGGCCCATCTGATGACCAGCATGGAACCGGAATATCTGACCCCGGAATATTTCAAGCTGTATCAGGCAGTCATAGAGAAATGTTCAGAGCTTGGCATGAACAGTTATCTTTATGATGAAGGGGGCTGGCCCTCCGGCGGGGCATGCGGTCAGGTTTATGCATCAAATCCGGAAGCGTTCTGCCGCAAGTTATATAAGCTGGATAAAAACGGGGAGGTTGTCATCTGTTCCGAGCCGCAAAGTCCGAACCGGGCATCGATCCCGGATGTTCTGAATCCGGCGGCAGTGGAAAAATTTCTGGAACTGACCCATCGTTCCTATCAGAAACGGATCGGGAAAGAGTTTGGCAAAACCGTCAGATTTACATTTATGGACGAGCCGGAACTTGGAGCGATCATTTATGGACTGCCCTGGACCTCGGGTGTGGAAGAGGAGTTCCTCAAACGGAAACATTACGATATCCGTCCTCATTTGAAAGAGATCCTGCAGAATAGTGATACAGATACGAAAGTCATTGAAAAGCGGCTGGATTATTATGATGTCCTTTCGCAGCTTCTGGTGGAACGGTTCCTGATTCCTGTCCGGGACTATTGCCGGAAGAACGGATTGATTTCCGGCGGGCATTTCGGCGGGGAGGATGAATGGTTTTCCAGCTGGTATATGCCGAAGCTCCAATATTACGGCAGTATTCTACGTTCTTTGCGGGCACTGGATGCTCCGGGAGTGGATCTGATCTGGCGTCAGCTTGAACGTTCCGGACGGCATCATCCGTTTCCGAAGCTGGCATCCAGTGCGGCGGCACAGATGGGGAATCCTTATGTTCTGGCAGAGATGTTCGGGGTTTACGGGAACGGAATCTGTTTTGATGAGATGAAATTCCTTGTGGACTATATGCTGGTTTGCGGGGTGAACACCTTTGTTTTCTGTGCATATCCCTATTCCACCAAAGGGAGTTTGATGGAGGGGGAACGGCCGCATTTCGGAAAAGTCAATCCGCTGTGGGAATATACTCCTGAGCTTCATCTCCGGACGGCGCGTCTTTCTTCCGCATTTACCGGAGCAAAGCCGGTTGTGAAGGCGGCAGTTTACTTTGATGTGCGTTCCAGCTGGGTTGGCGGTCGCACGGCTGAGTATGCCATGATGAGCCAGATTGAGCTTTCCAATACCTTGCTGAATACTCAGCATGACTTCGATTATGTTGATGATCAGGTGCTTGCAGAGGGATCTCTGAAGGGCGGAAAACTTTGTTTCGGAAAGGCTTCCTATGAATGTCTGATTCTGCCTCCCAAAGCGAATTTGTGTCCGGAAGCAGCAGAAAATCTGGGAAAGATGAAACGCGCCGGATTTCCTGTTTTCTCAGCGGATCAGGCGGAAGAGATCGCTCCGGTTTTGAAGGTTTCTCCTTCCACAAGAGCGCTGCGCGTCCGGAAAATGCGTTCCGGAAATGGCGAAGTGCTTTATTTTGTGCTGAACACAAGTGACCGTTTCATCGAAGCGGAACTGGAAGCGGAAGAAAAAACGTCTGTTGTCCATTGTGATCCTTCCGACGGTAATCTTTATTCTGTAAAATCTTCGGGGAACGGCTGCTGGAACTGGCGGTTTGCGCCTTATGATTCTGCATTGTTCCTGTTGGGGAAACAGACCGGGATGGATCCTGTTCCGGAATCCGGAGAGGCGGTTCAGGAACTGGATAGTTCCTGGGAACTTTCCGTCCGGAAGGAACATTTTGTGGGAGAAGATAATTACGAAGTCCGGGAACAGAAAGAGTCGTTCCGGAAAATCGAACTTGAGAATCTGGAACAAATTCTTGGGACAGAATTCAGCGGAGAGGTTTGCTACCGGAAAGAATTTCAGTGGGATGGAACAGGAGATCCTGCGTTTCTTGATCTTGGAAAAGTCAGTTTTGCTGCCCGTGTAAAACTGAATGGAGAAGATCTTGGAACAAAGATTTTCACTCCGTTTGTGTTTCCGTTGAACGGTTGTTTGAAGAAGGGAAATAATCTGCTGGAGATTACGGTTGCGAACACGCTTTCCAATGCGATTGTTCCGGAACGGATCAGAGAACGCTGGCTCAAAGAGTTTCCTGATGTTTGTGCGTATGAGATCCGGCAGCGGGATTTTGAATCGGAAAGTCTGGAATCGGGTCTGTTCGGTCCGGTTCTGTTGAGAGAAAAAAAGAGAACTGAGCAATAAAAATCAACCAAGGAGGTAAAGTATGAAATTTTTTATTGGAACAGTATTGAGTGCTGCACTTGCAGTATGTGTTTCTGCCCAGGCGGAGAAGAGTTGGACCTTTAACAAGCCGTCGGATTGGATTCCCTCGCCGAAGCAGGAATTGGCAGTGAAAGATGGTGTTCTTACGGCGACCGGTTCTATAAGACTGTTTTCCAATGCCGTTCCTGTGGATCCATCGAAGACCTACACGATCAGTGCGGAGATTCGTCAAATAGCCGGATTGCCCCGCAATGTGTATGTGGGATTTGTTCCGCTGGATGCCAAAGGAGATCCCATCTCATGCGCAAAGGTCAGTGTGAAAAAAGGAACGGAAACCACATTGTCCAGAGCAGTCAAAAAGGGTGATAAAGAGATTTGGATCAAAGTCAATAAGAAATGGGATCCTGTGAGCAGCATCGTCGGAAGAAGCGATGCGATCGCATGGAATGTGAAAGACGATTATTCCGATCTTCCCAACAGCAATATTTCTTACTGCGGGATTGCAAATGTGGAAACTGTCGGCAATGAAATGAAAGTTACTCTTGTCCGTCCGTTTACAGCGGATGTTCCTGCCGGAACAAAAATTCGTTGTCATAATGACGGCGGTTTTATGTATACAGCTGGTGAGGGGACACCCGGCAGAAGTGATTTCAAACGTTTTGAAGGATCTGCCAAGGGGATGCTTGAAATTGGATATACTGCAACATCCTGGCCGAAAGGAACAAAGAAGTGTCATGTTGTTCTTCTGCTGAACTGGGGCGGAAAGAAAGAAGGCAAGACAGAGTTCAGAAATGTTATATTGACAGTGAAGTAAGATGAGAATCGGGAAACAGAGTTTAGATAAGCGTGACTTGATCACATACTGGTCATTTTGTGCCTATGCGTGTTGTACAGTGGTTCTTCCGCTGGTTTTGGTGGAATTGTTCAAGAGTTTGAATTTTCCTCTGGATTGCGGGAACAAAGGAGCTGCCGGATTTCTTCAGATGGCGCTGAGTATTTTTATGGTATTCAGTATGCTTGCCTGCGGTTTTTGTGCGGGAAGATGGGGAAAGGCGAGATCTCTTGCGTTTGCCAATATTCTGCTGGGAGTCGGGATCATGGCTCTGGCATTCTGTCCGAATTATTGGCTGGTGGTGATCGTTCTTGCGATTGCTGGACTCGGAGAAGGATTCCTGGAGGGACTTCTGACCCCTTATGTTCAGGATTGTCATCCGGTGGAGCCGACTGGATATTTGAATATTGCACAGGCGTTTTCACCGGGTGGAATGCTGCTGATGGTAGGGATCACTGCACTGTTGCCGCTGTTTGGTCTCAGCTGGAAGGTTGCCATTTTCATTGCCGGAGGAATGGCAGTTATCCCGGGGATTCTCTTCTTTTTCCCGTTCATGCAGGCAAAGAGAGATGAACCGGAGGAAAAACTTTCCTTCTCCACGGTCGCAAAACAGTCGGCAGATATTCTGAAGCGGATCAAATTCTGGATTTTCTTCCTTGCAATGTTCTGTGAAGGAATCGGAGAATTCTGTATTACGTTCTGGATCGCAGGATATCTTCAGCTGGAATACGGCGCCACTGAAACTGTGGCATCTCTTGCACTTGGAACCTGGACATTTTTCATGTTCCTGAGCAGATTGGCTGTCGGATACTGGGTGAAACAGGCTCAGCTGCGTGGTACATTGATCTGGCTTGCTGTGCTGACAGTGATTATAACGCCTCTGTTCCCGCTGGTAACGCTTCTTTCCAATGTCCATCTTGTCATCGGGATTATTTTTGTTCTGCTTGCGGTGACCGGCTCTCTGATTGCTCCCTTCTGGGTCAGTATTCAAAGTTATTGTACCGTGTGTATGCCGGAACAGGATGATACGATGATCTTTATTCTGCTGAGCTGCGCGGGAATTCCCGGTATGGGGGTCGCTGCATGGCTGATGGGGGTTCTTGGTGATTCCATCGGATTGACTCTGGCATTTCTGCTGGCACCGGTCAGTTATCTGATCATGCTTTTGGCATTGCTGCCGCAACGTGCACCCAAACAGAATAACTCCGGGAAGCTTTCAGAATGAAATTTATTTCAGAAAACCATGAAAAGGCATGGAACAGTGCTCTGGCTGTATTGAATCCCTCAAAGGCGCAGCTGGAGCACGGATTGGAACTTCACCGGACCTTGCGGCCGACTGATCATTTCGGTTTTCTTCCCACTGCCTGCTGGAATCATAATATCGTTCAGGCGTGGAATGATTTGAAAGCACGGAATATCGGGCAGTTTGAGCTGAGCAAACGAATTGAATATATGCAATTCGATGAATGTTGCGGCGATCCGGAATGTGCTGCCCGGTTCCGGGCTGCAATGCGCGCTTCCGGATTAAAATGTCTCGTTCAAACTGTCGCAGAAGGAAAGTCCAGAGAAGAGGATTTCCGCCGGATGGCAGGTAATGTTCAGCTTCTCCGGACCTTCCGGGATACCATCGCTCAGGCTGGATCGCCGGATGAGATCGAGGCGGTCAATGCAGAAGGCAAGACCGCTGTTGTCTGGAGTGTGAACGGTCCTCCGCTGAGCGGTGAAATGGAATCGGAACAGCGGGAGTTCGTCTGTATTGACGATTGGCGCAGAATAGGGGTCCGGTTGATGCATTTGAGCTATAACCGGCGGAATCTGATTGCAGATGGCTGTGCGGAAGAATCCAATGGCGGATTGAGTGAGCTCGGCAGAGAGTTGATCACCCGTTTGAATAAGGCGGGGATCATTGTCGATGTGCCTCATACCGGTTTGCGGAGCAGTGCGGAAGCTGCAAAATATTCTGAGAAACCGATCATGGCTTCTCATACCGCGGCGAAAGCTCTGTTTGATTTTATCCGCTGTAAAGACGATGAAACGCTGAAGGCGATCGCGGATGGCGGAGGTCTCGTCGGAGTTTATGCCTATGGCGGAATGCTTGGCGGAACGGATGATCTTGCTCAAATGCTGAATCATATTGAGTATATCGCCCGGAAATTCGGCGTGGATCATGTCGGGATCGGAACCGATCTGCAGTATGGTCATAACTGGCAGGCGGAAGTTTATGAAATGCGGCCCTATCCTAATGCGGAATACAGTTCCCGCTGGTGGGGAAACTGGGCTCCTTATCCATCAAAAGTCATCAAACCCGGAGAATCCATCAATGGAAGTCTGGCGTGGATCAACTGGCCTCTTTATACGGTCGGGCTGGTCACAAAAGGGTTTACTGATGAAGAAATCGCAAAAATTCTCGGAGAAAACTTCATGCGTGTTTTCCGGGCAAATTGTATGGAGTAAAAGAGCAATATGAAAAACAGTGCAGTTTCCCCCTGGAGCCAGGCTCAGAATATTGCAGATCAAATCAAGCTGCCCGATATTCCCGGGAGAGAGTTTTCTGTGGTCGTCCGTAATGGAGAGGATATCCGGCCTGCGCTGCAGGATTCGCTGGATCGATGCAGCAGCTCCGGCGGCGGACGGGTCACCGTTCCCGGCGGAGTTTACCGCTGTAACGGTCCATTGCAGCTCAGAAGCAAAACAGAACTGCACTTCGAAGATGGGGCAGTTATTAAATTTTCGCCTCATCCTGCACATTATCTTCCCCAGGTGTTTACCCGGTGGGAAGGGGTGGAAATTTTCAATTTTTCGCCCTTCGTTTATGGAAAAGATCTTACAGATGTCGCTGTAACAGGAAATGGAATTCTGGTTGGCGGAAGTGAAATTTTTACCTTCTGGCGGGGCAGGGAAACAGAAGCTCAGGAACGGTCCAGAAGTTTTTCCGTCAACGGAATCCCATTGGAACAGAGATACTTTTCCGAAAAAGATCTCTTGCGTCCATCCATGTTTCAGATTGTATCCAGCGAGCGGGTTCTGATCGAAGGGATCACGCTGATGGATGCGCCTTTCTGGATGTTTCATCCGCTCTACTGCAGGGATATCATTTTCCGGAATGTGAAGTGCGACAGCCTGTATATCAACAATGACGGAATCGATATTGATTCCTGTGAAAATGTTCTGGTGGAGGACTCACTCTTCCGGAACGGGGATGATGCAGTTGTCGTCAAATCCGGCAGAGATCATGACGGCTGGAGAGTGGGGCGTCCGACAAAAAATGTCGTGATCCGGAATTGTCATATTTCAGAGGCCCTTCACGGAGTTGCGATCGGAAGCGAACTTTCCGGCGGTGCCGAAAATATTTATATCCATGATATTCAGATGGGAACAGTTTTCCGGCAGGCGATCCAGTTCAAATCGAACCGGGACCGGGGCGGTTTGGTCAGAAATGTGAATGTCAGTAACATTTCTGTGGAACGGGCGGAAGATAATCTGATTTTTTTCTGCAGCAGTTATCCGGGCGCCCGGGGAGGAAATGCTCCGACAGAGTTCCGGGATTTCCTGCTGGAAAATATCAAATGCCGCTATGCAGAGAATGTCTTTTACCTTCAGGGAACTCCGGAATTTCCGTTGAAAAACGTAAAAATCCGGCGCTGCACCGTGGAATCATGCGGGACCGTATATCCCTGCCGCGAGTTTGATGGAAATACGGTTTTGGAAGAAATCGATCTTCCGCATTGACGGTCTTCCGGGAAAATCAGTTTTCAGAGGAGAGAACGACAGTGGAAACCCGTTCAATGGATCTTCCGAGAAAACGTTCTGCAAGGATATGAAAACCGGCAGGATAGTCGGTGGCATAGTAAACCTGAGATCCGGTTTGATGGGAATCTGCAGAAAGATTATTTGTTTTCAGGATCTTCTTCACGGCAGCTGCACATGCACTCCCGCTGTCGATAACGAGTGTTTCGCGGGAAAAATAAGATTCAATCGCTGATTTGAACAGAGGGTAGTGGGTGCATCCGAGCAAAACGGCATCCGGCGGTGTTTTCCGGTACGGGGCAAAATAAAGATCCAGGACATGCTCAACGATCGGACCCGCTGTAATTCCTTCCTCCGCTAAAGGAACCAGCAGCGGACAGGCAACAGATTCCACATGGATTCCCGGAGCAGCTTTCTGAAGCGCATTGGCATACGCGCCGCTGGAAACGGTCGTCCGGGTCCCTGTGACAAGAACGGATTTTGCCCCGCTGGAAATTACGGCATTGACTCCGGAATCGATCACCCCGAGATAGGGAATGGAACCGCAGACCTCCTGAAGAGCCGGCATGGCTACGGAAGAAACCGTATTGCAGGCGGCAACGATCAGTTTGACGTTTTGCGACAGAAGAAATTCCGCATCCTGACGGGCAAATTCCAAAAGGGAACGGACAGATTTCCCACCGTAAGGAACCCGTGCAGTATCGCCGAGATAGACGAAGTTCTCTTCCGGAAGTTCTTTGAGCAGGGCGGCAATCACCGTTAAACCGCCCAATCCTGAATCGAAAACCCCGATCGCTCTGTTGTCGTTGGAAGACATTTTGATTTTCCTCAGGTCGCAGAACCGGAGTCAGGACAGTTCAAGAAGGACCGCGATCTCGTCACAGCAGTTCTGTTTCGGACAAAGAACGCAATCGCTCCAGATCTTTTCCGGGAACATATCTTTCTCTACGATCCGGAATCCGAGGTTGCAGAAGAAATTGTCACGGTAGGTCAAAGCAAAAATCTTTGCCGGAATGCCTTCTTCTTTTTTCTCTCTGATAAACCCGCTGACCAGCTTGGAGCCAATCCTGCATCCGGTAAATTCTTTGACCACAGCAAGAGAACGGACTTCATAAAGTTCGTTTCCATAATCCCGCAGCGCGGCGCATCCGGCAAACGTACCGTTTACCTCTGCAATCCGGAAATTCCGGATTTTTTCCAGAATATCTTCCGGCGGACGAAGCAGGAGAAGACGTTCTTCAGCGTAAATTTTCAGCAGATTATGGATTGCCATTACATCCGCATTCGCCGGATGGTCAGGCGGAAGAGACTGGTCAAATCTTGCCTTCCGGATTACACATTCTTCGGACATGAAGCATTGTCCTCCTGAGCATTCTTTTCCATGAAAAATTCGATTTTGCGGAAACGGTCATATCGCTGATTGACCAATTCTTCCGCACTCATTTTTTCCATTTCAGCCAGCTCTGCAAGGATAACTTTTTTGATTTCAGCAGCAGCACCGTCATAATCTTTATGGGCTCCGCCGAGGGGTTCAGGAATGACTCCATCCACGAGTTTCAGTTCCAGAAGATCTTTTGCGGTCAGGCGCAAAGCTTCAGCAGCTTTTGCAGAATATGCTCTGTCTTTCCAGAGAATCGCAGCACATCCTTCCGGAGTAATCACGGAGTAGTAAGCATTTTCCATGATCATGACCTTGTTTCCGACTCCAATAGCAAGCGCACCGCCGCTTCCGCCTTCTCCGATCACAATGCAAAGAATGGGAACCGTCAGAGAGAACATTTCCCGCAGGTTCACCGCAATCGCTTCGCCGATATGACGTTCTTCCGATGCAACTCCGGGGAATGCTCCCGGAGTATCAATAAATGTAATGATGGGAACTTTTGCCATTTCAGCAACCTGCATCAGACGGAGTGCCTTGCGGTATCCTTCCGGATGGGGACAGCCGAAGTTGCGCATCACGTTATCCTTCGTGTTGCGTCCTTTCTGGGTTCCGATCACCATGACAGGTTTCCCATTGATTTTAGCGAATCCCCCGACGATTGCCGCATCATCGGCAAAACGGCGGTCTCCGTGAAATTCCAGAAAATCTGTGCAGAGCCGTTCAATATAATCAAGCGTATAAGGTCTGTTTGGATGACGGGCGAGCTGAACCCGCTGCCAGCTGCTCAGTGATCCATAGATATTCCGTTCCATGAGATCAATCTTTTTCCGGAGGGCTTCGATTTCTTCTGTTGCATCAAATTTGCTTGCAGCAGAAAACTGTTCCAGTTCCTGAAGTTTTGCTTCCAGTTCTGCAATGGGCTTTTCAAATTCAAGATATGCAGCTGCCATTTTATATTCTCCTTGAGAGTAATTTATGATACTATTTCAATCCGTGGTAAGATACCATCTCAAACGATATTTTTCAACTCCCCGGGATCACTTTTTCACTTCTTTTTTTTATATTATATAAGGAAAAGACAAAAAAAAGCCTGTCCTGCACAGGCAGAACAGGCAAAATCTCACATTCCGGATCAGTTGATCGGAGTGACAACCAGTCCATCACCATAGACGGCACTTTCGAGAGAAATGCCGAAGAAGGTGTTGTAGTAGACATTACCACTGCGGGGACCGGATTTCGGTGTACGGGAAGACATACAGCCGGTTGCGACAGATGCAAGCACAAGAGCTGCTGCGGCAACAATAAGAAGCTTTTTCATAATTTATTTCCTTCCTGAATGTTCTATTCAGAACAAATTACTTCTGGTTGACGATGAGTCCATCACCATAGACAGCACTTTCGAGAGAAATGCCGAAGAAGGTCTGGTAGTAAACGTTTTTAGCACGGGGACCGGAGGTGGGTGTGCGGAGAGAACCGCAACCGGTGAATGCGAGAACCATGCAAGCGGCTGCTGCGAGAAGAACGAGCTTTTTCATGTTTTTGTCTCCTTGGATAAAAGGTTAAGAGAATTCCCCCATGGAATCCTTTCCTTTCCTAATTATAGCCCCTGTTCCCGAAAAAATCAAGGGGTTTTTAAGAGTTTTTTACATTTTTTAAGTTCAGATTTCAAGATAATTAAGGTTTCTGTTCCGTTTGATTGCTTAAGAATTGATCGTAAAACAAAGTGTCAGTTGTTCTCTTTGGCGGGGATTTTTATATTTATCGGTAATCAAATTTGAAAAATGATCATCATGAGATATATTACATAAATATGAAAGAAAAAAAATGCAATTGTTCGGTGCCGTGACGGGAAGGCGCATCTTGGGATAACTGTCTCCATTGGAACTCCGGCTGCCGTAATCATTATAATTAAGGTTTTGGATATGGAAGAAACTCAGGCAGAAATTATCTTCCCTGAAAAAAAAGTGCGGAATTTCAAAATAACCCTGATGTTCGACGGGACGAATTACCACGGCTGGCAGCGTCAGCCGAACGGGATCACGGTGCAGGAGGTTCTGGAGGACCGGTTATTCAAACTGTTCGGCAGAACACCGGTACGGGTGCAGGGAAGCAGCCGTACAGATGCCGGAGTTCATGCTCTGGGGATGGTCGGATCATTCCGTGCCCCGGAATCTCCGTATATCCCGGATGACCGTTTGCTGCGCTCCCTGAACAAACTTCTGCCGGAGGATATCCGGATCCGCTCTCTGGAACAGGTGGATGAATCTTTCAATGCCAGGTTTTCCGCAGAAGGAAAATCCTATGTATATATTATAGATACAGGAACGGCGGAGCCTTTTACCTCCCGCTGGAGCTGGAATCTTCCGGACTTTACGAATCTTGACGGAGTCCGGCAGGCGTTGACTTATTTTGTCGGGGAGCATGATTTCAAAAGTTATGCCGTAGAAGCCGCCAACCGGGAGGATACGGTCCGGAAGATCATCCGGGCTGAGATGTACGAGTGCGGTCCGCTGAAGATGATTCATTTTATCGGAACAGGCTTTCTATATAAAATGGTAAGAAGCATGGTGGGCGCGATTGCTGAAGTCGGCAGGAACCGTCTGGCACCGGAACGGATCGGGGAGATCCTGGAGGAAAAGAAGCGCACTCCGGGGCGGGATACAGCGCCTGCCCGCGGATTATTTCTTGTGAAGGTGTTTTATGAGCCGGAGGAATGGAAAAATTACGAAATGCGGCAGGTTCCGTTTGCGATGAGGTGGAGTTCCGACAAAGGAATTTTATGAAAAAAAAGAAAAAAACAGGGAAAAATGAAAAAAAATGAAAAAAAATAGCATTTTAAACTGGATTTTTTTACGAAGTGGTGCTATATTAATGCTTACATGCATAGAGTTTATGCCTATGGATGTGTTGTCTGGAGAGGATCTCCGGGCGGAAAATGAGCGGCTGAAAGCTGAAAATCGGCGATTGGCTGCGGAACTTGCGTTCAGGGTGAACGAAAATGAAGCCCTTCGCAAGGAGCTGATTGAAACACTGGATAAATATTCGACGCAGGCCGGTCGTATGAGACGCATGGAAGCGAACTTCGCCGGGACCATCGAGACCCTTGAACCGGTGTATACGGGCACCAGGGAGATGGAACTGGCTGCCGATTTACTTACATGTACCTCATTGATGAACAAAGTCTCCGCATTGATTCTTACATTCGCGGAAAATCTCTCCAAACGACTGCCTGAACTGACTCATGATCAAGTCGAGACGGCAAAACTCCGAATACAAATTGATAACCTGAGAGCTGCCGCCTTCGATTTGGCAAGGCTGGCGTCCCCTCCGCAAGGATCCGGAAAACCGGGTGTTTGCCGGGTTCTTGAACTGGATCCCCGTTCAAAAATAGTGATATTGAATGGCGGATACCGGGATGGGATCCGCGAGGGAATGACTCTGAATCATGAGAAAGTAGTCTTAAAGATCATCGCAGTACGCAACTTTGTGAGCGCGGCGGTAGTGATTTCGGACTCGTTCGATAAATTGGCGGTCGGAATTGAGGTGAAAGCCTCAGTATCCAAGTAGAAAACAACAGGATTCTGATAGAAAAAGAAGAATCTTTTTAAGATAAAAACCTTTAACAAAGAAAAGAGAAAGCAGTTATGGAAGTCAGGGCGATTACAAAAAACGTCCGCATCTCCCCGCAGAAAGCTGGTGACTTTTCCCACACGATTCAGGGAAAGAAAGTCATGGATGCACTTGCGATGACGGAGCTGTGTCCGAGAAAGGCAGCACGCCTTTTTGCAAAAACGCTGAGAAGCGCTCTTGCAAACGCTGAAAACAACTGCGAACTGAAGCGCGAAGATCTGATTGTGAAGATGGCTGTGGCAAACCCCGGTCCGATCATGAGAAGATTCCGCCCCAAAGCTCGTGGTTCCGCAGGTAGAATCAGAAAACGTACAAGCCATTTCACGGTGGTTCTCACCGATGGCAAAAACTAAGGAAAGGGACTAATAAGTGGGTCAGAAGGTCAATCCTGTCGGGCTGAGATTAGCCCTGAATAAGAACTGGAGCTCCCGTTGGTACGCCGCAAAGAAGAACTTCGGCGACTGGCTGCTGGAAGACATGAAAGTTCGCGAGTTCATCAAGAAGAACTACAACGCGGCTGCAATTTCCAAAGTTCTTATCGAAAGATGCGGTGAACGCGTCCGTATCACAATCTTCGCTGCACGCCCCGGTGTTCTCATCGGCCGCAAAGGTGCAGATCTCGAAACGCTGAAAACAACCGTTGCCAAACTTCTGGCATCCAAGAACGAATTGATTCTCGACGTTGTCGAAGTCTCCCGTCCTGATACGGATGCACAGCTGGTCGGCGAAGGAATTGCTGCTCAGCTTGAACGCAGAATCGGTTTCCGCCGTGCTATGAAGAAAGCGATCCAGGTCGCTATGGAAGCCGGTGTGGAAGGAATCAAGATTCAGTGTGCCGGCCGTCTTGGCGGTGCTGAACTTGCTCGTACCGAACATTACAAAGAAGGCAGAACCCCGCTTCACACTTTGAAAGCTCACATTGACTATGCTTTCACCGAAGCGAACACCACTGCCGGAAAAATCGGAATTAAAGTCTGGATTTGTCACAAAGAGCCTACGGAGGTAATGCAAAATGCCGTTAATGCCAAAAAGGGTAAAGCACAGAAAGGTGCAGCGAGGTAATCTCGGGGGCCTTTCGCAGAGATGTAATGAGCTGGATTTCGGCGATTACGGTCTGCAGAGCCTTGAGAGAATTTATCTCACAGCCAATCAGATTGAAGCCGCACGTGTGGCAATTACCCGTCACATGAAACGTCGCGGTAAAGTATGGATCCGCGTGTTCCCTTATAAGCCCTACACCAAGAAACCGTTGGAAGTCCGTATGGGTAAGGGAAAAGGAAACGTGGAATATTGGGTCGCTCCCGTCAAACCCGGCAGAGTCCTGTTTGAAGTGAGCGGATGTTCCGAAAATGTTGCGAAGGAAGCGATGAGCCTTGCGGCTTCCAAGCTCCCTGTCAAATGTAAATTCGTCATGCGTCTTCAGCATGCCTGATGAGAGAGGATAACTTATCATGAAGATGAAAGAAGTCAAAGAACTGACTCCGGCTGAGCTCGACCTGAAGGTTCAGGATCTCCGCAAAGAGCATTTCTCCCTCCGTCAGCAGGCCAAGACGGGTACCCTTGAAAATACCGCCCGTCTGAGACAGGTCCGCAAGGACATTGCAAGATGCCTCACGGAAAAGACAATCAGATCCGCTGCGAAGGTCTGAGAACAACTTAACGAATGGAATGTGCAATGAATGAAGTGAGCAGCAGCGCCACCCGCGGAAACCGCAAGCACAGAGTCGGCATCGTGGTCAGCGACGTTCAGAACAAGACCATCACTGTCGAAATTGAACGCAGAGCGGCGCACAGCAAATACAAAAAGGTCGTCAAAGTCCGTACGCGCTATGCCGTGCACGACGAGAACAACGACGCGAAAGTCGGCGACACAGTCAGAATCGGCGAAACCAGGCCTCTCAGCAAGAACAAACGCTGGCGCCTTGAACAGATCATCAGCCACGCTGAATGAGAACCCTGAGGAGATACTGAAATGGTTCAAATGCAAACAGTGATGGAAGTTGCTGACAACTCCGGCGCAAAGCGTGTCATGGTTATGACCGTTCTGGGTCAGAAGCGTCGCTCCGCACGCATCGGTGATGTCGTTACCGCTGCAGTCCGGGAATCCATCCCCGGCGGTGCCGTTAAGAAAGGCGATGTTGTCAAGGTCGTTATCGTCAGAACTGCGAACAAGATTCGCCGTGAAGACGGATCCTACCTCCGCTTTGATTCCAATGCGGCGGTGGTTGTTGATGATGAAAAGAACCCCAAAGGAACACGTATCTTTGGTCCTGTTGCACGCGAATTGCGTGAAAAAGGGTTCATGAAGATTGTTTCTCTCGCTCCGGAGGTGCTCTGATGTTTTCTGAAAAGTGTGCCAAAATTTACCATGTCAAAAAAGGCGACGTGGTTGAAGTCCTGAGCGGCGAATGGAAAAAAGAAACCGGTAAGATCACGGCTGTTCTGAAGAAGAAAGACCGTGTTGTTCTTGAGATCACCAGCCTTTCTGCTGACAAACTTGAGAACCGTATCGGCATGAAGACCGTGAAAAAGACCCAGGCGAATCCGAGAGGCGGAATGGTCCGTCGTTCTGTGAGCGTCCATGTCTCCAATGTCCGGGTCAAGGAGAACGCATAATGCCTGACATGAAGAAAAAATACGAAGAGGAAATTGTTCCCGCTCTCAAAGAGAAGCTGGGCATCTCCAACATTATGGAAGTTCCCAAGCTGAAAAAGATTGTGATCAGCACTGGGATCAGCACCAAATCTGAAAAGGATGCTTTTACAGAAGCAAGAACCCATTTGACAGCACTTGCCGGTCAGGCACCTGTTACCTGTAAGGCAAAGAAGAACGTCGCGAACTTCAAACTCCGCGTCGGTCAGCCTGTGGGTCTCATGGTCACCCTCCGCGGTGCCAATATGTATCGTTTCCTTGACAGATTTGTCCACAACGCTTTGCCGCGTGTCAGAGACTTCCGCGGCGTGCCGAATCGGGGATTTGACGGGGTTGGAAATTACAACCTTGGTGTTCAGGATGTTTCCATCTTTACAGAAATTGACTTGGAAAAGATCAAATATCCCCTTGGACTTAACATTACAATGGTTACCAGCGCGAAGACCGATGCAGCTGCAAAGGAACTTCTGAAGATGCTGGAAATGCCGTTCGAGCACTGAGAGGAGTAAATCATGGCGAAAAAAAGTCTTATTGCCAAACAGAAGCGCGGAAGCAAGTTCCCTGTCCGGAACTATACCCGCTGCCAGAAATGCGGCAGACCTCGTGCATACATCCGTAAATTCAAACTTTGCCGTCTTTGCTTCCGTGAAATGGCCCTCAGCGGTCAGATTCCGGGCATTGTCAAGGCCAGCTGGTAAGAGGTGCTACAATGAGTATGCAGGATCCTATTTCCGATATGCTGACACGCATCCGCAACGCTGCGATGTCTTCCCAGAAATCGGTTGTTATGCCTTCCTCCAAAATGAAAGCTGCAATTGCAAAAGTTCTTCTTGAAGAAGGATACATTGCAGGTTATCATGTGGATGGCGATGTGAAGAAGACCCTCACGGTGGACATGAAATATTACATGCGCCGTCCTGTGATTGAGGGTATCGAACGCGTGAGTAAACCTTCTTGCCGTCTCTACTGCGGCAGCAAGGAAATTCCCCGGGTGAAAGACGGACTTGGTATTGCGATTCTTTCTTCTCCCAAAGGAATCATCAGCGGTAAAGAAGCAAAAGCTCAGAATGTTGGCGGAGAAATTCTCTGCTATGTCTGGTGATGAAGCGAGGGATTGAAGATGTCTAGAATCGGAAAAAAACCGGTTGCCTTCACACCGGATGTTAAAGTTGCAGTGAAGGATGGTGTGATCACCGTCGAAGGCAAACTTGGAAAGCTTGCTCTGAATCTTCCTCCGCACACCAATGCGGAAGTTCAGGAAAATCAGGTGGTTGTCGGTTGCGACGACCATGCTGATGCAGGTATGTATCATGGTTTGGCAAGAAGCCTTGTCAACAATATGATCATCGGTGTTTCCAAGGGATACTCCAAAGAGCTCCAGATCGTTGGAGTCGGTTACAAAGCGACGCTGGCTGGAAACAAACTTACCCTGAACCTGGGATATTCTCATCCGATCAACTATGTTGTTCCCGAAGGGATCAAGATGAACATTGTTGATGGTGTGAAGATTCAGATCTCCGGTATTGACAAGCAGTTGGTTGGAGAAGTTGCGGCCCGTATCAGACGGTTCAAGAAACCTGAGCCCTACAAAGGCAAAGGTGTCCGTTACTCTGACGAACATGTTGTGATCAAGCCTGGTAAGACCAACGCGTGATGAAAGGTTGTAAAAATGTATAAAACAGCAAAAGAAAAAAGAGTCAGACGTCACGTTCGCGTCCGCGGAAAAATTTCCGGGACCGCTGCGAGACCCCGTCTCTGTGTGAGCATCACGGCAAACAATATGTATGTTCAGTTCATTGATGATGAAGCTGGCAAGACTCTGGCGGCAACGTCTACTCTCGCAGCTGATTTCAAGGCACTGAATCTGAAGCGCAACGTCGAAGCAGCAGCTGCTCTCGGCAAGCTTGCCGGTGAAAAGGCCAAAGCAGCCGGAATTGAAACGGTTGTTTTTGACAGAAGCGGTAATCAGTACCACGGCCGGGTGAAGGCGCTTGCAGAAGCAGCCCGGGAAGCCGGTTTGAAATTCTAATGGAGATGATCATGGCTATTGAAAAGAAAAATCAGGAAGCAGATGTTAAAGATGTTGCCGTTTCTTTCGACCGTGAAAACTCCGGTGAAATGGAAGAAATCGTTCTGAGCATCAACCGTTGCACAAAGGTTGTCAAAGGCGGTAAAAACATGTCTTTCGGTGCGCTGATTGTTGTTGGCGACAGAAAAGGCAAAGTCGGATATGGATATGGCAAAGCCAATGAAGTTTCCGATGCGATCCGCAAGGCTCAGGAAGCAGCAAAGAAAAATATGATTACAGTTCCGCTGTTTGGTGAAACTGTTCCTCATACAGTTATTGCAAAGTACGCAGGATCCAAGGTTCTCATCCGTCCTGCATCTGCCGGTACCGGTGTTATCGCCGGTGGTGCGATGCGTGCGGTTCTGGATCTGGCTGGTGTTGTTGACGTTCTTGGAAAATCTCTGGGATCCGGCAACCCTGCAAACGTTGTGAAGGCAACCTTCAAGGCGATCGAAATGATGAAGTCCAAGAAGGAAGTCATGGAAAAACGCGGACTTGCATAATAAGGAGATCTGAAAATGAAATTGCACGAACTCACAGCTACTCCCGGTTCCAGAAAGAGCCGTCAGAGAGTCGGCAGAGGTGAT
Source organism: Lentisphaeria bacterium (assembly GCA_017456805.1). The sequence continues at coordinate 17,521 of JAFTIQ010000003.1, forward strand.
GGTTCCGGTTGGGGTGGAACCGCTGGACGCGGTCACAAAGGACAGCGTTCCCGTTCCGGCGCAGCGATCCGTCACCACTTTGAAGGAGGTCAGACACCTTCTTTCCGCAGAATTCCGAAACGCGGATTCAACAGCGGAATCAAGGAGATCTTCAATGTTGTGAACGTTGAACAGCTTGCCAAAGCATTCAAGGCTGGCGATGTTGTTGACGAAATGGCGATGAGAATGTCTGCTTTGATCGGCAAGCGCAAAGCTCCGGTTAAAATTCTTGGCAACGGCGAAATCAATGTTGCTCTGAAAGTAAAAGCGAATTTCTTCTCCGCAACAGCCAAAGCTAAAATTGAGGCTGCCGGTGGATCTGTTGAAGAAGTGTGTTGCTGCTGCTGCTGCGATTGCGGCTGCGAAGATGCTTCTGCAGATCAGAAGGACTGATTTGAATTTCCCAGGAAATTCACAATATCACGCAGGCAGCCGCATGGGTAAATTCCCCGTGCGGCTGTCCTGTTGAAATCTCAACAGCGTTTTAATACGCCGGACTGGGGATAAAAAAGATGTTTTCTGCTTTTGTCAACGCATTTAAAATCAAAGAACTTCGTGACCGTATTCTTTTTACGGCCGGGCTGATTGTGCTTTGCCGCGTTGCGGCAAACATCCCTTGCCCCGGAATTGATACGGCAAATCTTCAATATTATTTTGATACAACGATGACGGCTGAATCTGCCGGCGGACAGTTCATGGGAATGTTGGATCTGTTCAGCGGCGGAGCTCTTCAGCAGTTTGCTATCGGTGCTCTCGGTATCATGCCGTATATCTCAGCATCCATTATCATGCAGTTGCTGACACCTGTTGTTCCCTCTCTTGAAAAACTTCAGAGAGAAGGTGAAGTCGGGCGCAATAAGATCAATCAGTACACCAGATATCTTACGATCATCATCTGTATTGTTCAGGGAGCTATGGCAGCTGTTGCAATGGCGAACCCTTCCAATCTCGGACTTCCCTCTCCGGAAGCGGGACGCGATCTGGTTGCCAATCCCGGCACAGGTTTCGTTCTGATGTCCGTCTGTGTTCTGACTGCCGGAACCATGATTCTTGTCTGGTTCGGAGAACGGATCACTGAAAAAGGTCTCGGAAACGGGGTTTCCATTATCATTACGATCAACATTATCGAACGGCTTCCGCAATCTATCATGAGCCTGTACGAAATGTTGGTTTCCGGAGTCGCCGGAAGCAATAAATTCTCCTATGTCCATGTGCTTCTGCTTTTGATCGTTTTTGCAGTTGTTACTGCTGCAACTGTGATGCTGACACAGGGACAGCGCCGGATTCCCATTCAGATGGCACGTTCCATCATGGGCGGCGGACAGGGACAGAGAAGTACCTATATTCCGTTAAAGGTCAACTTTGCCGGTGTTATGCCTATCATTTTCGCCGGTGCAATTCTGATCTTCCCGGGAGCAATTCTCCGGGCAGTTCCCTCTGAAACTTGCCAGAGATTGTCGGTTTATTTCAATCATGACACCTATACCTACATGATTTGCTATGGTGTTCTGATTATGATCTTCTCCTACTTCTGGGTTGCGAATATGTTCAATCCGCTTCAGGTTTCTGACAATCTGAAGAAGGAAGGAGCATACATTCCCGGGATCCGTCCCGGAGCTCCCACTTCTGAGTTTCTGGATTATTCCATGACTCGCGTAACATTTGCCGGTGCGGTTTTTCTGACGGCTCTTGCGGTGTTCCCGATGCTTCTTTACAAATGGTTCCAGATTCCTTATGATGTTGCCTCTTTCTTCGGAGGAACAAGCTTGCTGATTATCGTCGGTGTGACCATCGACACGCTCAGTCAGCTGGAATCTTTCCTGGTAATGAAGAATTATGACGGATTCCTCAAGCGTGGACGTCTCAAAGGACGCAGAGGTTAAGATCTGTTGCCAAAGGACGGTGTAAAAGCCGTCCTTTTTTTATGGAGATTGATGATGAATAACTGTTTTTACCTGGTCGGAAAATCTTCCTGCCCCCGCGGCGGGATTTATCAATATCGAGAGAAGGATGGAGGGCTGGAAGAGCTTTCTTTTGCGCCCTTGACCGGCTGCAACTGGATCTCTCCTTCTCCCGATGGAAAGTATATGTATGCCACCTGCGGCAACGGGGAGGAAACTCCCGGCTGTGCTGCGTTCCGGATCAATGATGACGGAAGTCTGGCTTTTCTTAATCAGCTTTCCAGTGAGGGAAAGGCCCCCTGTTATACGGTTGTTTCCGCTGATGGAAAATTTTTTTACTGCGCCAACTATCTTTCCGGGAGTGTAACGGAATTCCGTCTTGCGGACGATGGTTCCATTGCAGAGCGGGCACAAGTGATCACGCATACAGGAAAAGGTCCTAATCAGCCCCGTCAGGATGGACCTCATACGCATTTTGCGGAATTTACACCCGATGGAAAATTTCTGATCGTGATTGATCTTGGAATTGATGCGGTCAAGCTTTATCCCTGGAGTGAAACGGGGATTGATGCGGCGGGCGTCCGCACGTTTTCTGTACCTGCGGGATGCGGTCCCAGACATCTTGTTTTCAACAATGCCGGAACGATTGCTTATCTTGTTACGGAGCTTGGGAATACTGTTTTGACCCTTTCCTATGATGGGAACGGCAATTTTGCTTTGCTGAATGAAGTTTCCACGCTGCCGGAGCATTATTCCGGAGCGACCAAAGCTGCGGCGATCCGTCTTTCACCGGATGAGCGGTATCTTTATGTGTCCAACCGTGGGTATGATTCGATTGCCTGTTATGAGCTGGATCCGGAGACAAAATTCCCTGTTTGGAAGGGGCTTGCCGCTTCCGGCGGAGATGGTCCGCGGGATATCAATTATTTGCCCGGATATCAGAAGTTTGCCGCGGCAAATGAGTTTTCCGATGTGGTTGTTTTCTATGATGTGAAAGCAGAAAACGGAATGCTTTATCCCGATGGAAACATGGTTCGGATCCCCGGCCCTCTTGCGATTTTCCGGAGCAAATGAATGGAACAGTTCGTAATGCTTCAAAGTCCGGAGGATTTATTCCGGGTTCGGGCGATCGCTGATGATATCTGGCCGAAGACGTTCCGGGAGATTTTGTCCCCGGAACAAATCGTTTACATGATGAAAATGATGTATTCTCCGGAAGTGATGGCGCGGGAACTTGCGGAAGGCTATTCCTTTGAATTGCTTGTCATTGACGGCAAAGATGCGGGGTATATGGTTTATGCACCCTATGAAGAACCCGGGATGATGAAACTGCACAAGCTTTATCTTCTGGAAGAATATCAGGGAAAAGGCTTCGGACAGAAGATGCTGCGTCATGTGGCAGAAAGAGCAGAAGAACGCGGGTTTACCTCGGTGATTCTTGCTGTAAACAAGCAGAATATCAAAGCTCAGAAGGCGTATGAACGCTTTGGATTTGAGCATTATAAATCCGTTCAGATTGATATCGGGAACGGTTTTATTATGGATGATTACTGGCTGAGATATGCTATGAAAGAATGAAGACTGCAGTTTCTCCTTATAGATAGAAGCCGCATTAGCCGGAGAGACAGAGAATCGTTTTTTATCTTAGTGATCGGGGCACAAGCTGAGGATTGGCTGGGGATGAACGGAGAGTACGGAGAGTACGGAGTTTTCGCCTGGGTGCACGATGAAAAGCCCTTTCGATAAAACCTGTCTCAGCCCGCTTTCGCCCAGAACTCGGGTTCTCTGAAAAAAGGAAATACCTCCGTAATTCTCCGCAACCATCTATAAAAAACTCCCATGCAAAACCGGGGTGGGGGAAAAAAGATAAAATAAAGCTTATTTTATTTGTAATCATACTTGTAAAACCCCCTTTTTTATGCTATTTTACCCGATAAATTCATAACAATAATTTCAGACATGGATTGAAAAAAATTCAAGGGAAGGAGTTCAGGAAATGTCATTGGAAAAAATCGCAGAAATCTCCCGCAAGATGGGAGCAAATCCGGAATACGTTCTTGCAGGCGGCGGTAATACCTCCTGGAAAAAAGACGGTGTTCTTTATGTGAAACCCAGCGGGAAAATGCTTGCAGATATGCAGCCGGAAGATTTCGTTCAGATGGATATCGCTATGCTGAAAAGATCTCTTGACGACTGCGCAAAAGCTCCCGCAGCAATGCAGGAAGATCTGGTCAACCGCTACGCTGTTTTCTCTGTTATCGACAACAGTGGAAAAACTCCCTCCGTGGAAGCGATCCTTCATGCTCTCTTCGATGCATCTTATGTTGTTCACCTGCATCCTACCCTTGTCAATGCTATGTCCTGCGGAAAGAATGGAAAAGAAATTTGCGCAGAACTGTTCCCCGAAGCGCTCTGGCTGGGCCCTGTCAATCCCGGTTTGACTCTGGCACTTGCTTCCGTGGAAGCCTTTGCGGAATACTCTGCAAAATACGGAAAACAGCCCCAGGTCATGTTTATGCAGAATCATGGTGTTTTCGTTGCAGGCGAAGATGTTGCAGAGATCGAAGCGATCTATGAAGCAATGAAGCAGAAATTGGCAGATTACTGCAAGGCAAAAGGTGCAGAAGTTCCTGCAGGAACCGCTCCCGATGCTGATTTCATCCGTGAAAATGCACCTCTGCTCCGCGGACTTTGCGCTGTTGACGGCGTGCCCGCAGCAGTCGGAGCAATGAACCTTTATGATATGGCTGATGGTCCCTTTACTCCCGACCATTTGGTTTATGCCGGATCCTATCCCCTTATCACCGATGTGATCAACAAGGAAGTGGTGGAAGCCTACCGCGCAAAATACGGATTTTATCCCAAAGCTGTGATCGTTCCCGGCAAGGCAATGTTTGCTGTCGGCAAGAACGTTCCTGTGATGCGTGCTGCCAAAGATCTGCTTGCGGATGCAGCAGCTGTCAATGCGCTTGCCAAAGCCTTCGGCGGAGCTGCAGTTATGCCTGATCCCATGCGGATCTTCATTGAAAACTGGGGTGCCGAAGCAAAGCGCAGAAAACAGATGGATTCTGCCGGAGTTCTCTGCGGAAAGATCGCTCTTGTCACCGGTGGTGCTCAGGGATTCGGTTTCGGGATTGCAGAAGAACTGGTGAAAGCCGGTGCTCATGTTGTGATTGCAGACTTGAATCTGGAAGGTGCAAAAGCCGCTGCTGCCAAGTTCGGAAAGAATGCATCTGCGGTTTCTGTTGATGTTTCCAGCGAAGATTCTGTCGCAGCGATGGCTGATGAAGTCATTCGCGAGGTTGGCGGACTTGATTTGTTCGTTTCCAACGCCGGTGTTCTGAAGGCAGGACCCACACCCACCTTTGAAAAGAAAGCATGGGATTTCGTCACCGCGGTCAACTACACAGGATATTTCCTTTGTGTCAAGCACTTTACACCGATGATGGCGATCCAGAACAAGGCATCCGGCATCTGGACGGACTTTGTTCAGGTGAACAGCAAGAGCGGTTTGGTCGGCTCCAACAAGAACGCTGCTTATGCTGCGGGTAAGTTCGGAACGATCGGTATGACACAAAGCTTTGCATTGGAACTGGTTGCGAACAATATCAAAGTCAACAGTGTTTGTCCCGGAAACTTCTATGACGGTCCGCTGTGGTCCGATCCGGAACGCGGCTTGTTCAAACAGTATCTTGATGCCGGAAAGGTTCCCGGAGCGAAGACGATTGCTGATGTGAAAGCATTCTATCTTTCCAAGTCTCCGATCCAGCGCGGCTGCTTCCCTGCTGACGTTGCAAAAGCGATCATCTACTGTGTCTCCCAGCAGTTTGAAACCGGACAGGCAATTCCTGTCACCGGCGGACAGGTCATGTTGAGCTGATCAAAAGAAAGGAGTAATCATCATGGACGAAAAAATTCAGACAATTATCAATACTTTGTTGACCGCCAATGAACCTGCGGGATTGGATTCTTTTGATCTTTCCACCCGTATGGAAGCGTTGGGCAAATATATGGTGCAGCTTGGCTGCGCCTTCCCTGACAGCCCCACAAAGCATAACATGCATGGTCACACCTTCTTTTCTTTCAACTGTCTCGGCTGGTCTCCCACCCACTATGCACTTGCATCCAAGCTGCTGGGATTCCGTTATACCGGAATGGTTGATTTTGATGTTCTTGACGGTGTGGACGAATTCCGTTATGCCTGCAAACTGCTTGGGATCCAGGGGATTTGCGGGATGGAAACCCGTGTTTACATTCCCGAAATGGCGGATGTTGAGATCAACTCTCCCGGCGAACCCGGAATTGCCTATCATCTGGGCGTGGGCTTCCAGTCCGGAAAAGTTCCTGCCTGTGCGGAACAGTTTGCCAAAGATCTCCGGGAACGCTCCCGTGTCAGAACCCGTACGGTCATGGAACGGGTAAATGCTGCAATTCCTGAAGTTGCAGTGGATTATGACAAAGAACTGGCGGCGTTGACACCTGCCGGAAATCCCACCGAACGTCACCTCTGTCATGCTTATCTTCTGAAGGGCAATGAAGTTTTCGGTTCCAAGGAAAAAGCTATGGCATACTGGACAAAAGCTCTGAAGATGGACGATGCAAAGGCTGCGAAAGCAGCGGCATCCGATGTTGCATTGGAAGCGAATATCCGTTCTTCTCTGATGAAGAGCGGCGGTCCCGGCTACATCAAGCCTGATGCCTCCAGCTTCCCCTCTCTGGAAGATATGAACGCCTTCACCAAAGCATGCGGCGGGATCCCCTGTCTTGCATGGCTGAACGGCATGTCCGGCGGAGAAGCCGATGCAGTCAAACTGCTGGAATTCCATGCCTCCAAGGGCGCGGAAGCGATCACGATCATTCCGGACAGAAACTGGAATGTCGGCGATGCGGAAAAGAGTGCGAAACTGGTTGCAAAGCTGGATGAAGTTGTGAAAGCCGCAGCCAAGATCGGTATGCCGATCCTTGCCGGTACAGAATTGAACACTCCCGGACAGAAACTGGTGGATGATTTCAACAAAGATCCTCTGGCGCTCTATCTGGACGATTTCCTGCGCGGAGCTGAAAAAGTCTGCCGCCGTTTCGCTTGAAACCAATTTGAACGAAAGGAAGTGCAATTATGAGTATGATGAATCTGAATGTTCCGCCGGATAACCACGTCAAGGTTCTGGGCGGACAGGGCTGGGTCGGTCTGATCGACCATCTCGGCTCCGAAGCGACTACTGTGAATGCCGCAAGAGTTTCTTTCGGAAAACTCAAGACAGAGATGGATGAACGGGATGTCACTCTGCTGAAATATCTGATTGAAAACAAACATACCAGCCCGCTGGAACACATTGTTTTTACTTTCAGCATCCATTGCCCGCTGTTTGTCCGCGGACAGTGGCACCGTCACCGGACCTGGTCCTACAATGAAATTTCCCGCCGTTATACGGAGATCAACATGGAGTGCTACACCCCTCCCAAGCTCCGGAAACAGGCAGAAAGCAACCGTCAGGCATCCATTGCCGATGATTCTTTTGAAGATGAAGCGCTCCGGAAGACCATTGAACAGCATAATCAGGCATCTCTGAAGCTGTATGAAGATCTTCTTGCCTCCGGTGTCTGCCGGGAACAGGCTCGCGGAGTCCTGCCGCAGAATATGATGGTGACCTTCTGGGGAACTGTTGATCTCGCAAACCTGCTGCACTTCCTGGAGTTGCGCGACAGTGAACACGCTCAGTGGGAAATCCGCGAATATGCCCGGGCAATCAAAAAACTCATCAAACCCATTATCCCCAACGTTGCAAAATACTTTGAGGAAAAAGGCGATAACTGGGATGTTTGATCCCCGGTCGGATTATTTGAGGTGATTTCCAGCTCATCAGCAATCTCTTTTCAACCAAATTTTGCCGGACTTTTGAAATTACCTCTATTTATCAGAGAATTCCGGGAAGGCGATCTTTCCGGAATTCTTTCCTGTCAGCCCCGATCAGAAAGTACAGATATGAAAAATTTTGCTGAACAATTCAAACTGCATGACAAGTATCAGGTGGAAATGAAATTCACTTATCCGGCAGATCCGGATTCCAAAGTGAATGAATACAGTGTTGATACCTTTTTCTTTCTGCCCACAAATCTGGGAATCAACAGCGAGACTTACAGGAAAGAAGAGTTTTTTTCCGATCTTCATGAATATATCCGGCTGAAGACACCATCGGTGCCCATTACGGGAATGACCGGTGCAGATTCTCCGCTGGAAAAACTGGAACAGACCTTTCCGGATATGACTGCAAAAAAGGCAGATGCAATCAATCTTTATTCCTCCCGGCTGAAACTTTTCTGTTCCATCATGCGGAGTGCTCTGCGGGATCAGGAACTTCTGATTGAAAATTCTCTGGAACATCCCGGAGCCGATTCCATGGTACAGACGTTTCTGGAGGAAACCGGGAAAATTCTGACCTGTTACCGGGGGCTTTATCCGAAACTTTGTGTTCAGACCATTCCGGAGGATGTCCGGGAACTGTTCCGTCATGCAGATGAATATCTCAGCATCACCATCAATAAATATCTGTATAAACTGTTCCATGTGACCAAAAAGAGAGAAATATTTGCGGAATCCTGCAAGCAGATCATTGTCCGGGCAGAGCAGGAAATTGAATACCGGAAAGCCCACAATTATCCCTCTATTCCGGATTTGAAAGGGGATAATGAAGAGCTGATCTACCGGGAGGGAACCTTGAAAAAGGCGATGGCAAGTATTCTGTTCCTGCGGAAAGAAACCCGCCGGGACGGTGTCCTTCTGGAAAATATTCTGTTCAGTTTCGCTGCCGGGATTGCGATGGCATTTGCCACGATCATGGCGTTCATTACCCAGAAACAGATCGGGCAGGATGTTTCTTTCGTTCTTTTTATGGCATTGGTGCTGGCATACATGGGAAAGGACCGGATCAAGGATCTTCTGAAGCTTTATTTTTCAACGAAGCTCCGCCGGTTTATTCATGATTACAAAACCAGAATTCTCGGGGAAAACGGGGAAAAGGTCGGATTCTGCCGGGAAAGTTTCAGTTTTCTGAAAGAGAAAGATGTTCCGCAGGAGGTCACGGCGATCCGGCACAAGGCATATCTTTCCGATTTGGAGAACGGATGTTTCGGAGAACAGGTGATCCTTGCCCGGAAGCAGGTCGTTGTGAATTCTCAGGCTTTTCATGATCTGATCCGTGGATATCAGGTGGATGGGCTTGTGGATATCATGCGGTTCAACTTCAGCCGTTTCCTGCGCCACATGGATAATCCTGTCAAGAAACTTTTTGTTCCGGACTTTAAGGGAGGGCTCACCTCCATTGACGCGAAACGGGTCTATCATGTCAATATCGTTGTTCGTTACGGAATGAAAGGGCTTTCCGATTCCTATGTTAAATTCCGGATTGTCCTTTCCAGAAACGGGATCAAACGGATCAATATTTTTCCCGTTGTAACCAGAGAAACAGGCAAGCGTCCATGATCGATTTTCAGAATGTAACAAAGAGTTTCGGTGCCCGGGATATTTTCAACGATGCCTCTTTCCGTGTGGAAAAAGGGGAACGGGTCGGGATCGTGGGACCCAATGGTTCCGGAAAAAGTACCCTGTTCTCTCTGGTCTGCGGGGAGATGTCTGCTGACAAGGGCGAAATCGTGATTCCCCAGAAAGCCCGGATCGGCTTGCTTCATCAGCAATTGGATTTTTTCAAGGCGGAGCAGACGCTCATTGATTATGTGTCTGCCGCTTCCGGAGAACTGGACAGAATTTCCAAGCGGATGCAGGAGCTGGAACAGTTTCTGGCAGAAGGGGATTCTTCCAATGCGATCCTGAAAGAGCTTGGGGAACTTCAGACTTCATTTGAGCACATGGGCGGTTATGAGATCCGTCACAAGGCAGCAGCGGCACTTGCCGGACTCGGGTTTGAAGAAGAAGCCCATACAAAGGCAATGGGCAGTTTCAGCGGCGGATGGCAGATGCGTGCATGTATGGCAAGAGTCATTCTTTCCAATCCTGATATTCTGCTTCTGGACGAACCCTCCAACTATCTGGATATTCCCGCAGTGGAATGGCTGCAGCGGAGATTGAAAGCCTTTGAAGGAACATTGCTGCTCATCTCCCATGACCGGTTCCTGCTGAACTCGCTTACCAATGTTACCATCGAAGTGGACAGCGCAAAGACGACCCGTTATGCCGGGAATTATGCTTATTACGTCCGTGAGCGGGAAGAACGGCGGAAACATGCCGTTGCCGCAGCGGAAAATATGGAACGGAAAAAAGAACAGCTGGAACGGAATATTGACCGTTTCCGGTACAAGGCATCCAAGGCATCGCAGGTACAGTCCTGGATCAAAATGCTGGATAAAATGGACGATGTGGATGTGCCGGATGAACTCCATTTCCGGGGAACAATCCGGATCCCCGCGCCGCCCCATTCCGGACGGGAAACCGTTTCCGCAGAACATATTTCCCACTCCTATGACGGGGTCAGAACGATTCTGGAAGATGTGAATTTCCGGATTGAACGCGGGGAAAAAGTCGGGATCATCGGGTACAACGGTGCGGGAAAAACAACGCTCCTCAGAATTCTTGCCGGACGGTTTGCGCCCTCCAAAGGGGAAGCCCGGCTGGGACATAAAGTGATCGTCGGATATCAGGCGCAGGAATTTGCAGAACTGCTCCCTCCGGAAATGTCCGTTTACGATGTGGTCAAACAGGCTGCGGCGGAAGGGATGCCGGAAAAACAGGTGCGGTCAGTGATTGGGGCCTTCGGGTTTTCCGGGGATGACTCCGGGAAGCAGTGCAAGGTTCTGAGCGGGGGCGAAAAAATCCGTCTCTGCTTTGCACGGATCTTTGTGAATCCGCCCAACTTTCTTGTTCTTGACGAACCGACAACGCACCTTGATATTGCGGCACGGGAAGCTCTTCAGCAATCCCTGAAGGCATACGAAGGAACGGTCTGTATGGTCAGTCATGACGTGGAATTCCTTCGCGGAGCAGCTGATGTGATCCTGGAAGTCCGCGGACATCATGTGACCCGTTATGGCGGAGATTATGATTATTACCGGGAACGGATCGCTTCCCGGGAGCTGGAAGAAGCCAAACCCCAGAAACAGGAAGTCAAGGACGTCGTCAATCAGAAGGAACGCCGGAAAGAACGTGCGGCGCGCCGGAATGAACTCTCCAAAGAGAAAAAACGTCTGGAAGCTCTCGTGGCAAAGATCGAAAAACATCTGGAAGAAGCAGAAGCGGAAAAAGCAAAGATCGAAGAAGAACTCGCCACCCCCGGAGCGGTAGTCGACTTTTCTGCAAAACAGCGCCGTCTGAGCGAGCTTTATGTGGATATCGCTGCCGACACCGAAGCCTGGGATAAAGAGTCCACAGCCCTTGCGGAACTTCTGGAAGAATACGAAGCCATCGGAAAAGAATAAACCCCGCGCAGCAGAGCCGGCGGGGTTTTTATGGATCTGTTTTCAGAACAGATCAGTTACTTCACCTGGAATGTTACCGTTTTGGAAAGACCGGTCGCAATATCGGTCAATTTTGCACTCCATTTTCCGGTCGGATCGGTATATGCAATCACACAATCCGGAGCAATTTCTTTCCGGTCAAAGACTGCCTGATACACTTTCTTTCCATCGGCATTGAACACTTCAAACCGGAAGACTCTTCCATTTTTGAGCTGGGGAAGCGCAATTTTTACCCGTTCGCCCTGCTTTGCATCGGAAACGGAGAACTCCGGTGCGCTCTGTTTTTCCTTGAATACAGAAAACACCTGCAAGGGAGAATTTTTGAATTCCACGAGGAAAGATTTTTTCTTTCCAAGATATTTTCCATCCACAGAATAAATATGATATTCCTTCTTGAGGGTGACCGTTACATTGTGTTTCATGTGCTGGATCTGCTGCATGACACCGATCAGGGAGAACTCTTCATTGTGGCGGATACGCGCCATGGTAGTATCCAGAACATTGTCGAAAGAGCAGGAAGGTTCTGCATCATACTGTTTCATCAAATTCAGAAGCCACTGGTCAAAGGAGCCTGCGGGAAGCGCTGTATTTGCAGCGGATGCCAGGCTGAAATTACAGAGGATCGCCTTGCCTTTTTCATACTTTCTTTCGACAAATACGGGTCCTGTCTGTGGCACTCTTGCGGCGTTGAGTCCGGGGAGCGCAAGCGGTTTGAATTCTGCGCTTTGAGCAGTTTTCATTGTAATATTTCCGAACAGAGCCTTCAGCGGATTGTTTTCATTGAGCCGCAGTTTTTCATTCAGCAATGCGGGATTGATGTCAGCAATCACGATCCCGCCGTTCCGGACGTATTCCAGGATCGCATCGCACTCTTTTTTGCTCAGTGCGGAAGCTCCGCAAAGGAAGAGGAGCTTTGTTGTTTTCAGACGGTCAATGGTGCGTTCGGTGACGAATTCGAACCCGTAACCTGTCCGGTATGCGGCATAGATGAGCGGTGCGATCCCATCCTGAGGCGCATGGAAGTTCTTATGCAGATACGTTGCTTCAGCGGAAGCATGGCTCCAGAAGATGGATACCCCGGTATTTTCCATGGGGTTGCGGATCAGAAGCTGAGCCAGTCCGTCTTTGAGCCGATCCAGTTCCGGCATATATTTCCGGACATATCCAGCGACTGTAAAGTCCACACTGAAGGAGCTGTGATTGTATCCGGGATTGCAGGCGAACCATGCGTTTCCGTTGACAGAACCGAGCAGCAAATCTTTGTTGAGAGGGCCCACGAAATCGGGGCGTCCTCCATGACTTCCGGGATATCCGCCCCACCAGAGAGAACGGATTTTTTCTCTGCCCAGACTCCGGAGCAGTTCATCCCCGATCAATTCGGAATAGGGACCCCAGAATTCCAGCGGGCCCATCGTGAGTTCCAATTCGCCGGGAACAGAACCTTCCGCTCCGACTTTTGCATTGGGATCATACTTCCGGATCTCATTGCGCAGGAAGGCATGGGTATCCGCATAGACTTTTTCCATATAGGCACGGTGATCCCGCCATGCCGCATAATTTCCGCTGTTCTTGGCTTCTGCCAGAGTCAAATGCGGCACTTCGTCAAAACTCTTATAGGAACTGTTGTGGTTGTAATTATAGTTTTCGATCGTTCCATAGCGTTCTGCCAGGAAGACCCGGAAATATTTCAAATCCGATTTCCCGTAGCCGGCTTCATAACTGAATCCGTTTTCATCCCCGAGATTGTAAAAAGGAATTCCGTATTTCGGCAGATTCTGGATCCGGAATTTGACGACTTCTCTCCAGACGGCCTGCACTTCGGGACGGTAGATGCTTTCATCCCCTTCGATCGCTTTTGCCTTCTGCTTGATCTCATTGGGATACCATGCCCAGAGGCCTTTGATTCCGCCGTCAGGACCTTTGAGGTGAGTGATCCGAACCAGATACGGGATCATTTTGGAATTCAGCATTGCAAACGAACGGGCATTATCCCCTTTTCTTTCCGGGTGGGCAAGCACCAGATTCCAGCCCATGCGGTCTGTCATCTGAGGCGCAAGCAGTTCTCCGGTGGTGGCTGTGGGACCGTTCCACCCCATCTGGAAGTAATCTTCCACGCGGTTATCGGGGAAGAACATCACTTGATCTGCGATTTTTCTGACCGTTCCATCCTGCCCTTTGAAAGTCAGCCGGACGTATCCTGCGATGTTGGGCATATAGTAGTTTTCGAGTTTGAAATCAATTTTCTTTGCTCCGGCAGAAGCTTTGATTTCCTGACGGTACCAGATTCTGCCATGGGGGGAATCGTAGAGTTCCAGAGTAACAGTCATCGGATCTTTCTGGGGGATTTCAATGACAGCAGATCCCTGGAACGGTTTTGTTTTATCCACCGTTTCCGGCAGGGTGAGAGTCACCTTTCCGAGAGGAGAAGGTATCTGGATTTCCTGCACCGTGAACGCCCCGTTTTTCCCGATGATGTCTTTATAATAGGTTCCTCCGGGAAGGGATTTCACGTTTGTTACATCGTTGTTCCATGCATCTCTGATCCGGATAGAGGGATTGGACGGAGTCAGTTCTCTGCCTGCGGCATACTGGCAAAGCATAGCAAAAAATGCAGCGGCATTTTCGTTCTGGGTTTTCCATTGATTGCTGTAAGGAAGCAAGGGAAGCAAACTTCTGTCAAGCAGCCCGGATCCCAGATTCCAGGCAAAATGAATGATTTTTCCTTTTCCCATCTGAAAGATGCGGAACTGAGCGGGGCTGGTGCCGGATGGTTTGGCAAAAGAGAGCAGTTCTTTGGGCGCATCGACGGGATTCAGATACAGTTTCCGGTAAGGGAGATACTGGATCTGCCGCAAGTGCACAACCACCAGACTTTTTCCGTTCCGGACCGCGTTCAGGATCTGATACTGAGCAGATTCCGGCAGAATTTTGAAATTGACTTCTCCGATCACGAAGAAATCATAATCTTTTGCCAGTGTGCGGGAAAGTTCCCGTTCTTTTTCGTATGCACTCAAGCCTTCATGCGTGCTTTCATACATATCTTCCAGCGCGAAACGGTTCGGCATTTCCACCAGAAAGTAAGTAATATCCATGGGCATCCGCTGATAGATTTCAACGCCGTCCCGGGCGCCATTTCTTTGAAGAATAAAGAGCGGACGCAGCATTTTTTCTGACGGATTCCCCTGAAATTTATAATGCGGGGTTACATAATCATTGCTGACGGTGTTAAGGAATGCATTGTCGTGCTTTGCTGAAAGCGGAAACAGGAATGCCGTCCCAAGGATAAAAAGAGCGATTTTCTTTTTCATTCTGTCAAAACCTTTCTGTTGAGGCGGTTTTCAAAGTTGAAATTGCCTCTATCTTAACATTTAATTAAAATCTTTATCAAGCGCCATTGCCCATTGGAATTTTTCTATTTTTCCTGCCAGAGCGGAAAGCGAGCGCATCAGCTGAATGGACATGGGGATTTTCATAACATCCTCATATTCTTTCAGGAGTTTCTGTCTTTGTGCTGCGAATTTCGGGGGAATCTCATAAATCGCAAAGACCTGTTCGATCCGTTTTCTTTCTTTTGCGATCAGAGAATCCAGAGAGGCTTTTTTCAAACCGTCCCCCTCATTATAGAAGACTTCATTATCCATTCCAATACACCAAGGCGGTGCGATTCTGCTTTGCAGGACATCCGCGATCTCATGGAGTTTGACCTGCTGTTTTTCAGAAATAAAACAGAGGTAGCCGAAATTGTGGGTTGCGTTATTGTTTGCGCCGGGAGAGGAAGTGGTTCCGATAAACTTTCCGCTGCCCCAGGCATAACGGACGTGGCAGAATGTCCAGATATCTCCAGCCCGTGCCTTTTTGTTGAAAACGGACCAGGGCATAAAGTTTTCGATCTGCCAAGCTTTATCTGTGACATGGATTTTCACTTCCCATCCGTCTGCGGTCCAGTCTTCCCGGTATACGCTGGAATCGATCCGCCAGACATCTGTCACACTTCCGAGGATATTGATCACAAATTTCCGCCATCCGATTGCTGCTGCATCGGGGTCAATGTAAAATTCTGTGCAGTCATCCATCCAGAGATGCGGGTTATCCCGGTCCGTGACCGTCGCCCGTGCCTTCTTCGGATTGTCATCATAATGAATGATTCCGATATACAAGCCAAGATCATTGTAAATGATCCGGATGGAATTTTTCAGTTGTCCGGGACCGGGATTCGGTTTGAAATATTCGTAGCTTGCAGTATATTCCGGAACGTCCCAGCAGGGATCATCCAGTTTTCCATCGATCACCGGAATCGATCTTGCAGGCGTTGCACAGTAAAAAGAGACTTCTCTCATATTAGCAAAGAGAAAAGATGCCGCGCAGCATAAAAGTGATGCTGTTAATAATAATTTTTTCATATTCACCCCTTGTAGTTCAATACGTCTTCAGGAAACTATACTTCAAAATAACGAAAAATCAACTTCAGAAAACAGCAAAAAAAAGCTTTTCCTCAGGAAACCAGAGGAAAAGCCGTGATTTTCAATAGTGTTTCAAGCCGTCAGGGTGCTCTGAGAAAGATTGTATTTTCCAGCAGGAACGCCAAAATCAGGATTGCCAGTGCCGCGGCGATCAGGGGAAACGCAAGCTCCCGCCAGTTCATGGTCGTCTGCTGTTCAAATGTTGTTTTTTCCAGAGAATCGATTTCATCCATTGCGGCTTTCATGGATTCCGGATCATCGGCATGATAATACCGTCCGCCTGAAGTTTCAGCGATCTCCCGGAGCAAAGGTTCATCGAAACCGCTCTGGACCGGGACGTACTGAACTCCGAAATGAGTTTTCTGGGGATAAATGGTGTTATCCGCCCCGATTCCGACCGTATAGACTCTGATATCAAAAGTCTTGGAAAGCTTTGCCGCCTGCTGGGGTGAAATATTGGCAGAGATATTATTTGCGCCGTCAGTGAACAGGACAATGATCTTCCGTTTGGAGTCGGAATCCTTGAGCCGTTTTGTGGCGGAGGCAATGGGGCCTGCAATACCGGTCTGATCCCCGATGATCCCGGGTGTCAGATTTTCCAGATTGGAAAGAAGCCATGCATGATCCAGCGTCGGAGGACATGCCATATAAGGCTGCTGGGCAAAAACAACCAGCCCGATCCGGTCCGCCGGACGTGCTTTGATGAATTTGGCGATCTCTTTCTTTGCCACATCCAGACGGGGCGCGATCTTTCCTGTTGCCAGTGCGATATTCAGCTGATTCCGGGTGGAGATTGTCGATGGGAGATCGATTGCCGCCATACTTCCGGAAACGTCAAGGGCTATGATAATATCGATTCCGTCGGATCTGCGCCGGATCTCTTCCAATCCCTGTCTTGGGCGGGCGAGCGCCACCACGATAAATGCGAGGCTCAGGAAGATCAGAAACCATGGGATCATCAGTTTCGGAGAAAGCTTCTGGAATCTTTTTTTTGCGATGGGGGCAAGATCCGGAAAAAGAATGGAAGGCTGTTTTTTCCAGTAAGAAAAAAATGCCGCTGCCGCCGCAAGGATCAGCAAAAGCAAAAACCAGGGATTACTGAATTCCGGGATCGTCATTTTTTCACCTCTTTCTGATCTGCAGCTCCGGCGGTATTTCGGATCAGAGATTCCGCACGCATGGCGGCATCATTGAACAGAACATCATCTGCCGGAAGCCGGGCAAATTTGATCATATCGGCAGCGGAGAGAAATTCTCTGAGGAATCTCCGCTGTTCCACATCCAGTGGGCTGTTGTCGTTCTGGAGGGTGAACAGAAATTCTGAAGTTGTCTGCCGTTCTGCACGCAAAGAGAACTGTTTTTCCAGGAAATTGCGGACGATATCCGTCAGGCAGATCACTGCGGCTTCCGGAGTGATCCCGTTGGCGGTATGAAGATTCTGCAAATTGGTGATTTTGTTCAGCGCGGTGACCCAGAACGGTTCCGGCGGCGTTTTCTGAGATTGTTTCCAGCGGAAAATCAGCCATGCAGCGATTGCAAGGAGGATCAAACCGGCGATCAGATACCAGATCCAATGGAACGGTTCTTCTTTCGCCGGAACGACTTCCGATGCAATTTCAAGATCCTTTTGGGGATCAAACGCGGCAGGATGAACGGTAAAACCGGGAATTTTTCCTGTGATTTCGATTTTTCCATCCGGTCCGCCTTCGCAAAGGATCCGGACCGGGGTCTCTGGGATCTCTCCATCACGGAAAGGCTGGATCCAAACCGTTATGGTCCAATCTCTTGTGCCCCAATGCCATTCTTCCGGTTCAATTTCGGCGGAATCTCCTTCCTGAGTTCCTTCCGGAGGCGTGAAAGAAGCTTCGGCCGGCATCAGACTCCATGATGTTCTCACATGGAAGGTGCATGGAATTTTTTCTCCGATCTCAATATGTTTTTTTGGCTGGAAAACGGTTTCTGTGATTTCCGGAACAGATTTTGTTTCGGCACAGCGGCTCCATTCCATCAGAAAAGCAACGGTTCCGATCATCACAGCAAGTGCGAGAATCCCTAATGTAATAAACAGGATCGTAAAAAGTTTTTTCATGTCATATCACCCCTTTTTCCGTTTCCGCATACGGAAGAAATTCATCAGCGGGACCACTGGATCCTGACCGCAGAGGAGATCGACAACATCCACCTTGGACCGGCGGAACGTCTCTGAAACAGCACTGCGTCTGCGCTGTACGGATTCATTATATTTTTTCCTGGCAGAGGCAGAGGCCCCGTCAAACCAGGAAATTTCTCCGGTTTCGGAATCTTCCAGAGAGAGCATGGAAAGTTTCGGAAAATTCATTTCTGTCTGTTCTGTGATCCTGACAGCGGCAAGATCATGGCGGATATTGAGGATCTTCAGCTGCTTTTCATAGGGCAGTTCTGTAATAAAATCGCTGATCAGGAAGATGACGGAGCGGCGTTTCAGGTTCCGGACCAGGGAATCCATTGCCTGACCGATATCTGTTCCTGTGGATTCCGGTTCGAAGGCGAGAAGTTCCCGGATCAGACGCAAAACATGAGTTCTTCCGGATTTCGGAGGAACCCACAGTTCTGTTTTGTCTGTAAACACGAGCAAACCCACTTTATCTTTATTCCGGATTGCGCTGAGAGCGAGAAGAGCGGCGATTCCGGCTGCCTCTTCCCGTTTGGTGCTTCCGGGTTTCCCGAAGGTCAGCGAGGCGGAAGCATCCACGGCAAGAATCACGGAAAGCTCCCGTTCCTCCGCATATTTCTTGATATAGGGAGTTCCCATTTTTGCAGTCACGTTCCAATCGATATCGCGGACATCATCATCGGGGGTATACTCCCGCACTTCGGCGAATTCGATCCCGCGTCCTTTGTAAACGCTGTGCCATGCTCCGCCGGTCAACTCTTCCACAAGCCGGCGGGTACGGATCTCTATTTTTTGTACTTTTGCAAGTAAATCCCTTGTTTGCATGATGGTTCTCCTGACATCAGGGAGTTTTCAGTTCCTCAAGGATCTGCAGGATCAAATGGTCAGCTGTCAGATTTTCTGCTTCTGCTTCATAGGAAAGAATGATTCTGTGACGGAGAACATCGTGAGCGATCTCTTTCACATCCTGCGGGATCACATAGGCTCTGCCATCCATGAATGCAACTGCTTTTGCTGCAAGGACTAACGCGATCGTTGCACGGGGAGATGCCCCGTACTGGATCAGGGTGGAAAGATGAGAAAGTTTTGCATCCTGCTGCCGTTCGGAAAGACCGGAATGGCATTTCGGGCGGGTCGCAAAGACGATATCAAGGATATAATCCAGCAGTTTGGGATCCATATAGATCCGGTCAACAAGCTTTCTTGCGGCTGTGATATCTGCCAGAGAGGCAACGGTCATTGCCTGAGGAGTGAATTCCGGATGGGCATTGTTTTCCGCAATGAGCCGTTCTTCCTCCCGGAGAGGATAAAAGACTTTCAATTTGAAGAGGAAACGGTCGATCTGAGCTTCCGGAAGAGGATATGTCCCTTCCTGTTCAATGGGGTTCTGTGTGGCAAGGACAAGGAACGGTTCCGGCATTTTGCAAGTGGTTCCGCTGATGGTTGCCTGACGTTCCTGCATACATTCCAGCAGCGCACTCTGCACCTTTGCCGGGGCACGGTTGATTTCATCTGCAAGAACGATATTTGCAAAAACAGGACCCTGTTTGACAGAGAAGGTATGTTCTGCCGGGTTGTAAATGTTGGTTCCGATCACATCGGCAGGAAGAAGGTCCGGGGTGAACTGAATACGGGCGAATTTGCCATCCAGAGCTTTTGCAAGTGTTTTCACTGCAAGAGTTTTTGCCAATCCGGGCAAACCTTCCAGCAAAACATGCCCATCGGCGATCAAGGCAATGATCAAACGGTCGATCAGCTTCTGCTGTCCGGAAACAATCCGGCTCATTTCAGCTTTCAGCGGACGGAGAAATGCGGATGCCGCGGTGATTTCTCCCTGCAATTTCTGTAACTCTTCCTGTGTCATAATCGTATTCTCCTTGAAATAAATTGATTTTTTCAGTATAGACAGCCCTTTCCGGGGAAATGTTCATTCTTTTTGGAACAGAAGCGGAAATTTTTTTCTCCAGAGTTCCGGAACAGGCGCAGTAAAGTGCAATCCGTTCCAGACAAGTTCCAATGCGTGAAGTGCCTGACCGGGCAGAATCAGGATCGAACGGTCCTCTTCCGTCAGGGCATCCTCAATGAAACGGAGGAAAAAGGTTTCATCTGCACCGTAGAGCTTATCTCCGGCAAGCGGAAAACCAAGAGAACAGAGGGTTGCCCGGATCTGATGAAGCCGTCCGGTCGCAGGGCGCGCCTCCACCAGAGAGTAAGTCCCATCATAGGAAACGGGAATCAGGAGGGTATCGGATGTTTCTGAATCCGGAACCTCTTCCATCGTAAAGCGGCGTTTCTTATTGACCGCTGAATGGGGATCGTTGGAAAGATAGCCTCTGGCATGGATCTCATGATCAAAATGCCCGTGGACAATGGCAAGGTAACGTTTCCCGATTTTTCCTGCCATCATATCCTGACTCATCCGGGATGCAGTTTCACTGTCGATCGCAGATAAAACAACGCCGGATGTTTCCCGGTCAAGCCGGGTGATGATGTGCAGATCACACTGCAGATCTTCTTTCATGATGTACCAGAGTGTATGTTTGAAAAACACACCGGAAGGATGACAGGGCAGGTTGCCGGGTTTGTTGACCGCGATATATCCGGGAGTCCGTTCCAGGATTTGATACGCACGATCCACCGGCGGTTCCGGCAGAGGATTTTTGGGAACAAAAGCGATTTTTTCCCCGGCATGAAGCGCACGGGACGCCTTCGTTTTCTGTCCATTCAACAGGATCTCCCCATCGGAAACAGCTTTCTGCCAGCCGGAACGGGAGTGGTAAGGAAAACGTTTTGCAAGAAAAATGTCGAGCCGGAGGTTTTCAGCCTCCGGCCCGGTAATGATTTCAGAAATCCGTTCCATCAGTTATCGGAAAGGATACCGCCGGAATCGGCACTGGTTGCCAATTTAGCATAGCGGCGGAGCCATTTGGAAGTGAGCTGACGGGTTTTGGGAACCCAGTTTTCACGGCGTTTTGCCAGAACATCTTCCGGAACAGCAAGGTTGATGCTGCGGTTCGGAATATCGATTTCAATGATATCGCCTTCTTCCACGAGTCCGATCAGACCGCCTTCGGCAGCTTCAGGGCTGATGTGACCGATGCAGGCACCGTGAGTTGCTCCGGAGAACCGTCCGTCGGTGATCAATGCCACGGATTCACCGAGCCCCTGACCCATGATATAACTGGTGGGAGCAAGCATTTCCTGCATTCCGGGTCCGCCTTTGGGGCCTTCGTAACGGATCACAACAACATCGCCTGCTTTGACTTTTCCGCCGAGAATTCCGGCACAGGCTTCTTCCTGACTTTCAAAGATCACGGCAGGACCTTTATGAACCAGCATGGACGGTGCAACACCGGCTGCTTTCACAACACCTCCGCGTTCTGCAAGGTTCCCGAAAAGAACCGCAAGACCGCCGGATTTGCTGTAAGGATTTTCCACTGTACGGATCACGGTTCCATCCGGAGCAGGTGCTTCCGCAGCAACTTCGCCGATGGTTTTGCCGGAAACTGTGAGGGCATCCGCTTTGACCGTTCCCATCTTGGAAATTTCTTTGAGGATCCCCATGATACCGCCTGCAAGACGGACGTCTTCCATGTGATAGTGGCTGGATGGTGCGACTTTGCAGATGTTCGGGGTCATGCGGCTGATCTCATCCATCTTGTGAAGGTCAAGTTTGACACCTGCTTCATTTGCAACTGCAAGAGTATGGAGGATGGTATTGGTGCTTCCGCCCATAGCCATATCCATGACAAGTGCATTGTAGAATGCATCAGCTGTTGCGATATGTTTCGGGAGAGGTCCGTTTTCTTTCGCCATTTCAACGATACGGCGGGCAGATCTCTTCCAATGTTCAATGCGTTCTTCGGAGTCGGCTGCAATGGTTCCGTTTCCGGGGAGAGCAAGACCGAGGACTTCGCAAAGGCAGTTCATGCTGTTTGCGGTGAACATACCGGAGCAGGAACCGCATCCGGGGCAGGCTTCTCCTTCCAGCTGTTCCAGTTCTTTGTCATTCATTCTGCCGACAGAACAGCGGGCGACACCTTCGAACACAGAGTTCAGGTCGCTGTCGTGTCCATCAAATTTCTTACCTGCACGCATCGGTCCGCCGGAAGCGAAGATGGTGGGGATATTCAAACGCATGGTTGCCATGAGCATACCCGGAACGATTTTATCGCAGTTGGGGATGCAGATCATTGCATCGAAGGGATGGGCAGAAGCCATGGATTCCACGCAGTCAGCGATCAGTTCGCGGCTGGGCAGAGAGAATTTCATTCCGGAGTGTCCCATCGCAATACCGTCGCAAACGGCAATGGTGTTGAATTCAAAAGGAACGCCGCCTGCTTTGCGGATTTCATCGCAAATCAGCTTGCCGACTTTATCCAGGTGGCAATGTCCGGGGACGATTGAGGTGTAAGAGTTGCAAACGCCGATAAAAGGCTTGCCGAAGTCTTCCGTTTTGAGCCCTGTCGCGCGGAAAAGAGAACGGTGCGGCGCACGTTCCAAGCCGTCTTTCATGATACTGCTGCGCATTTTTTTCTGACTTTCCATAATTTTTTTTATTTCAGGGGTTGAAATTTTACCGTAAAATGTATATAATATATAGAATTTTACGGGGTAGCCCGATGTACTTGGATATAATGTAGCACGGAGTTCCCCATTTTACAATCGCAAGAGGTGAAAAATGTTTAATAATTTAACAGATAAGCTTCATGATGCCTTGAGAAAACTCAGAGGAGTCGCGTCCCTTTCTGAGTCCAATATCGCTGAGGCAATGGAGGATGTCCGCATCGCATTGCTGGATGCAGATGTCAATCGTGAAGTTGCTGACAATTTTATTGAAGAAGTTCAGAAGAGCTGTCTCGGCAGCGATGTGATCCGCAGCATCACCCCCGGTCAGATGGCGGTGAAAATCGTCAATGATAAACTTGTGGAGTTGATGGGACCCGCGGAAGCTCCGCTGAATTTTGACCCCCAGCGGCATCCGAACGTCGCCATGCTGGTCGGTCTTCACGGTTCCGGGAAAACTACAACAACTGCAAAACTTGCTTTGCATCTTTCCAAACATGGCAGAAAACCGTTGATGACCGCTTGTGACGTTTACCGTCCGGCTGCGATCGATCAGTTGGAAATCCTGGGCGTGGAAACCGGAATCCCGGTTCACTCTCAGCGCGGGAATATGGATATCTGCGCGATTGCCTCCGATGCCATCGCAAAAGCCCGCTCAAACGGAAACGATTATGTCCTGCTTGATACCGCTGGACGCCTTCAGATCGATACCGATATGGTTCAGGAACTTGTCCGCCTGAAAGAAACCGTCCGGCCTCAGGAAATCATTCTTGTTGCAGATGCCGCACTCGGTCAGCAGGCGGTTTCCGTGGCATCTCACTTCCATGAAGCATTGGGAATTACCGGGATCATTCTGACGAAGCTTGACGGGGATGCCCGCGGCGGTGCTGCGCTCTCCATCAAGAAAGTGACCGGATGCCCCATCAAGTTCATGGGGGTCGGCGAAAAGATGGACGAACTGGAAGTGTTCCATCCTGACCGTATGGCATCCCGTATTCTCGGCATGGGGGATATCGTTTCTCTCGTGGAACGTGCCGCAGAGGAGATGGATAAAGAAGAAGCCAAAAAGCTTCAGGAAAAGCTCAAAAAGAATGACTTTGACTTTGAAGATTTCCTTGCACAGCTCCGTCAAATGACCCGTATGGGCGGGATTGAATCCATTCTGAAACTTCTTCCCGGCGGAAACAAACTTGCCGGAATGGATGAACTTGACACCTCCAAATTCAAACGGATGGAAGCGATCATCTGTTCCATGACCAAAAAAGAGCGTGCCAAGCCGGAAATCCTTGACATGTCCCGCCGGAAACGTATTGCCAAAGGCAGCGGAACCAATGTGGAAGAAGTCAGCCAGCTGATCAAACAGTTTGTCAATATGCGGAAAATGATGAAATCCACCGGAATTTTCGGAAAACTGATGTCTTCCGGTTCCATTCCCGGATCTCTCGGGGATCTTGGCGGGCTTGCCGGAATGGGCGGGCTCGGCGGCGGAATGGGCGGATTCCGTCCTTCCTTCTCCAGAGGATCCAATTTTACTCCTCCCAAGAAAAAACGGAAGAAAAAATAAGGTGTTATCATGGCAGTTTCCAATGAGATCTGGATTATTTCCGGGGAATCCTCCGGAGATCTTTACGGCGGAAAAATCGCACAGGAACTGAAACGGCAGGATCCTTCTCTGACCATCAAAGGGATGGGCGGGCTGAATATGCGCCGCGCGGGAGTGGAGATCATGGTGGACTCCACGGAACTCGGCGTCATCGGCGTCGTGGAAGTTCTGGAAAATATCTTCAAATTCATCAGGATTTTCCTGTTTCTTGTCAAAAAAGCAAAAAAGGATCGCCCCCGGGGAGTGGTCATGGTCGATTATCCCGGATTCAATCTCCGTTTTGCAAAAGCTCTTTGGAAACTCGGGATCCCGGTCGTCTGGTATATCAGCCCGCAGGTGTGGGTCTGGCGGAAGGGAAATATCAAAAAACTTGCAAAGTATTGTAAGAAAATGCTGGTGATCTTCCCCTTTGAACCGGAGGTTATGAAGGCTCCGGGCTCGATGTGGAATTCGTCGGGCATCCGCTTGTGGAAATCGTTCAGGAGCGGACAGATCCGGCGATTGAACGGGATCCGGAAACGGTTCTTCTCCTGCCCGGAAGCCGGAAAAAAGAGATCAAATATCTGCTGGAACCGTTCCTGGAAACGGTTTCCATCCTGAAAATGCGCCGTCCGGAGCTTTTCTTTGTGATCTCAGCCCCCCGGGAAACCATTCTTTCCATGATCCGGGAAGGAATTGCCGCGTTCCATAAAAAGCACCCCGGAATGATCCTTCCGGAGTTTGAAATGACTTCCGGCAAGACTTCTTTCTGGCAGCAGAGGTGTACTTGCGGGTTGGCTGCTTCCGGAACAGTTACGGTGGAATGTGCCATCGCAAATCTGCCGCTTGTGGTCGCTTACAAATTGAATCCCATCACGTTCCTGCTTGCACGGCTTATCATCGGCAAGCTCTTCCGCGGATTCTTTACCATGGTCAATATCATCCTTTACAAAGATGTATTTCATGAATTCCTGCAGCACTTCATTGTGCCGGAAACGCTGGCGGATGAAATCGAAATGCTTCTTCCCGGCGGATCCCGCAGAGAGGAAGTTGATCAGGATATGAAAAATATGACCGATGCCCTGCGCGGCGGCTCTGAGGGCGCCATGAAGAAAACCGCGAAAGCTATTCTGAAGGCTTGCAGGTAAGATCCTGAAAGCCTCAGATCGTGCAGTATAGCAGAGCCCCGTTGCCGGGATCTGAATGAAATAAATACTCATGCTGTTTTAGGAAGCAATTGTTCTGAAAGGAGTTCTGGCATGAAAATCAAATATGGAATTGCCCGCCGGGTCATCAACCCAAATGTACCGATTTCTCTTGCAGGATATTTCAATCTCCGGATGTGGGATCACGTTCTGGACGATCTGGAAGTCCGTGCAGTTGTTTTCCGGAAAGGTCCTGCCTATGCGGCAATTCTGCATTTTGATATTCTCTGTACTCCGCTTTACCTCTGCGATGCGATTCTGGAAAAGATTCAGGATTCCGGCATGAGCCAGTTCCATCGCGGGAACGTAACGCTTTGTGCTACTCACACCCATACTGCGCCGGAAGTCCGGATCGGACAGGGGCACAATCCGGATTATATCCCGTTTCTTGCGGAACAGGCTGTCTCTGCCCTGAAAGAAGCTCTGGAATCCCTGGAACAGGGGGAACTCTTTCAGGGGCTTGCCTCGGATATCCGGTTCCTCTTCAACCGCCGTTACTGGATGAAAAACGGGACCGTTATGACAAATCCCGGAAAGTTCAATCCGGAGATCCTCTGTCCGGAAGGCGATATCGATCCGGAAATCCCCATGCTGGCAGTCAAAAGCAATGGCAAAATCAAACTTCTGATTACAAGTATCGTCAATCATGCTGACACCGTCGGCGGGACCGGTGTCTCAGCCGATTGGCCGGGCTTTTACAGACGTACCATCGAAAAAGAGCTCGGCGAAAACTCTATGGTCGTCTCCCTCACCGGCGCAGAAGGGAATATCAACCATTTCGATGTCAACAGTCATGACAAACAGAATTCCTACGGCGAAGCGGAGCGGATCGGTACCGGTTACGCGGAAACCGTTCTTGCCGCTTTGAAATCCTTGAGCCCCGTAGAAGGGGAAACAATGAAAACCGTTTTCGGCGAGGCTGTTACACTCCCGCGGGAAATCTCTCAGGAAGAAATCGATGAAGCAAAAGCAACCATCGCAAAATATCCCGATGCAGATATCAATGCCGGGACTTTGAACAGCGAAGACCTGGCAAAAGGTGCTCCCGCTGTCCTCAAATATTTTGCATCAGCTCTGCTGGAAAAAGCCGCACAAAAAGAGAAAATGCGCCTCTATCTTACCGGGATCGCATTTGGTTCTTCCTTTATCCTTGCATCGCTCCC
Organism: Lentisphaeria bacterium; assembly: GCA_017456805.1. The sequence goes on from JAFTIQ010000003.1 coordinate 44,054, forward strand.
CAGTGAACCCTTCACGGAAATCGGGCTGACTCTCCGGAAAGAGATCTTCGGCGACCGCACTTGTATGGTCACTGCGCTTGCCAACGGAACGGGAACTTACACCAATCACAGCGGTTATATTCCCAACGCATGGAACTATGGCAGAGGCGGTTATGAACCCGCTCCGCGTTCCAATCCCTACTCCATGAAAACAGCCGGGATCATTCTCCGGAAATGGCGGGAACTGGCAAAGGAAGTCTGAGCAGAAAAAAACAGACCGCATCGTAATTTTGAACGGGGATAAACGGTATTTAACTGGAACGTACGGTTCTGTCCTGACTCAATGATGGCGCAAGCGGTTTCTCACAGGTGATGATTCCCGCCGCGCTGTTTTTCTGTTCCACAAAAAAAGGGGCTATTGCTTGCTTTGCAACAGCCCCTTTTGATTTTTTACGGGTTATCAGATGGTTTCGTCATTGCCTTCTGATTCTTCGGGGACTTCCACCGGTTCCACGGGAGCTTCGGCAGCGGCTTCCATCACAGATTCTGCTGCGGCGATTTCCGCTTCTGCGGCTTTCTTTTCCTCTTCTCCGGGGAGGGCTTCCAATTCTTTCAGACGTGCCACACCGGTGATCTTATCACCCTTGCGGAGATCCATGATCTTTACGCCCTTGGAGTTTCTGCCCACAATACGGATCTCATCCACAGGGATCCGGACGACTTGTCCGCGTTCCGTGGTGATGATGATTTCATCGCCATGACTGATCTGGACAGCTGCCACAACGGTTTCGCCTTCGCGGAGGTTGATGTTTTTCACACCCTTTGCACCGCGGCGGGTCAGACGGTAGTGTTCCACATAGCTGCGTTTTCCCATACCGCCGGAGGTGACGATCAGAAGCTGCGGTTTTCCGGTATCTTCAATGATCTCTTCGCCTTCTGCGCCTTCGGTTTCTTCTGCGGGTTCTTCCACTTCGGGGACTTCCGGAACTTCTGCGCCTTCGGGCAGTTCATCCATCTGCGGTGCAGCGCCTTCTGCCGGAACGACTTCCATACCGACAACACAGTCTCCATCGAGTTTGAAGCGGATACCGGTCACACCTCTTGCGGCACGGCCCATTGCACGGACTTCCTGTTCATAGAAACGGCAAGCCATTCCTTTTTCGGTGGAAAGAATGATTTCAGAATGACCGTCAACGATTTCAACCGCCACAATATCGTCGCCATCATCAATATTGACGGCGCGGATACCGATCTTGCGGAGGTTCTTGAATTCCCGGAGCGGGGTTTTCTTGATCACACCGTTTCTGGTTGCCATTGCAACGCAGAAATCAGGATTTTCAAACATATCCTTGCGGATGGTGATCATGGAGCGGATCTGTTCGCCTTCCCCGATCTTCAGCAGATTGGTGATCGCTCTTCCCTTGCCGGTACGGGCTCCTTCCGGCACTTCGTACACATTCAGCCAGTGCATGATACCCTTGTTCGTGAAGAACAGGATGATATCATGGCTGTCAGCATTGAACAGATGTTCCACATAATCTTCATCTTTGGTTTCCATTCCGATGATACCCTTTCCGCCGCGATGCTGCGTTTCATAGGTGTCAGCCGGGACGCGTTTGATGTATCCGGTGTTGGAAACGGTGATCACGCAGGAGTGGTGCGGGATCAGGTCTGCAATATCAATATCACCGGTATCGTGGGTGATATCGGTCAGACGTTTGGTTGCATATTTTGCCTTGACTTCCAGCAATTCTTCTTTGATCACGCCGAGACGGAGTTCACGGGAGGCAAGCAGGCTCTTCAGATATTCGATCTGCTTGACCAGTTCGTTATATTCGTTCTGAAGATCTTCAATTGCCAGTCCGGTCAACTGATACAATCTCATATCGAGGATCGCGCGGACCTGGATTTTGGTGAAGCCGAACCGGGCGATCAATGCTTCCTGCGCTTCTTCACGGACACGGCTGGAACGGATGATCTTCACCACTTCGTCCAGATTGTTGACCGCGATCAGCAAACCATCCAAAATGTGCTTTCTTGCTTCCGCTTTGTTGAGTTCAAAACGGGTTCTGCGGGTGACCACATCCAGACGGTGGTCGATATACCGCTGAAGCACCTGCGGCAATGTCAGGATCTTGGGACGGTTCATATCGACAACAAGCATGTTGCAGCCGATGATGGTTTCCATCTGGGTATTTGCAAAAAGCTGAGTCAGGATGACAGACGCCATTGCACCGCGCTTGATGTCGATGACGATGCGGATCCCTGCACGGGAGCTTGTCTGGTCACTGAGCCCTGTAATACCGACGATCTTTTTATCTTTGACCAGATCCGCGATTCTCTTGACCATCATTTCCTTGTTGACACCGTAAGGGATTTCGGTAACGATGATGGATTCTTTTCCGTTCTTTTCCACGATTTCCGCTTTTGCACGGACTTTGATCACGCCGTGTCCGGTTTCGTAGAACTTGCGGATGGGAGTCAAACCGTAAATGATGCCTCCTGTGGGGAAGTCAGGACCGGGGATGTATTTCATGAGGTCACTGGCAGTTGCGGAGGGATTTTCCATGATATAAACCGCCCCGTCAATGATTTCTCCCAGGTTGTGCGGCGGAATATTGGTTGCCATACCAACCCCGATTCCCATGCTTCCGTTGACCAGCAGGTTGGGGAACTTTGCGGGCAGAACTTCCGGTTCCACTTCCGTTTCGTCAAAGTTGGGGATCATGTTGACGGTATCTTTATCAAGATCTGCCAGCATTTCTTCTGCGATGCGTTCCATGCGGCATTCGGTATAACGGGATGCAGCAGCGGGGTCGCCGTCAATGGTACCGAAGTTACCCTGTCCTTCGATCAGCGGGTTTCTGAGAGAGAACCACTGAGCAAGACGGACAAGTGCATCATATACGGCAGCATCGCCATGCGGGTGATATTTCCCCATGACTTCCCCGACGACACGGGCGCATTTGACGGTTGCATGAGATTTGTAAAGACCGAGTTTTTTCATTCCGTAAAGGATACGGCGGTTCACGGGTTTGAGACCGTCACGGACATCCGGAATCGCACGTCCCACGTTCACACTGAGGGAGTACTGCAAGTAAGCAGTGTGCATGATATCCTCGATATTGTAAGGATAATCCTTCATCTGCACAACTTCTTCTGCAGGGGCCTGAGTTTCCTCAGCGGGAACGATCACATTTTCGTCCTGCGGGGGCAGACCATTGTTGGTTTCGTCGCTCATAATTCACCTTGGGTAATAGATTCAAATTTCAGTTCAGCGGTAATATACACTCACATGCGCGCATACGCAAGCGCACGCGAAAGAAAACACGTTTTTTTTCTGCAAAAAAATGAACTTTTTTCAAGGTTTTCCGGCGGATGGTGCAATCAGAAACGGTGACTCCGGAAAAAATGAGAAATTCCCCCCGTCCCATTCCCTGAAGATTTGTTGAAGATATTCTTTTTCCGGAGGAGTGAGCCCCGGGAAAACCGGAAGCAATTCTGTATAACTCCGGACCGTTTTTTTCATTTCCGTTACATGCCCGCCGACATGCAGAATAATGATTGTTGCTTTATCTTTGTGATCAATCAGTTTTTCGATCATCAGCGGCATTTCCGCACTGTTATTTTTCGTGAGCCCGGGAATGAGAAAATAAGAATCCCCCTCCTGATCGGGATCTTTCAGACACTTCATATAACCGGAATTCTGCCTGATATAATCCGGAGTATCCGGGAATTTTCCATTGTGTTCCTCTGCGTACATATAACAGAGATGCCCGTTGAGTTTGAGATTGGCAATACATCTTGTTACGACATGGTGATCATAGCAGCGGGTTAAATGCATATATGCCTCCACTCCGCAAAATCCGGCAAGAAACAGAATGATCCCGCAGCTCAACAGAAGTTTTTTCAACGGATATTTTTTGTGCTCTGTCATGGAGTTTTTCCTTATGTCAGCGGTAATATAATTGCTGAATGAGAGTTTGTCAAGGACGATGATGTTTTCAAATCCTTTCTCCATCCGTATAAAAAAATCTCCCATCCTCTGTTGAAAAATTCTCTTCCGGCATTATATTTCTCAGAACAGCGTTAACACAAGGCGGAATGGTATGGAACAAATCTTAATCACTGGCGGAACAGGATTTTTCGGAAAATCTTTGCTCAAAGCAGATCTCTTTTCCGGAGATACTCAGATCTTCCTCCTTTCCAGAAACGGGCTCCGTTCCAAAATACCGTGCAAGTCAAAGATCATTCCCATTTTCGGTGACATCAGAACAATCGATCTTTCAGGTTTTACGTTCGATTCCGTCATTCATGCCGCAGCTCCATCCGGCGGCGGGGCAACCGATGAGGAAATGTATTCCATCATTACGGAGGGAACCGCCCATCTTCTCGGAGAACTGAAAAAAATGGGAACCGTCAAACGCCTCCTTTATGTCAGTTCCGGCGCAGTTTACGGCAAACAGGAAAATGAGTTTCTGAAAGAAACCGATCCTTTGGCGCCCGTCACTCTCTACGGCAAAGGAAAAGTCGAGGCAGAGTCAATGTGTCTCAACTCCGGGATCCCGACGGTGATTGCCAGATGTTTTGCGTTCGCAGGTGAATTTCTGCCGAAAAATGCCCATTTCGCAATCGGAAACTTCCTTGCTGATCTGGAACAGAAACGGACGATCCATATCAATGGCGACGGTTCCCCGATCCGCTCTTATCTTTATGCCGATGATTTGGCTTATTGGCTCGCATCATTGCTGAAACGCGGTAAAACCGGGGAAGCCTACAACGTGGGATCTGAGGAACCTGTTTCCATCCGGGAACTGGCGGAGCTCATTGCTGCAAGAGCAAATCCCCCCCTTCCGGTTGAGATCAGGGGCGTTCCCACCGGAGAGAAGCCCCAGCGGTATCTGCCCTCTACGGAGAAGATCCGTTCGGAACTCGGGCTTCCGGTTCCCCGGACGCTGCATGAGATCCTGCAAATTCTGGCTCCTGCCGATGACTTTTCCGCTCGGGATTCCTGGCTGGAAATGGAGGATGATGCGCTTTCTGCCGATTGTATTCTGGATTTTCACAAGGCTTCCGGAAACGGCGGACAGCATGTGAATAAAACTTCGTCAGCTGTCCGGCTGAAACATGAAAAGAGCGGCTTGGAATCGCTTTGTGCCGAACATCGCTCCCAGCATGATAACCGGCGGTGTGCCCTGGAGTATCTGCGGCATCGGATGGCGTTGCAGATCAGGCGCCCCGCCGATCCCGGGTTCCGGGTCGGAGATCCCCCCGTTTCCATGAAAAACCGGGCCTATCCTCTCTGGATGGCAAAGCTGCTGGATGTATTTGCTGAATCCGAATTCCATCCCCGTCTGACCGCTGAGAAGGTTGGAACGGGCAGCACGAAACTGATCAAACTTTTTTATCGGGACAGTTCTTTATGGCAGCATGTTCAAACCATGCGGTCGGAAGCCGGACTTCCCCCGTTGAAATCACCGGAGAAATAATTGATGAAAGTTGTAGTAAAACTGGAAATCCCCGCTGGAAAGATCCCTGCCGATCCTGCCGATTTTTTGCGGAAAAGAACCGTTCAGGCCTGCGGGATCTCATCGGCAAACCTTTTGGATTTCCGGATCCTCAAGCGGAGTCTGGATGCCCGGAAAAAACCGGATGTCAAAGTAATTTATTCCATCCTTGCAGAATTGAAAGAGGGAACCGTACCGGTCAACGCAACGGAGCCGCCTCCGCCGGAAACAGAACAATGGCATCTGCCCGAAGTCAAACACCCGGTACAGAATCCGGTGATCGTTGGCGCCGGCCCCGCTGGATTGTTTGCCGGCCTTGTGCTGGCTGCTGCCGGATGCAAACCGGTGATCCTGGAACGGGGAAAAGATGTTGACCGCCGGAAAGCCGATATCGATCAGTTTTTTGCAGACCGTCAAGTGAATCCGGAAAGCAATTTTCTGTTTGGGGAAGGCGGCGCAGGAACGTGGTCCGATGGAAAACTTTTTACCCGGATCCGCGATCCGAGATGTGACTTTGTTCTTCAGGAATTTGTCAAAGCCGGAGCCGCTCCGGAAATCCTTTATTTTGCGCATCCCCATCTCGGCTCTGATAAATTGCCCGGGATCATTGCCAATATCCGGAAGAAGATTATCTCTCTCGGCGGAACTTTTTTGTGGGATACCCGCGTGGAAAGCGTCAATCCGGGAATCGAATTTGAATATTTTACCCTTTCCGGCGGAGAGAAAATCCATGCCCCTGCCGCAATCATCGGATGCGGCCACAGTGCCCGCAAATTGATTGAATCCCTGACACAATACGGTGTAAAATACCGGATGAAAGGGTTTCAGCTTGGCTGCCGGATCGAACATCCCAGCGGTTTTATCAACCGGGCGCAATTCGGAGTGGAAAATCCATGCGCGGCTCTCGGAGCCGCTGAATATACCATGTCATCCCGGCCTTTCGGGGCTGGAAACGGCGCAACGACTTTCTGTATGTGTCCCGGCGGTGAGATCATTCCGGCAGTTTGCGAAGCGGGAAGACTCTGCACGAACGGGATGAGTAATGCCGCCCGGGATGGTGCGTTTTCCAATGCCGCAATCGTAACGACTCTGCAGGAAGGTTTGTTCCGGACTCCTGCGGAAGCCTATGCATTTCTGGAAGAGATCGAAACTTCTGCATATCAGGCAGGCGGTGCAGGGTTTTCCGCCCCGGCTCAAAGAGCTATGGATTTTGTTTACGGGAAGAAAGGTTCTCTTCCCCGGGAAACCAGTTACCGCTGCGGAATCGTTCCCCGACGGTTGGATGCGCTGCTGCCGGATCCTGTCAGATTTTCTCTTTCCGGTGCATTGCGGCATTTTGACAAAATCTGCAAAGGTTTTGCCCGGGAAGGAACGCTTATCGGCATAGAAACCCGTGTTTCCAGTCCGGTCCGTTTTGAACGCGATCCGGAAACGCTTATGTCATCAATGAAACATTTGTACATTGGCGGCGAGGGCGGTGGCTGTGCCGGCGGAATCGTTTCTGCGGCAGTTGACGGCGTGAAATTGGCGGAAGCTCTTCTGACCGCCGGAAGATGATTTGCGACAGAAAATGATTTGAGATTGAGGAAGAGAGAACAACCTTTCCCAAAACCCCATCTCCTTTTTCCAAACTTTTTTTGCGGCATTTTCATTTTTTGTGGCCCCAAGAAAAGAAAATACCATCAGGTGGAGCTTTTCAGGATTTCTTTTTCTTCGTGATTATTGTCAGCAAGGCTCCAAACAGAATTATACTGCCCAATCCAAGAGAAATGGGCAAAAAAATACGTTCATCAAAAGGGGAAAAATACCTTTTATAATATGAAAGGATAACCGGAACCATGGAAAGAACAGGTAAAATCGCTTTATAAAGCAAGTTTTCGGAAAATGTTTGGAATCTTATTTTTCTTATTTTGCAAAATTCGATTAAGATCCCGATCATGATCCAAATCTGTAAAGCGTAGAACATGACAGATACTGGTCCGCCAAAAAGCCATGAACCGCCACATAAAATCCAAGAGACAAGCATCATGCCGAAATAGCATGAAATTGTTTTTTTGGCATTGATATTTTCAGATTTCTCTGCAGCTGTGATTTCCGAGTTTTTCGGTTCGTTATTCTGGAACTGTTTTTCAACCGGCATGCAAGATTCTCTCAGTTTTTCAACCCTTTCGACTTTGTCTTGAATTAAGTCGCAGGCCCCGGCATAAAACTTTATAGCCACATAAAGATTCCCTTCCTCTTCTGCCCGTTGAGCATGTTTTAACGATATTTCAGCTTCACGGGGCATGTTTTCCTGAAGTTCATGGGTAAAACGATCAATTTTTTCCTTTTCAAAAAGAATTTGCTCGCGCAACAATTTGTTTAGTCTGTTTTCTTCGTCATCAGATTGACCCTTCCATGAGGCAAAGAGAGGAATCTCATTCCAGCGCAAGGGGTCTCCAGACCAGCTGATATTCTGAGCTTCAGGTGTTCCACTGATCCGGAGACATTTTTGAAAGGAATGAAACGTATTTATTGCAGGATTTTCGATTGAGTCCAAAAGTGCTTTTGTGAAAAATCCGTGATTGGTTTCAGGATCTTCAAAGGCTCGTTCTCCTGTGCTGCATGAGTTCAGAATCAGGGGAGGGATAATGGATCGATTCTGATTTTGAACGAGTGCTGTATTGATGGCAATATCCCGTGCCTGATCACAGATATAATTTCCTGCACGATCTGCAAGCATGTTGCTCCGGCAGCAATCCAGAATAAAAAGCCGGTTCAATCCGGGGATGTTGGTGAGATCGATCAACTGGGGAAGCGAAACGGATCCGATAGAATAAAATGCTTTATTTGCGCGGGCTGTCGGCCCCACCAGATAATGAGTCCCTTCTATTTCTCGTCCATGTCCGGAAAAATAAAAGACGAAGATATCCCCTTCTTTCAGTTCCCGGGTGATCGTTTCGATCTTTTCAATGATCTTTTCACTGTGAGCATCATCATTAAACAGAGCTTCAACGGTATCATACTGAGCTCTGGCAAATGCTGTCATCAGAGACGTAGCATCGTTAACTGCACAGTTTAAAGTATTGATCCCGTTTTTATATCTGTCAATTCCGATAAATAAACCGATTCGTTTCATTTTGCATGGACTCCCAGGGGCAGGTTGAATTTCCGGTCGATCATTTTCAATTTCGCCCGTAAATATGCGGTGATCCCGATAATGTATCCTGAAATCTGGTAAAAATCAAACATTTTCTCATTCCTTTCACTGTTTTGTTACAACAGATGAAAAAAAATGGAAAATCTGACAGCAGAAAATTATTTTTCGATAATAAAAACGCAGGTGGACGCAAAAAGATTCGGCCACAGCCGGCAGCGGAGTGGAATCCGGTTCCGTTCCTGTAAGGGAATCTCTTTGATGATTTTGATCCCGCGTGCCTGACACAGATTCCGGAAATCACTGATCGTTCCCAAGTGGATGTTGGTGGTGTCATACCACTGCATCGGAAGGGTCCGGGTAACAGGCATGTTGCCCAGCGCAATCTGGATCCGGGCGCGCCAATAACCGATATTGATGAAACTCACGATCCCGCGTCTGCCGATCCGGAGCATTTCATCCAGAATCACATCCGGACGCTTCACCGTTTGAAAGGTCTGACTCAAAATAACAAAATCATAGGATGCGTCTTTGAAATCGCTCAGCCCGTCATCCAGGTTTTTTTGGATCACAGGAACTCCGCGCCCGATACATTCAATAACTTTTTCCTCGTTCATTTCTACGCCCATGACCCGGGCTCCTTTCAGAACCTGCATCGCTTTCAGCAAGCGTCCGGTCCCGCAGCCAAGGTCAAGGATCCGGACATTTTCCGGAATCATTTCTGTCATCGTGGAAAGGTCACGGCGGGAATAAATATACTGTTCGGCAGCTTTGATCAGATCACTTCTCATTCAGAGCCTCCCGGTCATCATAAAGATTGTTCAAAAATCCGGAAAGCATTTTTCCGAGCGTAGCCTCTTCCAGAAGAAACGCATCATGCCCGTAACTGGATTCAATATTGCAGTATGTTGTATCAATATCATTATCCAGCAATGCGCGAACCAGTTCCCGGGATTGGGACGGCGGGAAAAGCCAGTCGCTGGAAAAGGAAACCACTAAGAACGGACATTTCACCTGTTTGAACGCCTTCGCCAGCTCTCCATCGTGACGCCCCGCAACATCAAAATAATCGATTGCACGGGTAATGTAAAGATAACTGTTTGCATCGAATCGTTCCACAAAACGGCTGCCCTGGTGCTCCAGATAACTTTCCACGCTGAAGTCTTTTTTGAACGCATAGGAATAATCTTCAGAAGATTGGAGTCTGCGCCCGAATTTTTTCCGCATGGATTCTTCACTGAGATAGGTGATGTGCGCCAGCATCCGCGCGGTGGCAAGACCATGCTCCGGCTGTTCTGAATAATTTCCTTTGTTCCAATCCTGATCATCCATGATGGCTTCTCTGCCCACCCAGTTGAATGCGATGGACTGGGCTGAGATCCGGGCAGTCGTGGCAATGGCAATGATACTTTCCATTTCATCCGGATATTTGATGCCCCACTGGATCGCCTGCATTCCGCCCATGGATCCTCCGGCAACACAAAGCCATTTGGAAATTCCAAGATGTTCTTTCAGTTTCCGCTGGGCATCCACCATATCTTCAATGGTGATCACCGGAAAAGACATGTTGTAGGGTGTTCCGGTTTTGGGATTGATTGCTCCCGGTCCGGTGGATCCGCTGCAGCCGCCCAGAACGTTGGAACAGACAATAAAATAGCGGTTTGTATCAAAGGGTTTTCCGGGCCCGATCATGCTGTCCCACCAGCCGGGTTTCTCCTTTTCGCTTCCGGTATAATAGCCGGCGGCATGAGCATCTCCGGAGAGTGCGTGTTCAATCAGAATGGCGTTATCTTTTGCGGCGGAAAGTTCGCCGTAAGTCTCATAACGGAGGGTGACAGGTGCCAGGATCTCCCCGCTGTGAAGACGGAGTCCTTCCTGAAATGTAAAATCGTGCGGCTGAACAATGCCAACGGAATCTGATTTAGTTGTCATGCCGCACTCCTTTCAAAAAATACAGGGGCGCAAAAGAAAGAACCCTTCTCAGAGGGTTCTTCCTGCGATCCGCTGCAATGCGTCAAGATATTTGTCCCGTGTTTTGAAGACGATATCCTGGGGAAGCTCAGGGGCGGGAGGTGTTTTATCCCAATCAAGGCTTTCCAGATAATCACGGACGAACTGTTTATCGAGACTGACGGGGGAGCAACCGATTTGGTAAGCGTCTTTCGGCCAGTATCTGCTGGAGTCCGGAGTGAGCACTTCATCAATAACGATCACTTCACCATCGACTTCGCCGAATTCGAATTTCGTATCAGCCAGAATAATGCCTTTTGTTTCGGCATAATCTGCAGCTTCGGAGTAAAGTCTGATTGCCAGCTCAGCAACGCGTTTTGCCTTTTCTTCGCCGACGATCTTTGCTGCTTCTTCGGGGCTGATATTGATATCATGACCTTCTTCAGCCTTGGTGGAAGGTGTGAAGAGAGGCTTGTCAAGCTTTTCAGCCTGACGGTAACCTTCGCGGAGTTTCATTCCGCAAACGGTTCCATCCTTCTTATAGGAGGACCATCCGCTTCCGGTAATATAACCGCGGACGATACATTCCAGAGGAATGGTTTTGGCTTTTTTCACGATCATAGAGCGGCCCTGAAGGTCTTTTTCATAAGGCTTCAGAGCTGCGGGAAACTGCGATGCATCGGCGCAGATCAGGTGATTGGGAGCCCAGGTGAACTTCTCAAACCAGAAAAGAGACATTTGAGTAAGAACACGGCCTTTATCAGGGATCCCGTTCGGCATAACGCAGTCGAACGCACTGATACGGTCCGTCGCGATAAACAGAAGAGAGTCGCCAAGGTCATAAATATCACGAACCTTGCCGCGGCTGATGGGGGTCATCCCCGCAATTTCTGTGCTCAGAAGAGCGCCGTTTGCATCGTATTTCATAATCGTTCTCAGCCCACAGAAAGAATTTTAACTCTGGTGAGTTCCTGTCTGTGACCCTTGCGGCGACGATAGCCTTTGCGGCGTTTCATCTTGAATGCAATGAGTTTGGGACCGCGGAAATGTTCCACGATTTCTGCTTCAACTTTTGCACCTGCTGCTTCTGCACCGACTTTGAGGCCTGCGCCTTCGCCGATTGCAAGAACTTTGTCAAAGGTGATTTTGCTGCCAACTTCGCCTGCAAGACGTTCAACTGCAACGATTTCTTCGCTGCGGACGGTCAACTGTTTGCCGCCTGTGCTGATAATTGCGTACATCTTTTTATCTCCTGATTATGTTGTTTGTGTTCAAAAAATCCATAGAGAAGTATAATATATCACCTTTTTTCAATTTTGCAAGTCATTTTTTGCTTTGTTTTCAAAATGAACTCAAAATCCAAAGGTTTTTTCTTCCCTTTACATCAATTTCAATCCCGGAAGATCCTGAATATCTACAAGACCAACTACTTTCCCATCTGCATCCACCACAGGAAGGTCATCAATGGATTTGTTCTCCACAACCTTCAAAATTTCAACTGCAAAGGCATCAAAACGGATGGATATGGGATTCTTTACCATGACTTCCCCGATCTTCTTTTCAAAAATTCCGGGCGTTTGGGCAATCCGGCGGAAATCTCCATCCGTGAAAATCCCTTTCAGATTGTTTGCTTCATCTGCAATGATCGCTGAACCGCAGCGTGCTTCTGTCATCTTGACCAGCGTTTCCGCAACGGTCGCATCCGCCGTCACCTTCGCCATCCGGTCACTGTCACGCATCACATCGGAGACCTTCATGGTAACAGCTCTTCCGATCGCTCCGGAAGGATGAAGTCTGCCGTAATCAGCTTTGGTGAAGTTCCGCAAATGCATCAAAGTAACTGCAAGGGCATCTCCCAATGCAAGATGTGCTGTGGATGATGTAGTAGGCGCAAGATTGAACGGGCAAGCCTCTCTGGGAACCGGCGCAACAACGGCAATATCACTCAGCTTGGCAAGGGAAGATTCCCCATTGCCGGAGAAACTGGCAATCTTGACTCCCAATCTTTTCGCAGGCAGAATCACATGAAGCAGTTCATCTGTTTCCCCGCTGTAACTCAAGGCAAGAAGCAAATCCCCTTCCTGGATCATTCCAAGATCGCCATGCATCGCTTCCACAGGGTGAAGAAAGATCGCCGTAGATCCGGTACTTGCCAGACTTGCTGCCATCTTTTTTCCGATATGACCGCTTTTCCCGACGCCTGTCACAACGATCTTTCCGCCGTTATTGATCAGCTCAATGATCGTTTCCACCAATTCCAGAAAAGAGTCTCCCAGGGAATCACGGATTTGCGCGATCCCGGCAATTTCAATATCCAATACCTCGCGGGCTTTTTCCAATGCCAATGCTTTATCCATTCACACACCTCTGTTTTTTCAGAAAATCCTGTTCCTGTTAAAGTACTACAAATTTCCGTTTTTTCAAGTTCTTTTCCAAAAAAACATGATTACATTTCTGTCAAACGGTTTCACGGAAAATCTTTTCAAGGAGAGCAATGCATCCGGAGAAATTCTCTGCCTTATATACAACTTCCGCCTCACCTGAGCTCCCGAAGCCGTATTCACAGAAAATACTCTTGACGCCGCTCCGTGACGCAAAGTTGAGATCCGTATGGTTATCCCCAATCATACAAGTCCATTCCGGTGAAACTTCATATTTTTTCATCAGATGGAACAATGCATCCGGTTCCGGCTTCAACGGAAATCCGGAGCCCCCGCCAATGTTCTCAGCCAGATACGGGAGCAATCCGAAGTGACGGAGAATCTTTTCGCTCACCGCCACCGGTTTGTTGCTGACAACTGTCAGGATCCATCCTGCAGCATGAAGCTTCCGGAATCCTTCTGCAACATCGGCATATAAAAAAGAATCCCGGACAGGATCCGCGGCATAATGCTGAACCATTCTGCTGACACTCTCTTCCGGCGGAACGGTCAGCCGGACATCTGCCAGTGACCGTTCCATCAGTTTGACTGCGCCATCGCCTGTAAAGGAGGCGATAATTTTCGGGTCCAACGGTGAAAAACCGAAATCCATCCGGGTTCGGTTGACGGCAGCCGCGATTCCTCCCACGGAGTCGATCAGCGTGCCGTCAAGATCAAAAACAAGAAGTTTTTTCATTGTCTTCAGCGGGTGAATGCAGCACTTTCATTTTTCAGTTTTGCATCAAATGCCGCATTAGAGATCGGGGACTGCTGCTGCCAGAGAGCAAACTTGAAGTCTTTCATGGCAGGATTCAAATCGATCTGAACCCAGTTTGTCCATTCGTTGACAGAGCGGATCTTTCCTTTGAGGATATTCGTCTGGTCGATCTGCAGCCAGACAGGACCCTGACCTTTGCTCTTGTCCGCAGCAGAACCGTCAAATTTGCTGTCGCGGAAGATGAAAGAGGTATCATCTTTGCCCAGAGGATAGACTTTGGGAGCTGCCGGATAGGTTCTTGCATTGGTAACGATTTCACGTCCGTATTCAGGACCTCCCCAGATGGGAACTTTCTTTTCATTTCTGACAAGAGTGGAGGGAATACAGGTGAATGTGACGCTTGCTTTCGTGGGTTCTTCCAGTGTGTTTTCAGAGGGCTTGATCATCCCCCAGAGAACAGGAGAATCCGGGCGCATGTAGAAAATTACATCAAATTTGCTTCCGTCAAAATTCAATGCGATTTTGATTCCGGCGTTCTTTCCATCTTTCCAGGGCTGGACATCGCTTGCTTTGACAGCCAGCTTTCTCATATGGATCCCGTTGACTTCAAACTGGAAGCTTTTTGTCAGAGGACAAAATCCGTAATCACCTGCCCAGAGACGGATCTCTGTCTGAGACGGCTTGCCGTTCATCGGTTTGCTCATTGCCAGAACCACTTCATAAGAGTTGTACTGGTTGGAGATTTTAGCTCCCTGACGGACTGCCCAGGTGTCAGGCTGATAAACATGGATCTGTTTAACGTCTGCTCTGACGGGCGCGTGATCCTGTGCAAAAGAGGTTCCAGCCAGAAGGGTGAGTGCAATCGCTGCAATGTGTTTCAGTTTCATTTTTATTCTCCTTTCCCTGCGAATTTAATGAGACCGTACATATTAAGATTGTGGTTGTTTCCAAGAGTCATTGCTGTTCCGCTGTATTCCCGGTTGCTGCCGGCTTTGTTCCGGACAATGTTGCAGTGCCAGGTGTCGTAAACAGTGGGAACGGAATTTTCTGTTTTGAATACGGAGAAGGGGATATAAAATTCCGCGGTCCAAAAATCTTTTCCGTATCTGGACTCCAGTTTGAATCCGGGAGCCTTCCAGAAAGAATCAAAAGGCTGCGGGATGGGCAGATGCCGTTTTGTGCCGAGGAACATCTGTTTCAGGGGGTCAAAGACAAACTGGAATTCCACTTCTTTTCCGAGTCCGGGAGAGAAGAAAACTTCAAAGTTGTCATTGTAGAAAACATCATTGTCTTTGCTGACCGTTGTGGGATATTTTGTTTCCAAGAGACCATAGATCCCGGTTTTATCCCAGGCAAGTTTGATGGACGCCGGATATTTGATCGGAGTGCTGCTGCCTTTGGGATCCATCAGTTTCATGGGCTTGACTTTTGCCCAGAACGCTTCGCTTCCGTTACCATCAATGGCAACTTTATCTTTCCGGAGCAATTGATAAACACTGTAGACCGGACGTTCGTAGGAAAGCTGATTTTTTACAGATTCAATGGCTTTTTTCCAGGGAGCCATAAACAGTTTCAGCCGCTGTGCTTCCACAGTACCCGGTTTTACGGATTGCTGTGCCGCGGCAAGAATTTTTTCCATTTTCAGAAGTTCCGGCATGGGATAAACAACGTTCCGCGCAGAGTCTTCCGAATTCAGTGCATATTTCATATAGCAATCCCGGAGCAGCTGATGAAATTCCCGGAGATGTTTTCCTGTTTCTTTGCCGTAGAACGGTTCCCAGTGGGCATCGATCGCCGCAGCTGCATCCCAGTTGGGATTCCACATGGACCGGTATGCCGCATAAGAGGAGTAGTAGTAATGCCAGATATGTCCCGGAGCATTGATGCAATGGTCAAAGAACATGGTGGTTCTGCCGAAGTATTTTCCGAGAACTTTCGGAATATCTCCAACCATTTCCCCGTTGACCGCCTGAACAAAGGGATTCGTGCCCGTATAAAGCCAGAGGCCCTGCACCGGACGGTTGCCCAGTGATTCATACCATTCCTTCGTTACCTGAAGAATGAATTCCCGTTTTTTCGGACTGCGGATCTTGTTGGGGATATCGCCCAGACAGAGGAACACTTCCGTGTTGTCCGGCAGGGTCCAGCGGGGATCATCGGCGGCATATTGAACATTATAATATGCCATGATGTAAAGACTGGTTCCGGGAATCTCTTTTTTCAGTTTGTTGGCAAGATACTGATGAAGTCTTCCGTATACGTTAGCCATTGCGGCAGAACTGCTTGTGCCAGCTTTGCCGTAACGTTTCAAATCTTTTTCCGTCATCAGACCGAGTTCTCTCACGATGGGGTGGCTGATCAGTTCTGTATCCGGCAGAAGAGTATCGCAGATTCCGAAGGAGAAGTAGGTGGAGTTGCAGGCATGAGAGAATCCGCCTTCATCGATTTTTCCGCCGGACTGATAAAACTTCTTGGCAGATTCGATCAGAAGATCCGCAAAAGCAAAATTGACCGGATCATAGTAATTTCCAATATGAGCTTTGGGGTTGTACCAGAGATTTCCGGCGGGGGATTTGTAAAAAATCGTTTCCAGTTTGTCCGGATATGCTTTTGCGATCCGTTCTGGGAACGGACAGTGAGTTCCGCCTCCGGGGATGGTTCTTCCCATACGCCAGCGATCCCAGAAAAGATGATCTGTATCATTCAATTTTCCGAGATAAGGCTCCCAATATTTCTTGGAAGCAGGCTTGCGGATGCTGTCACCAAGATAATAGATCCCGTTTCTGCCGTCCATATAAGGGGCATCCGTGTAGGAAACAGGGGTAAGAGTCAGATCTTTGATCTCCGGCCAGATCGTTCCATATTCTCCGGGGAAGAAGTAACGGACTCCGAGAAAACGTTCCACAAAATCATACGCCGCATATTTTGTTCCGGTGCTGGAACCTTTTCCTTCCAGCGGTTTCATATTGTACCCTTCGATCAGGGATGAGTCATTCCCGGCAAGAATGATCCCGCGTTCAAAGGTTTTGACTGCCAGCCCCTGCGGCGGAAGTTTGGCAACATCAACACCGTGTTTCCGGGTGATCTCATTGTCGCCGACAACGATCATGAATTTTGCTTTATGAGCATCTTTCACATCAAGAACAACGGGGCTTGATCCTGTGCATTTTTCAATAGCTTCCCGGAGAATTTCGATTGCGGGAGCAATACTCTTTTCTGTTTTGTTTCTGCCTTGCATCCGGCTTTCCGCTTTCAGATCGGCGACAATGGCAAAATTGTGTTTGCCCGCCGTTATCATTTGAACCGGAGCATGAGAAGGAGCCCGTTCAAATTTCACCGGTACAAGTTCCACTGTTTTGAGTTTTGCATCCGTTACCAGACCGGGAGTCCCGGCAGAGATGGAAAAGGTTGACAGCATTCCTGCTGCACCTATGAGAACTGTAAGCACTGTTTTTTTGAATTTCAACATGATCATGTTCCTTAATTATAGGGTGAATAACCATAAGTATATTCGGAGATCGGTCCCCAAACAGGCTGAACCTGAGAAACCTGAGATTGTTTTCTCCAGGGGAAATAGCCGAATTGATATCCCTGAATATTCAAACGGGTCCAACCTTCAGCAGATACATGAGAATCCGCCCAGAGAACATTGCTCTTCATGGAGTGTCGGTAGCAGAGCTGCTTGTAAGGTTCTCCTGAAAATTCAACATTTCCGTATCTTCTATAATTTTCTTTGTCAAAACTGTACCAACCGTCCGCATTAAGAATCACATTACTGGGCTGATCAACTTTTTTAACATAGTTATTGCCTGTAGTTCCCAAATTTGCAACATTTTCTCCGAAGCACTGTTTGTTATAGGGATAAGAACATCCGTATGCCAAAGTGTAACGATCATTAATGGTGATTTTACCCGCCATGGTGGGACAGAGAAGAAAGTCGGGAGCAAGTGTTCCACTCTGTTTGATTTCATCCGTATGCCCGATGTAAGGGGCAATTGCATTGGGCCAGTAATAGGTTCCGCTCCCGGAATCTTTTCCGTTTCTGGAAATTGGATAGAATCCGTCATATTCGCCCACATATTGAGCGAAACCGAGACCAATCTGTTTCAACTGGTTTTTACAGCTGGTGGCTCTTCCTTTTTCCCGGGCGGAATTCAGTGCCGGCAAAAGCATTCCTGCAAGAATTGCAATGATTGCGATCACAACAAGCAGCTCAATCAAAGTAAATCGCGGTGAATTTCGAATGTACTTTTTTTGGTAATCTCTCATGATTACCTCCTTTCCTTGTTTTGTAAATTTAACACATAAAATCCTTTTTTTCAAGAGAATAAACGGTCGTTTTCTACTTTTTTCTGTCAAAAAAAATAAAATAACCCATTTATTTCAAGTGCCTTCCGGAACTATTATACATCAAATTATAGAAATTGTCAATATTTTTATCATTTTTTTTTAAGGCTTTATTGACCCATTTATAAAGATGTGCTATATTATAACAACGGAAGGAGAAGGAGGTTTTTTATGGTAGATAAAATAAATCCGCTGATTTTGATTCTCAAAAAAGAATTGCAAAATGGAACATATCCCATTGGATCACATTTTCCGTCGGAATATGAACTGGCAGACATGTTCTTGATCAATAAAAAAACAGCCAATAAGGCAGTCTCTATCCTTGTTGAAGAAGGATATTTGGAACGGAAGCGGGGCAGAGGCGGAACCGTTGTCAGACGAACCTTCAAATACCCGAATCATCATATCCTGCTTATTATGAGTGTAGATGTCCGCTTTTATGCAAAAATTGCCAATGGAATTCAAACCGCTGCGCTTCAGGATAATTCCCTGGTCAGTATTGCCGCTCCGGAGCTGGGGCAAATCTCCAGCCTCATGAAAAATGCCAAATCTATTGGAATCAACGGTATCATTTCTTCCGGATTTGGGATCCTTCCTGATGAAGGACTTCCTGTGATTTATCTTGAAGACCGGCTCGGGAATACAACATACCCGGAATATGTGGCATGTGATTCTTATTCCGGCGGATATAAGATTATGAAAGAGGTCCTGAGCCGCGGACATCGCGACATCGTGATTCTGTTTCACATGTTGAACAATCCCGACCGGATGAACGGAATGTATGATGCCATGAAAGAAAACGGCATTGCCGATTATAGAGAGCGGACATTTGTTCTGAATGAAAGTTCTGTTGCTGAAACAAATATCATTCTCCGGAGGATCAGGAAACAGTATCCGGGCGTTACAGCCTTCATCGCATGTTCCGATGATGATTCCTACCGGATGATTCAGAGTATGAATTCTCAGAAAATAGACTGGATCGGAAAAATAGCCGTCTGCGGATTTGGAAATATTCAGGGGATCAGCGATGTCTTTTCTATGGCATCCGTGGAGCAGCATCCTTTTCTGATCGGAATTGAATCTTACAGACAGTTGGTAAATAAAATCCGGAATCCGGAATTGGTTGTTAAGAAATTACTGGAAGTTGATCTTGTTCAGACTGGCAATATTCCTGTGATATCCGGTTCATAATTTTTTTCTGCAGAAGTAGTTTCAAACGGCTGGAACCATTTGAAAATTGCCGCCCTTTATCGTATAAAAAAAGCTGCTGCATACCGTAACGGCAGCAGCAGCTTTGGAATTTAAGAGAAGAGACTTACTTTGCAAGTCTTTCTTCGAGCTGAGCGAGCTGATCAGCAAGAGCTTTGGGAAGTCTGTCGAACTTCTTGTAGTGTTCTTTGATCATAGCCAGTTCGTTCTTCCAGCCTTCTTTGTCAAAGGTGAGAAGTTCAGCGATGTCAGCATCGGTGACTTCGTTTTCGATACCGGAGCGGTCGATCGCATCAGCTGTGGGCATGAAACCGATGGGGGTTTCAACAGCTTTGCCTTCGCCGTCGCAGCGTTCGAAGATCCATTTGAGGACGCGGCTGTTTTCGCCGAATCCGGGCCAGAGCCAGCGGCCGTCGGCAGTCTTGCGGAACCAGTTCACGCAGAAGATCTTGGGCAGCTTTGCGCCTTCGACCTTACCGATGTCGAGCCAGTGCTGGAAGTAGTCACCCATATTGTATCCGCAGAAGGGCAGCATAGCAAACGGGTCGCGGCGGACAGTACCTGCCTTGACGTCAAGAGCAGCTGCGGTAACTTCGGAACCGACGGTGGAACCGATGAACACACCATGTTCCCAGCTCATGGACTGGTAAACGAGAGGAAGTGTGGAAGGACGGCGTCCGCCGAAGAGGAATGCGTCGATGGGCACACCGTTGGGATCTTCCCAGTTGGAAGCGATAGCGGGGCAGTTCTTAGCGCGAGCGGAGAAACGGGCGTTCGGGTGAGCAGCTTTGACTTTGTTGCCATCTGCATCGACCTGACCCTGTTCCCAGACATTGCCCTTCCAGTCGATGAGCTTTTCGCCGGGTTCGAGGGGAACTTCGATACCTTCCCACCAGATGTCGCCGTTTTCACGGAGAGCACAGTTGGTGAAGATTGTTTCCTTTGCGCAGGAGAGCATAGCATTCTTGTTGGAGTGCATGCTGGTTCCGGGAGCAACGCCGAAGAAACCGTTTTCGGGGTTGATAGCATAGAGTCTGCCATCTTTGCCGAACTTCATCCATGCGATATCATCACCGATGGTTTCGACTTTCCAGCCGGGGAGGGTCGGGATGAGCATAGCGAGGTTGGTTTTACCGCAAGCGGAGGGGAATGCACCGGTCACATATTTGACCTTGCCTTCGGGGTTGGTAAGCTTGAGGATGAGCATGTGTTCAGCCATCCAGCCTTCGTCGCGAGCCTGAACGGTTGCAATACGGAGAGCAAGGCATTTCTTACCGAGGATTGCGTTTCCGCCGTAACCGGATCCGAATGACCAGATTTCACGGGTTTCGGGGAACTGGGCAATGTATTTCTTGTCCATGGGAGCGCAGGGCCAGATTCCGTTGTCGGATTCGCCAGCTTCGAGGGGCTTACCGACGGAGTGGATGCAGGGAACGAATTCGCCATCTTTTCCGAGAACGTCGAGAACAGCGTTTCCGACGCGGGTCATGACGTGCATGTTGATTACAACGTATGCGGAGTCAGTGATTTCCACACCGATCTTTGCAATGTTGGAACCGACGGGACCCATGGAGTAGGGAATGACGTACATGGTTCTGCCATGCATACAGCCCTTGTAGAGAGCGCGCATTTCTTTTTTCAGTTCAACGGGATCGATCCAGTTGTTGGTCGGGCCTGCATCTTCTTTCTTTTCGGAAGCGATGTAGGTACGGGCTTCAACACGGGCAACGTCAGACGGGTCACTCTTGAAGAGGACACAGTCCGGACGGAGCTTGCTGTTGAGTCTGACTGCAAGACCGGATTTGACCATCTCGTCGCACAGTCCATAGTATTCAGTGTTGGTTCCGTCACACCAGTAAATGGCATCCGGTTCGCAGAGTTCGGCCCATTCGTTGACCCATGCCACAAGCTTGGCATGATCCGGAGCCGCATTCAGTTGCTTAATCATTTTGTAACCCTCCTGAGGTTTAGTTTGGAATTAAGGCACGGTTTTACAATTGTTAATATACATCCGAAAATACAAAGTTCAAACAGGAAAAGTTCAATTTTTTAAAGTTTTTCCCTCTTTTACTGACTTTTGAAATTGCCTTCCTGTCCTGCAAAATTTCTCCGGAAAGATTCCAAACCAAAAAAAAGGGCCGCCGGGGCAGCCCTTGAACTGATCTTTTTCAGATCTCTTTACTTTTTCATGCTCTCATACAATGCTTTGATTTCTGCAGGAGAAAGCGCTTTGTTGTAAACAGTGAATTCATCCAGAACCATTCCGGGATTGGGACGGACTTCAAAGTTCTTATGCATGTCGGACTGCTTGAGCTGTTCTTTATGTGCCGCTGCAAGAATTTCTTCCCCGTTGATGTAAACCGTATAGTTATATCCGCTCCAGGTCATGACAATGTGATACCATTTGTTGTCTTCCCATTTGAATTCCTTGGAATAGTAGGATCTGACATTTTTGAATGCAGGGAAAAGAAGACGGACCTGTTCCGGGCGGTTCAGGAATTCCGGGCAGGCGCGTTCCAGAACAATATATCCGGTTCTGCTCCAGCCGGTCATGAAAAACGGCGTGGTAATGGTGTTGTAACGTCCATTCTTCTGTTTCGGAGAGTCCGGGGTGAGTTTCTTCCATGCCACCGGTTTGATCCAGAGAGAAACGGTTCCGGGGAGTTCAAAGTTGATATTGTCCTTCATCAGATAACGGCGGACATGTCCCCGGGGATTTGTGTTGTAAAGAGCTTTGCCCTTCACCCCTTCCACATAGCTGTAACCATCCTGAACATCTTCATGTTTTCCCTGCTGAAGCGCGATTTCGCCTTCTGCACGGTCAACTTCCACAGAGCCTTCAAAGCTGATCTGGAAGGTTACATGTTCTTCCAGCGCTTTGACATCCTGCGCCGGAACGGTTGCCGCAGCAAGAAATGCTGCTGAGACTGCTGCAAGTTTCATGGCTTTCATCGTATGATCTCCTTCTCGATGATTTCTGCACCGAATTTGTTGAATTTTATCTGGAATACAGGATCTTTCACCCGGAGGGAGGGATCCAGTTTGACGTTGACTGTGATCGGTTTTTCGGACCAGGAGGCGAAGATGATCATCACCTTTTTCCCGTTGTCAAGAACAATGGATTTCACTGCCTCGTTATCGACCTTGACCGGATAATTGTCGTCCCAGTAGTTGAGAACCTTGCAGTTGGGATATCCGAAGTCATAAACCATTTTATCGTAGGGCCGGAAATCCATGCCGCGATACTGCTGACGCAGGATCTCATAGATCATCCGCATTGCCCAATCCGTTTTGACCATTTCCGGAACCGGTTTTCCGCTCATGTAAGTGGCATCGTGAGGATGGGTCACAGCATTTCCGACAAGGGGGAAGTGTGCATGGGGATATGCTCCGATCTGGCGGGCGGTGGATTCGATTTCCAGCAATTCCTGCGGGAAGGGTTTGGTTCCGTTTGCCCAGCCCCATTCCAGATCCAGCATGGTGTCGGTCCAGGTAAGGATCGGAATACACATGCAGTTCGTTGTGTGCAGGGAGATCTGAAGCGGCCATTTGGTTTCTCTCTGAAGCATCCGGGACATGACCCACATCCGTTTATGATATTCCCGCATGGTCCAGATGGCACTGCAAGGCTGTGTCTGTCCATCTTTTCTTGTATAGGCAAGAGAGTTGTGACGGTTGAAGATATTCTTCGGATACACGTTGTCAAAGTAAAGTCCGACGCCGCGTTTCATCCATTCTCTTCCGTACCAGAGCGCGTAATCCTGATAACTCTTGACCGGGATGATTTTGACAGAGTTTGCCGCCGCTGAGGTGGTGGTGATATCTTTCCAATCCATCCATTTCCGCTGGGTGAATTCGTAAGCACCCCATTCATCCTGGAAGATCCGGAACTCGGGACTGAACTGATCGATCCCGTATTCTTCGAAGTAGATCATCGTGGGAGAGGCAGGACGGTTGATCATGAAGTTGACGAACCCGCCGTAAATGTGGTTTCGGACGTGAGTATAAAGGGGATGTCCTTTCCAGTATTTCTGAAGCCAGCTTTCCACATAAGCGCGGTCAAGCTTTCCGGTTTTCCGCGCAATCTCCATCCGGTCGATGACTTCCCAGTCGTTCTGAGTCGGGTATTTTCCCATCCCGGTGGCACAGCCGCCGTACCATGCAGATCCGCCATGGGGGGGGATCTCATATTTCGGTTTCTGCCAATCGGAAGGCATGGGCTTTGTGGGAGAGGGCTGCATCCCGAAAACGATCGTCCGCTTTCCGGCAAGTTTCATATCCTGATTGGCAAACCAGAGACGGAGCGTCAGCTCATTTCCGTTCCGGATCAGTTCCTGGGAAACCTTCTTTTCATCCAGACTCATCTCTCTTTCACTGTCGGAGAACCAGCAGAGTCCCCGTGCCATTTCTCCAAGCCACAGGTAACAGTGCATATTTCCGAACATATCCCCGTTGGCATGATCGGTGGAACGCCAGACAACTCCGTTTCCTCCCGGAACTTTGATTGCCGGATTGTTCCGGATCACTCCGGCACTGACAACATGGAACAGGCGGATCAAATCCGATTTCAGGGGAATATCAAGATACATCTTCCGGATAACCGGCTGTTTGCCTGCATCGGGCGTCAGGGTCAGGGTGAATTTACTGCAGCCGTCATAATCCGTTTCAACAAGGTTTTCCAGAGTGAACCCGTTTCCTTTCATGACGGATTTCCAAATACCGGTATTTGCTTTTCTGGAAACAAAACCTTTGGAGACGACTTTCAGTCCGCTCTTCCCGGAAATGTCCTGATAATGCAGAGAAACCGGCTTGATCAGAAGTTCTTTCCCATCTGCAATCACAGAGGAATAAAGCCCGTTGTCGCTGAAGGCAATTTTGTTTTTCACTGTCTGAATGGTATTGCTGCCGTATTGCAGATCCTTGAAAGGCGGAAATACTTCATCAGAGATTCCGAGATTATTATTTTCCCAGGGGAAAATTTTCCGTTCAAAACTGTTGGACAGCACCTTTTTTGCCTGACCGCCGCTGAGCGTGAAGGTGACCTGATAGGTTCCATCACCGAGTTTTGGCAGCTGCATGTAGCGGATCACTTCCCCTTTGGATACAGGGAAATCTTTGACGGCAACGGTTTTATTGTCGCCCTGTTTGACGACTTTCACCTGAACCGAATTGGTGTTGTCATAGATCTGCAGCCGGAATCCAAGCATACTGGTGGAGGGATAATAGCTGATCTGGGAAGCGGCTTCCGGAGTGGAAACCTTCCAGACATCAGCCAGATTCATGGGGAGTTTCCAGGCATATTGATCGGCATAAATAACCGTTCCTTTTTCATCGGTTACCGTGAGTTCTGCCGTATGTTTTGCCATGTTATGAATATAATTGGAAGAGGTGTGGAACTTGAACGCCGCACTTTTTCCTGCAGGAACGGACAGTTTCTGAACCATCTGATGAGTCGGCATATCCGAATGTTTCCAAACGATTTTTGCTGTTACATTCCGTGTTGTGCTGCCGGGATTGTAAACGGATCCCTTCAATGTGAAATCCCGTTTGGGAAGCCCTTCGATCGCCTCCACTTTGACAGGGAGAAATCCTTTTTCCGCAAATTGGAACACGGGATAGAACTGCACTCCGGTGAACGCATGAGGGAACTTCAGGAAGGGCGTCTGGGTGAAAGGTCTCTGCCAGTTTCTGCAAAGCATCATGGAGAGCTTCTGTCCGGTGAGAGAACCGTTGTATTTCAGGGATTTCAGCGGAATCTCATATTCCACGACCCACACGTTCTGCTGCTTATCCTGGCCATTTTTGATGACCCATGCATTGCTCCACTGAGGTTCCGCCATTTTTCCGGAAAGATAAAACTTCATATCGGAAACGGTTCCTTTGGAGTTGACCATCACGGAATAATAGGAACGGTCGGAGATTTTTTCAGAATCTGCGATCCAGAATTCGATATTGTCATCATAGAGAAGCGTTTTTCCATCTCTGCGGCGGGTTGTTGAGATGAGACGCGTCCCTTCCGGAGGAAGCTCAGTTCGCATGGAAACATAAAGATTTTCATTATCATAACCGATATTCCAAACGGCATGTCTTCCGCTGAGGAACATTTCTTTGCCCCGGTGATAGACTCCTGCATATCCTGCAGACCCCTGCCATTCTTCCTGAGAGAATTTTCCGTCAATGACCGGGCGTTTTTCCATGTACGGGATCTGATAGACTGCCGCCACAGCGGAGAGGAAGAGCCCCATACACATTACAACTGTCAATTTTTTGAGTTGAAACATTTTAGTTTTCCCTTATTTTTTTTCTGTTATTCTTGTTAATTTTTCGTTATTATACTTCAGGGTGATAATAAAATCAAGGAAAATTTCCAATTTTCAAAAAAAAAGACTTTGAAATTGTTTGAAAACGCCGGGGATAAAATAAACAGGCCCTCAGTATGTCTGAAAGAGAACTGAGAGCCTGCTGTTTATGAGGGGGAATTGATCAAACCCCGCAAAGTTTCAGAAGATCTGCTGCATCAGCAGTTGCGACACATTCGACGGTATCTGCTGCTCCGTAATAGATTTTAACCTCTCCGGAATCTTCCAGGATCATGCCGCCGGGGAACATGACGCTTCCGCGCATTCCTTTTGTTTCATATTCGTGTTCCGGGACGAGAATCGGTTCTTTACTCATTCCGATTATCTTCGTAGGATCCTCAAGATCAAGCAGGATCAGACCGCCATAATAAATCTTATGCCAATCCGGATGCCAGGAATAAAGTTCTTCCTGAACTTTTTGTACTGCATGAATCGTTGTGAGCCATCCTTTTTCAGTTTTGACAGGCGGAGCTGCGGGACCGATTTTGCTGTTTGCATAAGGAACGTTTTCTGCTCCAAGCAGCAGTTTGCTTTCCCCCCAATAACGGCAATCCGGAGATTTGGAGCACCATATATCAAATTCCTCATCGCCGGCTCTGCTGTAAACAGGGAATGGACGTTCAAGGCGCATGAATTTGCCATCAATCTTTTCCGGGAACAAAACCATATTCCGGTTATCGGGAGTTGTCATGGTAAGATATTCAAAATGTTCAAAATCATCCGTAACAGCGATTCCGCCGAGAACACCGTGTCTGGTATTGACAGCAAAGCAGAGATAACACCTTCCATCAATTACGGTGAGTCGGGGGTCATAGATATGAGCGATCTCCTCTGTTTCCAGTTCCAGACATGGTTTCGGCTGAACATCCCAGTGAAATCCATCGTCGCTGAAAGCAAGCCCGAGTGTGATTTTTGTATTTGGCGGCCAGCGGTAAGGTTCTCCTTATCATATTTTTTTATTTTATTCTCAAATACTGAGCTTGACAATATAATAATTTGACAATATAGTAAGCGGTGAAGGATTTTTTGTTTCATGCTGTATGATTGTGAGAGGATCACTGAAAATCCTTGAATAAAAGAAAAAAAGAAGGAACGATCATGAAAATCCTGGTCGATAACGATGCCCTGCCGCGGCCGCTGAAAGAGGTGTTGTTCAAAGTCGCTCAGCGGGAAAAGGTGGAGACGATCTTTGCCGCAGCGTTTGCGCAGAATCTCCCGGATTCGGAATACCTCCGGTCTGTGGGGGCGGGCAGCGCATTCAATGGCGCGGATGACTGGATCGTGGATCATCTCGCCCAGGGGGATCTTGTGATTACAGCAGATATTCCTTTGGCAGATAGAGCTCTCGCAAAAGGGGCGGAAGTCCTGAATACAAAAGGCGAATTCTTTACCCCGGCAAACATCAAAAATGCTTTGGCAATGCGGGAACTGATGGAGGAACTCCGGATCACCGGAGAGGTCACAGGAGGTCCCCCGCCGTTTTCGGACCGTCAGAGAATCGCGTTTATCAATTCTTTGAACAAATTTCTTACCCAAAAAAGGAAATCGTAATAATGAATCATGTTTTTTTGAAGTCATGCCTTGCAATTCTGATCGGATGTTCCCTTTGGAATATGGAAGCTCAGCAGACTCAGAAACCAAATCCGGAACAAAAAAGGAGACTTACTGTCATGGCACCCGGAAAACAGAATTTTAAAAGATTGCAATTACCCACTCATTGGAAACTCTTCCGCTCAGACGACATTACAGCAGATGATGCTTCTTCTGCAAGATTCGAAGATGATACCATGATCACTGCCGGGAAAAAGGAGTCCGTTTCCGCAACGGTTCTTCCCGCGGCACCTTTACTCAATCTTGCACCGGCAGGCTGGAAACATTCCGGTAAAGACCGGGCAGTTCTTGCAGGCGTTATTGTTTCAGAGATCCCTCAGACGATCTATGTGGGGATGGGGGCAGACTGGTGGATCGATGGGTTCTGTAACGGGAAATATTTCGGCGGAACCGATGTGGGCGGAAATGACAGCTGGCCGCCTTCAGCTTCCGACCGGGTCTTCGCTCTGAAACTGAGAGCCGGAAGAAATGATATTTCTTTCCTGGTCAAATCAGGTTCCGGAAGCTGGGCCGCAGCCATTGATTTCTATTCCTCCTGCAATGATCCGGATATTCCGCCCCGGCGTTTGCCGGAACCCGGAATCGCGTTCGCTCCTTATCTGACCAATCCCTCCGCAGATTCAGTGACAATCAACTATCTCCTGAATGGACGCCAGCCTCTGGAACTGGAATACCGTCTTGCCGGAACAGAAAAGTGGACAAAGGTTTCTGTTTTGCGCGGCGGACAGATCCTGGATGAGACACCGGTTCTTTCATTTCAGCTCAAGGGGTTGAAGCCGGATTCTCTTTATGAGTACCGTGCCCTCCGGCGTTTGCCGCCGACTTATAAAACCGCAAAACCGGAAGAAATTCGCACGTTCCGCACTTATTCCGGAAAAAAACAGAACTATTCCTTCCTTCTGATGGGGGATACTCAGGATACCACAAAACGGAAAAATCTGGAACGGGTCAGAATGGTTTTCAGGGCGTTTCCGGAAGTGAAAAACAGCCGTTTCTTCGTTCATGTGGGCGATTTTCACGGGGTGATCAACCATTTCCGGAATGATGTTTTTGACAGTGTTCTGAAGGCGATCCCCAGTGAAATGTATATCGTTGCCGCCCGGGGAAATCATGAGTTCGAAGGGGCGGAAGCCCAGCAATGGCTGGATCATTTCGCTTATGAAAACAAGAAAAGTTACGGAATGTTCCGGGTCGGGGAAGTTTGCTATCTTGTTCTGGATACAGGGCATCATCTTTCTGCCGGTTCCAAAAATGTGCACATCGTCCATTCCTACCTGAATCAGCTTGATACGCTTCTGGAGGAACAGACTCTCTGGCTCCGGGAAGTTGTCAAAACCCCGGAATATCAGACAGCAAAATTCCGGATTGTTTTTGCACATGTTTCTCCTTTCGGACAAATAGATTCCTTCCGTCACATGGTTCCGCGCACCATCAAAATGGTGGAAAAGGTATTCAAGAAGAAAGAATACCGTCCGGACCTCTGGGTTGCGGGGCATACGCATGGCTATAAACGACTGCCGACCTCTCCGGAATGGGGATTCCCGATGGTGGTTGTCGGCGGAGGCGGTCCCAATGCGGAAAAAAGACCAGGACTTGCGCTGTATTTCAAAGTTCAGCCGGGAGAAATCAAAATGGAAGCACTCAATGCCGATGGAACCATTGAGGATACTTTCATCCTGAAAAAATAAAGATTCTGCTGCCGCTTCCCCGGAAAAAACGGGAGATTTCCGGGAACAAACTTGTTTTTTGTTCTTAGGATGATATATTACTGCAAAAAATTATGCAGGAAAAAGGAGCAGAAACATGCTGTTATTTGTGATTCGCCACGGTGATCCGATTTATGATCCGGATTCTTTGACTAAATTGGGACAGCTTCAGGCAAAGGCTCTGGCAAAACGGTTTGCGGTTCATGGACTCGACCGGATTTTTGCCTCTCCCATGATCCGGGCTCAGGAAACTGCCCGTCCCACCAGTGAGATCCTGAATCTTCCCATCCAAATCGAAGAATGGGCAAGCGAAGATCTTGCATGGAAAGAGTTTACCGTTCAATATACCGGAAATTATACCCATTGGGTCTTTTTCCGGCAGAATACAGAATTCTTCCAGAATGGTGATGAACTTCTCGGAAACGGAAACTGGAGAGAAGCCAAAAGTGTGCAGGAAATCAAAGATTTGGAAAACTGCTACAAGCGTCTGGAAAAGGGCTGCGATGATTTTCTGGAACGGCTGGGATACAAACGGGAAGGCTGCGGCCTTTACCGGATCCTCAACCCCAGTGAAGAACGGGTCGCATTATTCTGTCACCAGGGCGTTTCGCTGCTGCTCTTCCCATACATGCTGGGAATTCCGCCGCATCTGTTCTGGAGTTCTTTTGATGTGAATCATACTGGGGTTTCTGTGTTTGAGTTCAGAAACAATCCGGACGGGTTGACCTCTCCCAAATGTATCAGTCTTTCTGATTGTTCCCATCTGCTGCTGGAAGGGTTGCCTTACCGGTTCCAGAACGAGATCGATTTGTAAGCCGCTTTACTGATAAGCCTCCATCAGTTCCCGGATAGAGTGCATAAGTTTCCGGAGCTTCTTGGGATCGCGGATACTTTTTGCGTTGTATTTCAGGAGATTTCTCGAGGTTTTGGAAAAATCCAGTTTGAATTCCCTCTTCGGTCCTGCGATCCGGAACGGGATTGAGATCCCTTCAATGGTCAGAACGGAATCCAGCTTTTTGATTCCCGTAGGAAGATGGATATAGCCGGAAAGCTGTTCGGAATCCACGACTCCGCCGATCAATTCAAAATTCTTGATTTGCAGGATCCCCTGCTGGAACTGAAGATCTGTTTTGACCGTTGCGAACTCCAGATTCTTTCTGCCGGAAAGAATTTGTTCCAGTTCTTTGCTCAGTTGAACCAGATATTTCCCAACGGAAGTCCGGGCAAGTTTCGGTTTCATTTGCATCATGGGTTCCACAGACCGCAGCGGATCAAGGGCAGTTTGAATCAATTCCTCCTCTTTGAAATCCTGCGTATTCAGGGAGAATCGTTCCATTTCAAACCGCAGAACTCCCTGAACATTGTTTTTGATCTGTTCCGGCGCGAGCCCTGTACCTTTTACAAACAGATCCAGAAAACGGAAAGTGCCGCTGTTCTGATGATATTTCCCTCCGGAAATCACTTTGCAGAGCGTGTTGAACGAAAAATCACTCAGTCGCAGGATCATGGTATAAGCATACTTGTTTTCGACGGATGGATCAACGGAAAAATCCAGAAGACTGCTTTTCCCGTTCAGGAGAAGTTCTTCTGTTCTCAGATCCAGCAATTTCCCCTTGATCACAGCCGTTCCCTTCCATGATGCAGAAAGATCTTTGGTGTAAGTCATCTTCCTGATATGGAATTTCAGAGAGGAGCCATTGTAACGGGAAAGATCGATTGCGGGAAAATGTTTTTGTGTTTTCCCGGCAGGTGTTTTTTGAGCCGAAGCAGGTTTTGCCGGAACCGGTTTTTTGGGGGCGGCTGCCGGTTTTGCCGGAGCCGGACGGATCGCCGGTTTCTTCCCGGGACGGGTCAGATTTGCCAGCCGTTTGAGAAAATCGAAGTTCGGGAATGTTTTCTCCATAAACTCTTGCGTGAGAACAAGATCAAACTCATCTCCTGTAACGGAGAGCGCATAGCTTCCGCCTTTCTTCCGGGGGATTGTCCCGGTCAGATCAAGGAGTGCCATTTTCTTTCCGTTGAGCGTGGTTTCCAATGCGCCCTTCTGCAGATGAATGACATCCGGAGCGCAATTTCCACTAATTGCGATTCTGCCATCCCAGCGGGCTGTTTTTCCTTTTGTCCATTCTTTGATCAGACAATTTTGAAAAAGGTATTCGGCATTTCCCGAGAGTCTTCCATCCTGAATTTTTCCCCGGAAGGAAAGAGATGTTTTTGCTTGATCAAAGATCACTTTTTCCGGCAGATAAGGGGCAATTTCCCGATACAGCTGCGGGTGAATGACACTTGTTTTCCCTGAAATTTCAAAATTTTTTGAAGAGATTTTGATTCCGTGCCAGGTCAGTTTCTCCGGCAGTTGACATGTAAAAGGCAATTCTGCCAAAAGCGTTTCTCCTGCTCTGAGCCGCAGCGTCCCCTTGAGCGGAGATGCATCGTAAAGTTCAAACTTATGCTTAGAGATCAGATCAATGCGGTATTTCCCGCTTGCGCCTTCGATCCAGAGATCCAGAACTCCATCTTTGCTGAACAGTGCCTTCAACTGAAATTTCGGCTTGATCTCTGTAAACTGTTCCAATTCTCTGATCTGAAAAAATGCACCCGGATTCCGGATTACCATTGCAGTATCAAACTCCATGGAACTGAAATCTTTCATATACATTCCGGTCAGCTCGGCTGAAACGGATTTTTCTTTTGTTCCGTAAAGGATGGTTCCTTTTTCCACCGTGATCTGTTCTCCCTGCATCCGGAGCCGGACATCAAGGGAAAGATTATCAAGCTCTGCGGCAGGAGCGTTCACAACTGTTTGAATGACAAAGTCAGAACTGTTATCCGCCCCCGGTTTTGTCCCGATAAAACCGTCAAGCGTGCCGGAAGCATACGCCGGATGGAGTCCGAACGGGACAAGATAAAGAAGGGGAAAACGGTTCAAATCGACTTTTGCCTGCGGGATGGATGGCAGCTGATCCGGAATAAATTTCCAGGGCGTTTTCAATTTGAAACGTCCGGTTACCTTCTTCTGCTGCAGGATCACTGCCTCGACGGAGTCCACAGAGATCATTTCCGGCATGATCCGGATTTTGAGTTCTGCCCGGAGTTCCGGTTCCTGAATGGGAGTTTCCTTTGAACCTGCCACAGCGGCAGATTTGGCAAATAGATTCAAACGTACCGCAGAAGTGATTTCTTCCGGCTGAAATTCTGCCTGGAATTTACAGCTTCCTGCAAGATCCTGTATTGCAATCCGGCTCAGTTCCGAGACGATCGCATCCCCCAGCGCAGAGGGCTGAAGCTTGAGTTCGCCTGTCAGATTCCCCTGAGTCAGTTTTTCTCCGAGCGACCCCTTGAGTTCCAGTGACATCAGATCTTTCTTTTCAGCGTTTCTGATGAAGCAGGTAAAAGAGGTAAGATCCGTCAGTGTTCCGTTTCGTTTCAATTCCAGATTCAAGGCGAGCTGATTCCGTTCGGATTTATGCTGTTTGAAGGTTAAATCTGTCTGGGGAATATTCAGATCCAGGACAAGATTTTCGGGGAGAAAACCCTGTTTGGGAAGAAGAAAACGAACCTTCGCTTCCGCCGCAGAATTTGTGGCTCGGAAGTCCTTTGCTGATGCTTGGAATTCTCCTTTGATTGAGACGTTTGCCGTTTGAGACGGAATCATATTTTCTGCCAGGACCTCTGCATTCCGGAACAGGAACAGTTCTCCGTTTCCTCCATGAATCGTCAGTTTCAAATTCTTGCCGGAAATTTTTCCGATATGAACAGGCAGATCCTGTTTTTTCTTTTTTTCCGGACGGGGCGTTCCCGGAGGCGGCATCGGCTGTTGGGGCGGAACCGGAACCCGGACAGAAGTCGTCCGTTTATTTCTCCGGAAAGATTCGGGCGTAACCGGTTTTTGCAGGACAAATTCAGCGTTGTCCAGTTCCATGGAATGAACGGCAAGAATATCTTTGAAGAGAAAATCGAAGAGATCCGCCTGCACATCCGCAGATGCGGCAGAAAGAGAAAAATCCTCATGTTCGAACTTGATCGTTCTGCCCTGAAAGGAGTGCTTCCGAAAGAGAGAGATGGAACATTCTTCTGCAGAAATTTTGATCCCTGTCCGTTCTTCCACGATAGGGAACCAGAGATTCCGCAGGGAATATTCGCTCATCAGGAAAAGGTATGTCCCGATCAGAACAACGAGGAGCACCCCGGTTACGATCAGAGATGCCTGTAATTTTCTCCATCTTTTTTTCATGATCAATCTGCCTTTTTCAGTAACCGAAAATCTGTTCCGGTGTCAGTTTTTTCACCTCTCCGAATTGCGAAAGTTCTTTTAACAGAGCCTCATCGGGTTTCCCGGTGATGATGAGATCATAAACGGAAGCAGAGAGTTTTTCTGCTGCCAGCTTCCGGAATGCTGCTTCATCCATCCGGCTGATTTTCTGATAAAGAGCTTTTCTCCAATCTCCGTTCAAACCAGCCCTTTCTGCCGCTGCAAAATGATGATAAACTGCAAAGCTCAGTTTCCGTTCGGATGCAAGTTTTTTCAGAACGGATTGTTTTGCCGCCTGGAATTTTACAGAATAGAAAGGCATATTTGCAAGGAGTTCTTTTGCTGCCCGGATCGCTTCGATCGCCTTGTCATTCTGAGTTTCTGCCATGACATAAGTCCGTTCGGCATATCCTTTTTCTTTCTGGAGCAGATATCCTCCGCTGGCGGAGTATGCCAGAGCGCGGGATTCCCGGATCTCCTGAAATACCACCGCATCCAGTCCGCGGAAGAAATATTCATTAATCAGCTCTTCAAACGCCATATCTTCCGGATTAAAAACGTTTCCGGAGGTAAGAAGCCCGATGGAGAGCTGAACCTTTTCATATTCCACAAACCAGATCGTTGGTTTCTGCGGCTTGCGGACAGGATAAAACGGGCGCGGCGGAACGGGTTTTCCTGCGATTGCCGGCAGTTTTTCCGCTTCCGCAGCGGCAGTTTCAAGCGGGAGATCCCCGGAATAGAGAAACTTCGCAGAATTTTCCGAGAAAAGACTCCGGATCAATGCAACCAGCTCCTCTGCTTTCAACGCTTCGAGTTCCTTTTTTTTGAGTACATCCGCGAAGGGGTTGTCCGGACCGTACCAGCCGTAATATACAGTCTGAAGGAAGTTCTGGAACGGATTCTTTTTGGTGTCATCTCTTCCCTTCTGATAGAAGGAGATATAACTTTGCAGCACCTCCTGATCCGGTTTCATATCCCGGAGAAAATGATTGAAGAGCGCAAGAGCTTCTGCATATTTCCCTGTGGGACCGGAGATTTCCACTGCTGTGTAGTGCGGTGTGGTATCTGTGCTCATTTTCATGCCGAGCTTATAAAATTCCTGACGGAGTCCGCCGGCGGAATATTTATTTGTCCCGAGAAATTCCAGATATCCGAGGGCAAATTCGATCCGTTTGTCATGATATTTTCCCCGGGGAGAAAGAAGCTGCACCCGGAACAATCCGTCGTTGAAATCTTTTGTGATCCGGATCAATTCTCTTCCGGAAGAGAGTTGTTTCCGCTGCAATACCTGATCCTGCACCAGTTCTTCCGGGAGTGTTTTTCCGGAAGGTTTCTGCATGAGATTCCGGGCAAATTCTGTGGTTTCTCCGGATTTCAGTTTCACAGGCGTGATGGGCGGTTTTTCCACTTTGACCACCTGTTCCGGTTTTCCGTTCTTTTTATAGACCGTCACCAGATTTTTGAAGTAAGTCCGGATGAACTCTGCGAGCTGTTCTTTTGTAACTTTTTCTGCATTATCCGGGATATTGAGATAATCTGCATAAGAGTTTCCGGAGAGGAAAAGCATAGCGAGTTCATCGTTGAGATCGCCTGAGGATTCACTTTTCATTTCTGCCAGTTTGACCCGGAGATTTTCCGCCACAGCCCGGATTCGCCAATCTTCAAATTTTCCTTCTTCCACATTTTTGAGTTCCCGGATCAGAAGTTCTGCAGCCTCTTCCAGAGTTTGTCCTTCTGTTGCAGATCCGGCAAGCATGAAGATGATCTGATCCCGCAATTCCAGAGAATATGCCATTGCATTCAGCAGTTTTCTGGAACGGACAAGATTCTGGTCCAGGATCCCGTAGCCGTTATCGCAGAGAAGGAAGGTGAGCAGATTTGCAAGGGTGCTGTTTTCCGGCGTCAGGGGGATCTTGCAGCTGATGCGGAAATGTTCTGCATCGTTTCCGGTGACAGTTACCGTTTTGGATTCTGTCAGGGGGGTGCTGCGGTAGACTTTATGTTCCGGTGCCGGTTTTGCCGGAAGTGTTCCCAGGGTCCGTTCCAGCATTTCCACGGTGGAATCATGATCCAGATCCCCGCTCATGATGATTGCCATATTGGAGGGAACATAGAATTTCCGGTAAAATTCCATGGTATCTTTCATGGAGGGCAGCTTGATATGTTCCGGCAGCCCGATGATGGAACGCCCGATGGGATGTCCGGGGAACAGGTTCCCGAGGACCGCATCCTGAGATTTTCTGTAATCATTATCCTGAGAACGGTTGAATTCTTCGTAAACGGTTTCCAATTCTGTATGGAAGAGCCTGAGGACGGGATTGCGGAACCGTTCTGTTTCCAGAAGGAGGAATTTTTCCAGTTCTGCGGAGGGGATTTTGACCACATAATTGGTATAATTATAACTGGTTGCGGCATTGAGACCGCTTCCGCCCATGGAGTCGGTGATTTTTGCAAACTCACCGGGGGAGGCATATTGCGCTGCTTCTGCAGAGATCCGGTCGATCTCCCGATAGATTTCAGCCTGTTTTGCGGGATCGGAAGTCTTTCTGCGTTCTTCGAAAAGCTGTTCCAGTTTTTCCAGAAGAGGGCGTTCTTTTTCCCAGTTCAGAGCACCGATCCTGTCGGTTCCTTTGAACATCATGTGTTCCAGATAATGAGCCAATCCGGTGGAGTGTTCCGGCTCATCCATTGCTCCTGCCTTGACGATTGTCATAATATTGACGGAGGGTTCGGCGGGATTGGAAGAGAGATAAACGGTCAAACCGTTTTTCAGCTTGTAGATCCTCAGATTGAAAGGATCCTGTGTGGCATACTGGTAGCTCCGCCCGTTTTTATCTGTACCTGTTTTCATGATCGACTTTCCGGAAAGTGCCGGGAAAAGGAAGATTCCCGCGACAACGGCAGTTATAATTTTTTTCTTCATAGCAAGTCCTTGTCATCAAACTTTTTGAATCTTGAAAATGTCAAAAGGATGCGGCAGAAACTTCCACCGCATCCCTGTTTCAGACAAGCTGGACTGTTCCAAAGTTCGGAACAAATCTAAAATATATATGAGGTGTTTTCAACCTTATTCCACCAATTTGTTCAGCGGATATTCAATGATACCGGTTGCACCGAGCTGTTTCAGTTCGGGGATGAGATCCCGGAGAACCTCTTCGGTCACGATGGTATTGAGTGCGACCCAGTTGGGATCGGAAAGTTCGGAAACTGTGGGTCTCTGAAGAGCAGGCAGCTTTTCCAGAAGATTGGGCAGATCTGCTTTCTTGACGTTCATCATGATCCCGGCTTTTCCTTCCGCATTGAGAACTGCTTTCAGCATCATTGCGATCTGTTCGATCTTTTTGCGCTTGAAGGAATTCTGCATAGCGGCGTGGTTTGCGATGAAACGGGTGGTGCTGGTGCAGAGTGTATCAATGATCTTCAGATTGTTTGCGCGGAGAGAAGATCCGGTTTCGGTGATTTCAACAATGGCATCAGCCAGTCTCGGCGGTTTCACTTCGGTGGCACCCCAGGAGAATTCAACCTTTGCATTGACTCCGTGTTTGGCAAGATATGCCTTTGTCATACCGATCGCTTCGGTGGAGATCCGTTTTCCTTCCAGATCTTTTGCGCAGGTAATATCGGAATCATTGGGAACAGCAAGAACCCATCTCAGCGGATTTCTGCCGACTTTGCCATACACCAGCTCGGCAACTTCTTCCACATCAGAACCGTTTTCCTGGATCCAGTCATGACCGGTCAGTCCGCAGTCAAGAATTCCTTCTTCCACATAGCGGGACATTTCCTGCGCGCGGATCAGCATACAGTCGATATCTTCGTCATCAATTCTCGGATAGTAGGACCGGGAACTGATTTCAACTTTCCAGCCGGCTTTCTTGAACATTTCAGCCGTTGCTGTTTCCAAACTGCCCTTCGGCAGACCAAGCATCAGTTTTTCTGACATTTTTCTTTTCCTTTGTGTTAATTGAATTTTCTGTTTTGAAATCATGGGGTAATATAGCACAGTTTCCTGCATTTGCAATAGATATCAGAGATTAAATTCTTTCCAAAACAGAAAAAGGCTGTTCTCTTTTTCTTCGAAAACAGCCGGTTTCAATTCCAGAATAACCTTTTAACGGTCAATTTGTCAAAAGAGTATAACGGTTATAAACATTGCCGCGGTTCACAACTCTGATGGTGAAATTGCCGGTCCATCTCGGATTCCATGAGGCAACACAGGTATCGGTGCCATCGGTATCGCTGTCAATCAGATTCCCGTTCTCATCATAAACGTAAAGATCAAGATCGGTATCGCCATCTCCTTTGACCACCAGCCGTGCCGGTTCATTGGCATTGAAGCAGATCTGATAACGGTCCGTCTGACCTGCCTTCACAATTTCATTGGCGCTTTTCTGTCCGCCGGTTGCTCCTGCATTTGCAAAAAAGGGAGTTGCCAGAAGTGCGAAGAGTGCTGCTGCGATAAGATGTTTCATTTTTCTTTTCCTTTCGTATTTTTTATTTTGTTTGTTGATTTCCTGTTTTCATTATCATAAGACGGTTCCTGATATCAAATCTGACAAAGAAATCATTTTTTTTTGAAATTTTTATTTTTTGAGCATAAAAAAACGCCCGGCTGGAAGAACCGGACGTTTGGAGATGATTTGTGAACTCTTATTTTGCCGGGGGATCCGGCACAAACCAGAGAGTGATATCTTCAATATAGTCTTTGGGACCGAGGAAGAACTCCAGAGCGGTTGCATCGTTTGGCACAACTGCGGGGAGATGGAATTGATCCTTTTTGATGGTTTTACCGTTCATTGGAGCAAGTTTTCCGCTTTTCGGAACTCTCAAATGCGCAAAGTTTGCCTGCTCGCCTTTGCCTTCTACTCCATGGATAACGGCTCTGATTTCACCTTGGCTCAGTTTCCCGTTGACCAGACAGTAGAGTGTCCCTTTGGAGCCGAATGTCAGGTTTTTGGTAAGAGTGACAACTGCGGTTTTCGGATTGCTGATCCCAATGAAGGCACAGACAGCTTCTCCGGGATTTCCGCCTTTTTTCAACCGGAGGGATCGCTGTTCATCTGCTCCGTAATTTCCATGATGGAAAATTTCAGCGTTTGTGTTGATCATCATCCGGAAGATCGTTTGATGGTCAAAGGATTCTTTTGCACAGCGGATGCCTGCCTGTTTGAAAAATTCAGGTTCCAGCATAACACCGCTGCCGGGTTCGAGCGTCAGGGAGATCTTCTGGAAATGTGCATTAGCCTGAGAAATCTTCAAATTTCTGCCTGTTGCAAGATCTTTGACGGTTTTAACGTTCCGCGGGAGAAGAACATCTACGGTTCTGGTCTTCTTCACATCCCGGTTTACGATGATCCCCAGCCAGCGGTCATTGCTGCGGAAGGTCTGAACATCAGTTTGGGTATCTGCCGGGAAGAAAACGGGGAATTCCGCACGTTTCCGGGCAAGGAGAAGCTGTTCGTTTGCCCGGATCAGTTTCATGACGGGTGCTGTTGCCTGCATCTGTTTTGTGGGTTTTCCGCCGGGATGAAGCATTCCGCTGCTCCATTCCAGTTCGATGGTTCCCGTGGTGAGTTTCTGATTTTTCCAGGAGGCGGCAGTTTTTCCCATCCGGTCCATTTTGGCAAGCAGTTTCAATTCTGCGGGGGTGGAAGCCTGTTCCGGAGGCCGCATCATCGGAACGTAAGAGTGATAAACATAGAAGAGAACCCCTTTTGTTCCGAGACGGAGTGCTTCCCAGACCTGCCATCTTGATTCTGCCTCCGTGGGCATTTTCCAGTGGAGATAGCATCCCGGATAGACAATAAATTTTCCGTCTTTATACCAATGTCTGCCCCAGATATCTCCGAAGATCTGTCCCATGATCCAGCTGTGTTTTCCATGTCGTTCGGCGGAGAGATTGAATGCATTGAATGCATTGGTGAATTCTTGCTGACTTTCTTTTCCAGAGGGAAGCATGGTGGAATCATCGGCACCGAAATAATAAACATCGGAGCAGACCACCGGAAGTTTGCTGTCGCGCAGATATGAGAGAGTCTGCCGGTTCATCGTAACAGAGATGCTGTCCCGGCTGGGATCCGCTTTTCTCATAAGATCATAGAAATATCCGCAGGTGTCAATATCGCACATCAGCGGTTCATCTTTGAGAACGTATCCCAGCAGAGCTTTGCTGTGGCCGATCCGGGCAACCGTGCGGTCAGCATAAAGCTGCATTTGATCAAGAGAAGTGTTCACCCCATAGAAAACATGAAGCAGATCTGTGTTTGTAAGAACCTGCAGACCATGTTTTTCCGCCAATGCAAGGACTTTTACCTGGTCATCAACGCTGTTGATGTTTACAAACCAGCATGTGTTATAGCCGTTGTCTTTCAAAGTTTTCATGGAATATTCCACAAATTCCCAGAATTCCATGCCGGCCAGTTCTGCATTGGGTTTTGTCCGTTCCCATGCCCAGAAAACACCTGTCGGGAAAACTTCCTGCAAACGTTTCGGGCGATCCTGAACGGCAGCACTTCCGGCGGATGCACTGTAACTGCCGGTGAGCTTCAGATCCATTTCCTGCCAGAGAATAAAACCATATCTGCCGTTGGTATCGGATTTTTCCACATGCCGCTGCATTTTCAGCGTGAGATAGCCTCTGTTTTCCGGCAGTGTGATTTTGCCGGAGGAAAGAGTCGCTTTCCCGGTAAAATCTTTTACGGCAAGCTCTTTATAGGTAACACCGTCAAGGGAATAGGATAGCGAGATCTTCCGGACCTTCTTATCTGCAAAGTTTGTCATGATTGCAGACCATTCCAGTGTTTTGACAGGTCCCGGGGCTTTGATCTGAAGAACCAGATCCCCGTTGAACCCTTTGATATAAGCATGTTTTTTATGAGTTTTGATTTGCTTCGGAGGAATCAGAAATTCTTCCGGAACAGCGTTGGCAAATGAAACTTTCTGTTCATATTTCCAGGAATCATTTCCCCCGGTGAATCCGGTTGCCGGAATACGGTTATTGATACTGAATTCCGCAGCGGTAACGGCTGCCGCACAGAACATGACAGCCAACATCATAATTTTCTTCATAGTTTTTTTCCTTTCTGTTTGCTATGTCAAATCAGTATGTTACATATTCCGAGTAATTTTCCGGATAGTGAAATTCACTTCCGATTTTATTGACATCCCCAAATTTTACCGCCCGGGGTGTCATTTCTGCATGACCATCATGGATCAGCATATTTGCACGCATCTGATGATGCGTCGTCGTCATATCAAAATCACCATAACCGAAATTGACGATGTTTCCGTTGGCGACTGCATTTGCCGTGTCGTAACAAACAGGCATTTTGCTTGCTCCGCCGATAAGTTTGTCCCGGCTTGGACGGTAAGGACGGTAGAACTCTTTGGATTTGTATAAGTGCCCCAATTTCCGCGGGATCACATAACTGCGGTTCACCCGTGTGCTTCCCATTCTTGCCCATGCATAACTGTCGTTGTAGTCCACTCCGGCAACACGGGTATTGTCACTG
This sequence comes from Lentisphaeria bacterium, assembly GCA_017456805.1. The sequence continues at coordinate 84,759 of JAFTIQ010000003.1, forward strand.
GGACAGTCCCAGATCCGTAAGTTCGTCAGATAATTCCCTTCCACAAGAAGACGCCATGCAGAAATGTTTGATTTTGTCGGGACAGGAAAATAATCATTGTAATCAGCTTCGTAAAGTTTCAGGAGCAGACCGACTTGTTTCAGATTGTTCATGCAGGCAGAGGAACGTCCTTTTTCTCTTGCATTGTTGAGGGCGGGCAGAAGCATCCCTGCGAGGATTGCAATAATTGCAATCACAACAAGAAGCTCAATCAGAGTGAATCTTTTCTTCGTGTTTCTTTGTTTCATCTTTCGATCCTTCTTTCTATTTTCAGTATAACTCTTACAGATAAAAACGAAGTGCAGTTTCAATCATTTTCTCCCGGGAGATCTTTCCGGAAAGATATTGTTCAAAATAAGGCAGCAGAACACTTCCCACCGGCGGCGGATAGGATTTCGGATTCTCTCTGCAGTTTCTCAAGTAAGGAAGAATTTTCTCTGCGGGGGCAACATCAAGCGTGGAAAGCGAGGAAACTTTTACCGGAGCACTCCGGAAGTATTGCCATATCATATCCTGTACCGGCTCCGATAACAGAAAATGAACAAACAGCAATGCCTCCTGCTGATGCTCTGAGTTCCGGCAGATCCCGATTGAGCCGCAGCCACCCCAGAAATAACTCTCTTCCCGGGGCGAAAATATCGCAGTTTCAGTAAATTTATCATTTCTGTTCCGAAGCAAATTTCCGGAAAATTGATGCTGACAGAACAGCTTGTCAGCATAATTCGGACGCCATGCCTTGCTGGTGAATCCGGTTACCGCAAACTGATTCTTCCGTCCTTTCAGAATATCCAGACGGTTCAGGATAATATCACAATGTTTCCGGATCATCTCCGGAAAAACATTTTTCATTGCTCCCAGATCCCGGCAAATGTCATAATAAATGTTGAACAGCGGAAATTCCAGCGGAACCGATTCCACTGCATACTTCAAAATCTCATCAAAAGAGAGATCATGAATGGATCTGCCGTTCAAAATATGATAAGGTTTCCGGAATTTAGCCATTTGAAATGTGAAAAGATAAGGATACGCATAATCCCGGAGCAGCGGCGAGGTCTCTGTCAAACTGCCTGCCAGAAATTCTTCAGAGTGCAAATAATCTTTCATGGAATCTTTTACCGGAAGAAGGTGTTCTTCGATCCCTTTTTTCCAATGATAGGAAACCGGCAGTATCGCCAGATCAAACTCTTCATTTTTGATCATTTCCCAGTATTCAGGATTCTCGCCGTTGCTTTCCGGGAAAATGACCGGCTGCAATTTGCAGACAGGGGACTGACAGTTGAATTCTGTTATGATATGTTCCCAGAATTGATTGCCGGAGGGGGATTCGTCGAAAAGAAGAATTTTGATGCAGGGGGTTTCTTCCACAGAATATGAGGTCTCTGTTGTTTTGTTATTGGTGTATGCACCAATTTTGTGGTCGACGAATGTTTTGTAGCCTTCCCGTTTCAGAAGTCCGGAGGTTAAAAATGGTTCCAGGGCTTGCCTGAGGGTCCTGCGATTGACTCCCAGAAAGAGCGCAAGTTCCCGCTCAGACGGAATCTCTGTTTCATGTTTCAATTCATTGATCCATAAAGAAAAACCATTTCTCAACTGAAGGTAAACCGGGAGTCCCTCCTCTTGTGCAGGAAGAAAATAGTTTTCTCTGATTTCTTCTGTAAGCATATTTTATTATTCCAGTGTTTATTAATGGTGTATATCGAGTTTGGTTTAAATATATACCAAAAAATTGTTTCTGTCAAGAGGGAATGATAATTTTTTTTCGAAAAAATAAGATTTTCTGAAAAACTGCTTGAAAAAACAGCGGAAAAGTATTATGGTAAAACGAAAGATGAAACCGCTGAAAAATATCTATCGGCGGTCAGAATTTGAAAAGGAACAAATCATAAAGGAAAAATCTCATGTTGAAACGGTTTCTTCTGACAGTTGTGCTTTTTGCAGCCGCAGCCGGATTTACTCAGAACGCACAACAATCTCCCGCACAAAAATATACCCCGCCGGCACTGGAAAATCCTCAGTCATGGACTCTGGTCGTTGTTCCGGATGTGCAGACCTATACCAAGCAGATGGAAAATCACGGGATCCTTGATATGATGCTCGCGTGGATCGTGCGGAGACGGGAAGAAATGAATATCCGCCAGGTTCTCTTAACCGGAGATCTCGTCTATTATAACGATATCCGGATGGTCGTCAAAAAAGATGGCGAAGTCAAAAATCACCGCAAAACAGATTACGTCGGAAAAGAACAGTACAAAGCGTTTTCCCGTCTGATGGAACGGCTCGATGGACAGGTTCCTTATATTCTGTGCACCGGCAATCATGATTACGGGGTTTCCAGTGCGCAAAACCGGAATACCTGGTTCAATGAATTTTTCCCCACGGACCGGAACCCGCTCACCCGTCAGCAGCTGATCGGATGTGCCCCCAATGCGTTCGGGCAGACCACGCTGGAAACTTCCGCCTATGAATTTCAGGCACCCTATCCGGACGGCAGAAAATTCCTTGTCATTACCCTGCAGTTTGCACCAACAGATGCCGATCTTCAGTGGGCAAAATCCATTGCGGATGATCCCCGTTTTGCAAACCATTTCGGGATCGTTTTAACTCATTCTTACATTTATGGAAACGGAAAACGGATTCAGAAAGAAAACTATATTCTGAGCCGTCAGGGCGGAAATCCGGGGGAAGGGATCTTCCAGAAACTTGTTTATCCGGCAAAAAATATCCGACTCGTTGTTTGCGGACATGTATGCAAACCGGATGACTGGGAGGCTTCTGTCGGTTTCTCTATGGATAAAAACAGTTCCGGAAAAACCGTTGCCCAGCTGGCGTTCAATACACAGGCGATCGGCGGAGGATTCAGTGGAAACGGCGGCGACGGCTGGTTGAGATTGCTGGAATTCATGCCCGACAGAAAAACGATCAAGGCAAGAACCTTCTCGCCCTTCTTCGCAAATTCTCCTTCCACCAGACATCTTGCCTGGAAGCGGGATGCCAGAAACGAATTTACTTTCGAACTGGAATAATCTTCCGGAAAAACAGAACAGGGCTGCTGCAAAACCTTACAGAAAGGCAAGCTTCAGCCCTTTTTCAGTTTCGTATTTTATTCCACGATGGTTCCGAACAGCGTCATAGAGGTCGCCCGGTCAATGTGAACCTTCACTTTGTCGCCGATTTTCACATTCGCGGTGTTTTCAAAGACGGCGAGTTTATTCTGATCGGTTCTTCCGCACCAGCGTGCGGCATTTCTCCGGCTGGGACCTTCTGCCAGAAGTTCCAGTGTTTTCCCGACAGCTTTCAGATTTTCTTTCTGAGAGCTTTTTTCCAATTCTTTCAGGAGGATCTGATTCCGTTCCTCCTTGATTTCTTTGGGAACATCATCTTCCATGAGAGACGATTTCGTTCCTTTGCGGGGGGAGTATTTGAAGATATAGGCAAGGTCATATTCCACTTCTTCCATGATCTTGCGGGTCATCTCAAAATCTTCTTCCGTTTCTCCGGGGAATCCCACAATGATATCCGTGGAGAATGCAATATTTCCGTTGCATTTTTCCTTCAGGGAGCGGACGATATTCATATATTCTTCAGCGGTGTAGGGACGGTTCATTGCCTTCAGGATACGGTCGGAACCGGATTGCAGGGGCAGATGGACATATTTGCAGATTTTCGGGGTGTTCGCAATACATTCGATGAGCCGTTTGTTGAAAAAAGCCGGATGCGGAGAGGTAAACCGGATCCGTTCGATTCCATCGATTTTGGCGATCTCTTCCAGAAGATCGGCGAATGGAGAGACATCCGGTTCCATTTTCAAACCTTTTGTACCGTAAGCCGCCACATTTTGTCCGAGAAGCATGACTTCTTTGACTCCGGCTTTTGCCAGAGCGTGGACTTCCTCCAGGATTGCTTCCGGAGAACGGCTGCGTTCCCGTCCGCGGACATAAGGAACGATACAGTAAGTGCAGAATCTGTCGCAGCCGCGCATAATGGAGACGTACGCTTTGAAGCCGTTGACCGGGACGAGGTGGGAATCCAATCCGGCGGCATCCTGAATATTATCATGTTCCAGATTAGCGGTTTTTGATCCCGGCTGAAGCTGTCTTACGATTTCAGGAAGTTCATGGATCTTATCTGTTCCGAGGGCAAAATTCAAATGCGGGATTTTTTTCAGAAGTTCTTCGCCCCGGCTTTGAGCCATGCAGCCCATGATCCCGAAGAATTTGCCGGAAGAGTGTTTTTTCAGAATGGAGAGTTTGCCGATCGCTTTCAGCTCAGCCTGTTCCCGGACGGAGCAGGTGTTGAACAGGATCAATTCGGCATCTTCTTCAGAATGAACCTGAAAGTGTCCATCTTCCAGAAGCATGGCGGCAGCAGCTTCACTGTCGCGTTCATTCATCTGGCATCCATAGGTTTTGATATAAAATTTCATTTTGCACTCTCGTGAAAAACAACCATATTGTTTCTGTGAATGACTTCCGATTCTGCATCGCACTTCAGAATGTCATGAATGGAAGTTGTCTGACATCCGGCGAGTTTTCTGCATTCTGCCGCGCTGAAATTGGAAAGTCCTTTTGCGATGCGTTTTTTCCCGTTCAGAACTTCCACGATGCTGCCGCGCTGGAAGGTCCCGGAAACCTTTTTGATCCCGGAGGGAAGAAGACTGCTGCCTTTTTCCAGCAATGCCTTTGCCGCACCGTCATCCACCTGAATGGTTCCGATCGCTTTGGCAAATGTGGAGATCCAGCGTTTTCTGGATTCGATTTTTCCATGATCCGGGAGGAAAACGGTTCCCACATCATCGCCGTTGAAGATCTGCTGAATGATGGAGGCATCGCGTCCGTCTGCGATCCAGAGACATTCCCCGGCGGAATTGAGGATATCTGCGCATTTGAGTTTGGAAGCCATTCCTCCGATGGAGAAACTTGCATCATCGGTTCCCCGCGCCATGCCGCGGATTTCATCAGAAACCCCGTTGACGACGGAGATTCTGTCGCCCAGAGTTCCATCGGGCAGCGGTTTTTTCAATCCGTCCACCGTGGTCAGGATGATTGCCAGATCGGATCTTGTCATAGAGGCAACCTGTGCGGCGAGCATATCGTTATCGCCAAACTTCAGCTCGGCTACGGAAACAGGGTCATTTTCATTGATGATGGGAAGGATATCCATGGAGAGAAGAGATTCGATGCAGTTCAATGCGTTCAAATGTCTTCCTCTGGATCTGAGATCTTCCGCGGTGAGCAGGATCTGGGATGCCTGGAATCCATGTTTTCTGCATTCGGAATCATAAAGCGCCATCAGATGGATCTGACCGATTGCTGCAAGTGCCTGGACTTCAGAAAGATGTTTCGGCCGTTTTTTCAATCCGAGACTGGTCATGCCGGTTCCGACGGCTCCGGATGAGACCAGGATTACCTGAATTCCGGAATCCCGGACAGTTTTGATTTGTTCCACGAGCCGAGCCAGCGCGGCTGCATCCACGAGCAGCCGGGTCCCGGCTTTGATAACGACTCTTTTACATGATTTTACAAGCTGTTTCCGGATGGCAACTGCATTGTTTTTTCCGATTTCTTTTATTTCCTGCCGGGCCATGGCGAATCATCTCCTTGAAAAGTATTCTTCTATTATTATGGAAATATATCACAAACTCCCCGTTTTTCAAGAGTGTCCGGATTGGATTTGCTGTTTTCTCCCGGTTTCTTGCAAGGTTTGTTTTTATTTCTCCGGAATTCCTCTGATTGTCAAGAGAAAAAATACCATATTTTTTAAACACTGCTTGATATTTTGTATTTTCTGTATTATATTAATTGTAATATTTCTTGTTAAACAAGCGGAAATATTTAATGCATGAATGCTGATTTCAAAAGTATACTAGAAGAAACGTTTCCATCTGGTAATGACATGACAGAAGGTTTTGTATGAGTTCTGCGGCAGTGGAAGACCTGCCCGAAACTGTTCCGTTCAAAAAATCAGACGGGGGAATCTGATTCTTTGGGTCCTCTTTTGAAAACAGGAAAAACTTTTTACAAACTCATAAAGAAAGGAATGTCACATGAACAAGAAAATTGCAGGATTGATTTGTTTGCTGGTTTGCACCGCAGCGATGGTCTTTGCAGGCTCACCCGACTACCGCGTCAAAAGCAGATTGGATGCCAAAGGATTCAATTACAAAATTGATGATGATGGCGATTTCAGAATCATTCTGAAATTTGACAACGGCCGTACCCAGCTGCTCTGGGTCAACTCCAATACTGAAACCTACAAAGGGATAGAGATCCGCGAAGTCTGGAGTACCGGTTACAAAGGTTATATCGGAACCAACATCATGAAGAACCTGCTCCGCAGCTCTCAGACCCGCAAGATCGGCGGATGGGGCGTCAACAAGGATTTCAACCGCGCTTACTTCACCGCAAAGATCCCTGCTGATCTCGACAGAGATTCTCTGATCAATGTGATCTGGTTCGTCGGCGAAAGTGCTGATGAATTCGAAAAGGACTACATGGGATCTGACGATCTGTAATTCAGATCGCAAATCTATCTGATTTTCAACTGCCGCAAAGAGTTTCCTTTGCGGCAGTTTTTTTTTGGAAAATCATTTCTACCCCTTGAAAATTCCGCAGGCAATGATATCTTTCCAGAAAAAAGTGATAGATGCAAAGGAGGGACTATGCTGACAGAACAATATTATATTGAAATGCTGATTCCGTTTCTGGAATTTGCCGGAAAACAGATCCGTTTTGTTGAAAAGGAATATGCTTATTACGGAACCGGGGAATCTGCTCATTGGGCTGTTCAAAGCAATTTCAACGCCGCCGGAGGATTGGCGATTCTTGCAGCAGCTGCAAAAAATCCCGCACTTGCAGAAGAATGCAGAACTCTTGCACTGAAACTCTTCCGTTGTAATCTTTATACTCATAAAACCGGATCTCTCAAGAACAGCGACGGTGCTCAATGGGGCGGAAGCTGGATCTCGATCCTGGGATTGGAACGGATGGCTGCCGGACAGCTTGCTCTGGAACCTTATCTGACCCCGGAAGATCAGGAAGCCTTCCGGAAACTCCGCATTTTTGAAGCCGATTGGATGCTGGAACATTATCCGGTCACGGCCGGAATCGACGGCTCGACCAGTGATAACAAGCCGGAATCCAATTACTGGAACGCCAGCTTCCTTTATAAAACAGCTATGGATTATCCGGATTCCCCAAATCAACAGGCTTATCTGGAAAAAGCATGTGCCCTTTTCCTGAACTCCATTTCCATCCCGTCTGATGAAAAATCAGAAAAAATCTATCGCGGAAAACCCATGAAAGAATGGTTCGTCGGGGCGAACTTTACAGAGAATTACTCCCTGGATCACCATGCTTATATGAATATCGGTTACAGCGTGGTCACTCTTTCTCATGCAGCTTATCTTTATTTTTACAGCAAAGCCCGCGGCTGGGAATTGCCGGAGGAAGCAGGGCATCATGTTTCGGATCTCTGGAACGTGGTGCGGCATTTCATTTTCCCGGATGGCAGATTGCTGCGGATCGGCGGGGATACCCGGGCAAGATATTGTTATTGTCAGATGTACCTTCTTCCGATCCTGCTCATGATGGAGGATCTCACAGGAGATGCTGCTCTGGCAGAACTTGAATACGGAATGGTCGGACTTCTCCGGAAGGAACAGCTTTTTAACGGGAACGGTTCCTTCTTCGGAAGCCGTTTGGATGATATGAGCTGGCAAAGCCGTTACTACTATACCCGTCTGGAATCCGATCCCTTTGCCGTGCTTGCATTTGCCGCTGATATCCGGTCCCGCTGGAGTTTGCCTCAGCCCCACGCTGAACCCTCAAAACCGATCCCTGTTGTATGGGGCGATGAGTTCCACGGCGCAGATATGATCAAATCTGAAACGCTGGTCCGGTCGATCGTCCGCCGTGCCGGAGAAGGCCCTATGATCCTCGCACATCCTCTTTCCGACAGCTCTCTGGCTGAATGGCACGGAAACGGACATTGTCAGTTTGAAGGACATTTTACAGCCGCGCGATATCCGGATTTTATTTTCCGGAAATCCATTCCCGGCGGATTTCTCAATGCGGGAAGCATCAATTATATCGATGCCGGTCCCTGGGGAGAAGGGGAAAATGCCTATGACAATATCCGCAGTCAGGCCGCATGTGCCGCTCTGCCGGATGGGAAAAGCATGATCGTTCTGGAGCGGACCCGGGTTTTGAAAGAACATTCCCTTCTTTCTTTGCGCACCATCGGATGGCAGGTTCCCAATGATCTGTTCAATGGACGGACGCGGACTTTTTACGGGGAGGATTTTGTCCGGGAGCTGCGTCACCGGTCCGGGGAAGGGGTGATCGAAACGAATTCCCGCTGGCTGAATGTGGAAAATCAGATTACCCTTGTTCTCGGATATGGCGCGGATACCTTCAAGATCCATGCTCCGGCATACGATCGCGGAAATGTGAAATACCGTCAAGAGATGAGCTCTCTTTATCTCAATGAGATCTGCGGGAGCGTGGAATTTGCTCCGCGTGTCCGCCGGATGCCGGGAGATGTCCTGGCAGATACGGGCTATGCGGTGATTGCCGAAAGCAATGCTGAGGAAGGACGCAAGTATTCTCTGAAACGGCTTGAGACGGAAGGTTTGCTCCGGGCTGTGGAGTTTCATTCACCGGATGGGGAGGTTTGGCAGTTTGCCGCCAATTTCGGAAATACCCCTGTAAGCTGGTGCGGAGAAAGTGTTCTTCCCGGTCAATGCACCCTGAGAAAATCCTGATTTTCAGGAAAAACAGCGGTAAAAGTGAAAAAAAATCAAAAAAAATCCCTTGAATGGACTGATTAAAGTTGAAAAATAGGGAAAAGAATGATATTGTATAGTAGAGAGTTTTCTGTCATGAAACCCAATGGAAAACAGAAATTCTCTGCGGCCGGGATGTTGCTCTTGAAGAAAGAGAGTGAATATCCCTGTTTTTTTCCTGTCCCGTTTACGGGGGAGGGTATTGTTAACAAGCAAACGGAATCCGGCGTGATTCCGGAATAGAAGGGTTCTGTTGTTATGATGGAACTTAATGAAAATGTGCAGGGCATGTCCAACGCAGAGTACATGCTTCGTCAGGAACAGACTGAATCCAATGCCAGAAGCTATCCGAGAAAGTTTCCTTTCTCTCTGGTAAAAGCAAAAGGCGTTTGGCTGACAGATGTGGAAGGAAACCGTTATCTGGATTTTCTTTGCGGCGCCGGTACGCTCGCACTGGGACATAACGATCCGGAAGTCAATCAGGCAATGATTGACATGCTGACCAATGACCGTCCGCTTCATACGCTTGACCTGATGACTCCGGTCAAAGATACTTTTGTTCAGACAATCTTTTCCCTTCTTCCTGAAGAATTGCGGGCAAACGCTAAAGTTCAGTTCTGCAGTCCTTCCGGAACCGATGCCACCGATGCGGCAATCAAACTTTGTAAAACTGCCACCGGAAGAACTTCTGTGATCGCGTTCCATGGTGCTTATCATGGAATGGGCCACGGTCCCATGTCTCTGACCGGAAATCTTGGCGCCAAGTCCAAAGTCGGTGCATTGATGCCGGATGTTCATTTTATGCCTTATCCTTATGATTACCGCTGCCCCTTCGGTCTCGGCGGAGAAGCCGGAACCAAGGCTTGCTGCGAATATTTCGAACGTATGCTGAAAGATCCGGAAAGCGGAGTCACCAAGCCGGCTGCTGTGATTCTGGAACCCATCCAGGGAGAAGGCGGAGTGATTCCCGCTCCCGTGGAATTCCTCCAGACTGTCCGCCGTGTTACAAAGGAACTGGGCATCCCCATGATCGTGGATGAAATCCAGTGCGGTATCGGCAGATCCGGAAAATTCTTTGCATTTGAATATGCCAATATCGTTCCCGATGTGATCCTTGCTTCCAAGGCGATCGGCGGAACTCAGCCCATGTCTGTTGTTATCTATAATAAGGAATTGGACAAATGGCAGCCCGGAGCTCATGCCGGTACGTTCCGCGGAAATCAGCTCGCAATGGCAGCCGGAACCGTGGTCATGAAACGGGTTTCCAAACCTGAATTCCTTGCAGAAGTTGCTGCCAAAGGCGATATGATGCGGGAACGGATCCTGGAACTCAAGAAGAAAGTCTCCATCATCGGAGATGTCCGCGGAAAAGGTTTGATGCTCGGTTGCGAATTCGTGGATCCCAAAGGAGCCAGGGATTCTCTCGGAGCTCTCCCCGGAAGCGGCGATATCGCAGCCCGCGTCCAGAACGGATGCTTCCAGAATAAACTTGTGATGGAAAAAGGCGGAAGACACGGTGCAGTCATGCGCTGTCTCTGTGCTTTGAATGTGACCTGGGATGAGATCAACACCATGCTCGACATCTTCGAAAAAGTCGTGTGTGAGGTCGACCGCGATGTCACAAAGTAATCTTTTTCTCACATCGTCGGCTGCCGACAAGGCGGAATTTGTCCGGATGATGGATGCTACGGTCCGTGCGATCGCGGCATCCATGGATCACGGCAAAGCCTATGCGGGAATGACTCCGGAAAATCTTCGTGCGCTGGTGCGTACAGAAGAGCTCCTTCCCGCAAAATCCATGGGGTTTGATGAACTTCTCAAAGAAGTTTCCGAAAAGATCCTGCCCAACTTTCTGCGCCCCTCTTCTACCAATTATATGGCGCATCTCCACAGCTCTGTGCTGCTGGAATCCATCGCTGCGGAAGTGATCCTTTCCACCTTTAACCAGTCCATGGATTCCTGGGACCAGGCTCCTGTCGCAACGGAAATCGAAGTGGATGTGATCAATAAACTCTGTGCGCTTTACGGCTATGATGAAAAGGCTGACGGGGTTTTCACTTCCGGCGGTTCCCAATCCAATCTTTCCGGATTGCTTCTTGCCCGTGACCGTTTCTGCAACGAAAAACTTGGCTGGGATGTGAAAAAATGCGGTCTGCCCGCTGAGTTCAAAAAATTCCGGATGTACACTTCCGAAGTTTCCCATTTCTCCATGGAAAAAAGTGCTCATCTCATGGGGCTCGGCTATGAAGCTGTCGTGAAAGTCCCTGTTGATGATGCTATGAAGATGGATCTTACCGCATTGAAAGAGCTGATCCGCAAGGATGTGGAAGCCGGAAACCTGCCTTTCTGTATCGGGGCAACCGTCGGAACAACAGATTTCGGAAGCATTGATCCTTTGAAAGAACTTCGCGGGATCTGCGATGAATACGGCATGTGGCTTCATGCGGATGCTGCTTACGGAAGCGGTGTGATCCTTTCCGAAAAATACGCCTCCCGTGTGGCAGGCTTGGCAGATTGCGATTCCATTACGGTGGATTTCCATAAGATGTTTATGCTGCCCATCAGCTGCAGCGCCTCTCTGGTGAAGGATGGAAAATATTTTGATGCGCTCACCATTCATGCGGATTACCTGAACCGGGAAGAAGATGAAGAAGATGGCTATATCAATCTGGTGAACAAATCCATGCAGACGACCCGCCGTTTTGATGCGCTGAAAGTCTGGATGTCCTTCCGGATGCGCGGAAAAGAAGGCTGGTCCGCTCTGATCACCCGGAGCATTGATAATGCAGCGTTTCTTTACGGGGAACTGGTGAAAAATCCGGATTTTGATGTGGTTGTCAAACCGGAAATCAGCTCTGTTGTGTTCCGGGTTCTCCCTCAAGCGGGTTGTACGGAATCGGCAGATGATATGAACAAGCGGATCCGCCGTGCATTGCTTCATGAACACGGCGTTGTGATCGGTCAGACCGTTTGTCATGGCAGCGTCTATCTGAAATTTACGCTGCTGAATCCTCTTCTGACTCATGAAACCTTAACCGGATTGATGGATTTGATTGCTTCTTTACGGTAAAGGCTCAGATTTGGAGAAAGAATGACGGACCATTCGGAACAAAATGCAGGATCTTCCGGGCTCACTCCCCGGAAGATCTGTTTTTTTATCCTGAAACTTACTTTGTCCGTGGCTTTGCTGTCCGGTGTATTTATCCTGTGGGTGATTGGCTGTCTCTCTATCTCATTCGGCTGTGTGAATTCCGGAAGCATGATAATTTTCTGGACACTTCTTCTGCTGTCGCTGCAAGTGGTTTGTCAGTGTTTGATTTACGGATTTTCCAGAAAAATAGTAAAATGGGCATGGCTTTTTTCGATTCTGTTTCTTGCCGGATTGCTTTTGATCCCGGCATGGCGCTGGTATAAAGTTGAGCGTTTTCAGCGGATGGATGACAAGGTCAACTGGGGGCGTTATCAGCCCTGGGGCGAAAATACAAAGGTCGTAGTCGTTACGCCGGAAGAGAAATTCAAGATCAGCGGGGATTTGCCGCGGATTGACGGCGCGTATGCTCTTTATCCTGTTTATTCCGGAGTGGTCCGGGCACTTTATCCCAGAAAAATGTTTGAGGAAGACCAATGGATGTATCTGACTACCAATGGGTCAGATGTTACATTCCGGCGTTTGATCAAGGGGGAAGTTGATCTGATTTTCAGCGCGCCGCCCTCCCAAAAACAGATTGCAGAGGCCGCCGGAAAGGGGTTGACCTATGAGATCACTCCTTTTGCCAAAGAGGCGTTTGTCTTTTTCGTGAACAGCCGGAATCCGGTGGAGAATCTTACGTCGGAACAGATCCGGCAGATCTATTCCGGAAAGATCACCGATTGGTCGCAGATCGATCCCCGGTACAGCGGAACCATCAAGCCGTTTCAGCGGAATGAAGGCAGCGGCAGTCAGACGATGCTCCAGAAGATTATGGGGAGTACTCCCATCATGCAGCCTTTGCGGGAGGATCGTCTCGGGGGTATGGGCGGAATCATCAATGATGTTGCCGGCTATCGGAATTATCAGGAAGCTCTCGGTTTTACCTTCCGTTATTTTTCCACAGAAATGTTCCGGAACGGAGAAATCAAACTTCTTTCCATTGATGGAGTAGCACCCACATTGGAAAATATCCGGAACGGAAGCTATCCGTTTCTTGCGGATTGCTGTATTATCACGGTGAGACCGCGGAGTGAAAATGTGAAAAAAATCGTGGATTTCATGTTTTCGCCTGCCGGACAGGAGCTGGTGGACAAGACGGGTTACACACCTTTGTCCAGAGCTTCCCGCTGACACTTTGTTTTCCGGTAGCGGATGGTGAACAGGATCGAACTGCAGATAGCACCCAGCCCATCGGCAAGGATATCTTTCTGAGCATCCCAGATATCCCCCTGAGACCCGAGAAATGCGCTTCCTGCTTCCGGTGCAGCAAGTTCTGCATAGATCCATTCCACAAGTTCGAAAATCCCGGCGATACCGAAGATTCCCATGATTGCCAGAAAGATGGTCAGGCTTCTGCCCCGGATCAATTCCCGGCTTTCCCAATATTCCAGCGCGGGAAACGCAAAAAATCCCACCATGAAATGACAGATCCGGTCAAAATGATTCCGTTCAAAACCAAAGAGGTTTGTAATAAAATCAAAGGGAACCAGTTCGAACGTATAATGCCCGCCCACGGTATGAAAACAGAGATAGAGTGTGATCAAAAAGTAGGCAAACCAGGAAAAACGAACTCCTTTCCGGTAAAGGATCACCAGTGCCGCAGCAATACAGACAGAGAATGAATTTTCAGTGATCCAGATCACTCTGTTGTACGGATGGATGGCAAGCAGAAGAAATTCCAGAAGGTAGATCCCCAGAAAAATATGCGGCAGATAATATTTGATTTTTTCCCAAGTCATTGTGCTTTTCTCCCTGATTTTGTATTTAAGATAAATGAAAGCATGGAAAAATCAAGTAAAAGGTTTATATTTTTCAGAAAAAAAACGATTTCCCGTTTGAAAACGCAAGAGTTTCATGCTAAAATACTCAAGAAAACTCAAAAGACAGGAGTTCTTAACTATGAAAAGTAAAATGCCGAAAATCGGGATCCGTCCTACTATTGACGGACGTCGCAAAGGGATTCGCGAATCTCTTGAAGATCAGACAATGAATATGGCGAAAGCCGCAGCCGCACTTATTGAATCCAATCTTCGTTACCCCAACGGAGAAAAAGTCCAGTGCGTGATCGCTCCTTCCACCATCGGCGGAGTCGCAGAAGCAGCTGCCTGTGCAGAACTGTTTGCTGCTGAAAACGTTACCGCTACTCTGACCGTCACCCCCTGCTGGTGCTACGGTTCTGAAACCATGGATATGGATCCGTTCACCCAGAAAGCTGTCTGGGGATTCAACGGAACCGAACGTCCCGGAGCTGTTTATCTGGCAGCTGTTCTTGCAGCTCATGCCCAGAAAGGACTTCCCGCTTTTGGAATCTATGGCAGAGATGTTCAGGATGCTTCTGATACAGAAATTCCCGCAGATGTGAAAGAAAAGATTCTCCGTTTTGCCCGTGCCGCTGTCGCTGCCGGTATGATGCGCGGAAAATCCTATCTCTCCATCGGTTCTGTCGCTATGGGAATCGCAGGATCCATCGTCAATCCCGCTTTCTTTGAAAAATATCTCAATATGCGCTGCGAATCTGTTGACATGGTTGAAATCATCCGCCGCGTCAACGAAGGCATTTATGACAAAGAAGAATATGCCAAAGCACGCGAATGGGTCCGCAAGAACTGCAAGCAGTACAAAGATTTCTGCAATGCAGATGAACTGACCCCGGAACGCTATGAAGAAATGTGGGACTATGTCACCAAGATGTGCATGATCGCCCGCGATCTCATGGTTGGAAATCCGAAACTCGCTGAAATGGGATTCGTGGAAGAATCCTGCGGACACAATGCCATCGCCGGCGGATTCCAGGGACAGCGTCAGTGGACTGACCACATGCCCAACGGTGACTTCATGGAAACCATTCTCTGCTCTTCCTTCGACTGGAACGGAATCCGCGAAGCAATGGTTCTTGCAACCGAAAACGATGCCCTCAACGGCGTTGCAATGCTCTTCGGTCACCTGCTTACCGGCAGAGCTCAGGGCTTCTCCGATGTCCGTACATTCTGGAGCCGGGAAGCTGTCAAACGCGTTACCGGATATGATATGCCCGAACCCGGTTTGATCCACCTGATCAACTCCGGCGCGACCACCGCTGATGCCACCGGTCAGCAGAGCGATGAAAACGGCAACCCCGTCATGAAACAGTTCTGGGATATCTCCGAAGAAGAAGCTCAGAAGTGCCTGGATGCTGTGAGCTGGGTTCCCGCAAACCGTCTTTACTTCCGCGGCGGCGGTTATTCCAGCCGCTTCCTGTCCCGCGGCGGTATGCCCATCACCATGAGCCGTATCAACCTGGTGGAAGGTCTCGGCCCTGTGCTTCAGATCGCTGAAGGTTACACCGCAGAACTGCCTCAGGAAGTTCATGACAAGCTCGATATGCGGACCGACCCGGGCTGGCCCACCACCTGGTTCGTCCCCCGTCTCACCGGCGAAGGCTGCTTCAAGGATGTCTATACTGTCATGGCAAAATGGGGCGCAAACCACGGTGCTTTCTCCTATGGTCACATCGGCGCAGATCTCATTACCCTCGCTTCCATGCTCCGGATCCCCGTCTGCATGCACAACGTCGACGAAGACAAGATCTTCCGTCCTGCTGCATGGAACGCATTCGGAATGGATGTGGAAGGCGCAGACTACCGCGCATGTGCCGCATACGGTCCTGTCTACGGAAAGAAATAATTCTTTCTCCCGTGAACAATGCCTGTTCCCGTCCTCTGACGGGGCAGGCTTTTTTTTAACAGAGGGAGCCCTCTTCATGATTGAAAGGTCAGCGCAAGGTGATTTATGACCCCTTGTCAATTTTCTGAGTACTGCAAATTATCTCCGGAAGAATCGGAAGCTCTGCTTGACATTCTGAAGGATCCGGAACTGGTTGATTGGGCGCATCAGATCGCCGATCACTGTTTTATCCCGGAAATTGCCGGAAAAGCTCCGGATTTCCCGGAAGGGGATCGTCTGGCAAAAGCATGGTTTGCTGCCGCCTGTTTCGGGGCAGATGCCGCAAAAGAACATTACCGGAAAAAAGGAATCCCTGAATCTGTTCTGTATGAGACCATGACCGATATCACGGCTTGGCTGAGAAATTCCAAACGGAATCACGGCGTGATCGGTTTAAGCTATGCCCGCCCGTGGGAGGCAAGTTTATGGCATGGGGAAGTCACCCGTCACGGCAGATTGGAATGTAATACGGAATCCTTCTATGACGGTCCGGTTTTTACCGATGAAAAAGGGAATGTTCTTGTAGAAAAAGGCGATCCTGTGATCCAGCTGCACATTCCGGAAGATGGTCCGATGGATCTGAAATCATGCGGTCATTCCATGAAACGGATGGCGGATTTTTTTGCAGCGGTGTTCCCGGATTATTCCTGGAAGGGATTTCATTGTGTCAGCTGGCTTTTTGATCCTCAAATCCTTCCGATGTTTCCGGCTCATTCCAATGTTCTGAAATTTCATGCATTGGGCCGTTCCTATCCGGTGGACATTGCCACAGATACCAAATTCCGGGTTTTCGGAACATTTGATCCTGCCGAGGTAAAAGAGCCCACCACGCTTCAGCGGAATGTTGCAGAATTTCTCCGTTCCGGCGGAATTTTCAAGGAAGGCGGCTGGTTCCTGCCGCGCAAAACGATCGAAGCTGTGAACTATGATTTGGAAGCTCTCTTAAAATAAAAGCTCCGATGACCGGAAAATCAAAGGGCAGACCCCGCTGTATTGGGATCTGCCCTTTCCCATTTTACAGAATGACAGCTTAAACCGCCAGGAGAGGAAGTGCTGTCGTCATGCCGCTGTTCCAGAGCGGTTCGATATCGACCGCAGCTGTGAGAGCAGGTTCAGCAGCCATTCCCGGAGCAGTTTCACCCAGCAGATCCAATGCCGTTCCGGACAATGCACCGGTATCGGCTGCAGTTGCAAGATCCGGCAGAGAATCATAGCCGGAAAGCAGATTTTCTGTTTCATCCGCTTCGGAAGCATCCCATGCATCCGTTGCCGTTGCATCACAAACTTTCAAAGTCAAAGCCTTACTGTTTGTTGCATCATCGAAACAATAGAGCGAATAGGTCTTACCGTCATAAGTCAAACTCTTTGTTGTTGAGAAGGTTCCGACTTCCGTACCATCGACTTCAAGCGTGAACGTACCTTTCTTAGCTTCCAAAGCCCAGTTAGCAAGGATATAAGAACCGCTTGCCTGATCCGCACTGACAGAAATCGTCATATCCGCTTCGCGGGCAACATAATAACTGTTGAGCATTGCCTCGCGATAGGATTCCTGCATTGCAGATGCAGCGCGACCAGACACGTCAAAGGTAATAGATGTTTCATCCGTCACAACCGCATTCCCCGCAAGGTTTGCCCGACCGTGAATGACCGTTTCCCCAAGCAGTTTTCCGCCGTCGTTGCAAGTAAGCGTTCCGTAAACTTCATTATTGGTCGCCGCCGCACCGGACATGACAGTCAAACCGCCGCCGGAACTGACAACGGTATCATAAGAAGCTGCGCCGGAACCAACCATCAGATAGGAGCCGTAATCAACTTTGTTCAAAGAAGCCATTCCGCCCAGATAAACGGAGGCAACCGTTCCGCGCTGGAAGTTTGTGTTTGACATCGTTCCGCCGGAAATATGCACCCGCGCTCCATAACTTGTTACGGTATCCGTTACCATTCCTTTGGAATATACATACATGATACCATTCGTCATGAGTTTGGTATCATCTGCGCTTCCGCCGGAGAGAATGCTGATCGCACCGCCGTCTTTGGTGATACAGCCGCTTGCCGTTCCGCCAGAGGATACCCGGATCGTTCCGCCGGCAGAGGCAATCTGAGACTGACGGACAGCTCCGCTTTCCACAGTCATGGAACCGCCGTAAATCAGGTTTGCATAGCAGGTTCCGCCATAATATCTCAGTACACCGTCATTTTTCACGGTGACGTTGTTCACTTTCCCACCGTCATACACCGCAAGAATTCCGCTGGATTGAACGGTTGTACTGTTGAGCTGACCGCCGCTGAGAACATTTGCTGTTCCTTTTCCGTTGTAGAACAGGGTATTGACTGTTCCGCCGGAGGAGATGTTGAGCAATCCGGAAGAATAGAGATTCACGCCGAACATGGAACCACCGCTGGAAACATACGCTTTTCCGCCGTTGAATACAGAGGTGTAATTGGCTTTCCCCGCAACATGCAGAATTCCGCCCACACTGACCTTCATATTGGAGACGACCCCACCGGAATAAACGGAAGTTTCTCCGTAATAGAGCGACGCTCCTTTCACGACCGTATTGGAATGGACCGTCATATCTCCGGAAACCGTAAGCCCGCTGATGGTGTTGGAGGCAAACGTCACATTCGCACCGTCAGCCACAGAAACCCAGCCGCCGTTTTCCACCACCGCCTTTGCCGTCGCGCCGGAGGAGATGTACATGTAACCGGATCTGTTGACTGTTGTTTGGTTCGCAACTGCGCCGGAAGAAAGGAACATTCCGGCATTTACATTCAGCGTTGTACTGTTGGCTGTCCCGCCGCTGGAAACATACAAGGCGTTGGAAACGACTGTGTTGTTGGCTGTCCCCCCGGAGAAGATCATCATACTGCCATAGTAATTGACCGTTGTGCTCTCTGCCACGCCGCCGGACATGACATACATGGAGCCGGAAACCACTTTTTTGGACATTTCTGCCGCAGATGAATACAATGTCTGCCCGGATCCCAAATAAACTCCGGAATATGTTTTTGTATAAGTAACATAAGCACCGTTCTTGGCATTGATCTGACCGGAGAAGGGAGTCCAATTCACATTCAATGCTGTTCCGCCGGAGCTGATGTACAAATAACTTCCGGAATCGACCATTGTGTAATTGGCTCTCGCGCCGGAGGAGATATACATGCGGCCCTGCTTATGAAGATTGGTATTATTAGCCGTTCCACCGGAAGAGATGCTCATGGATCCGTAAGCATTGATACTTGTCTGGCTGGCAAGCCCGCCGTCAGAAACGTGAATGACATCACCGGAACTGATGACGGCAGAATTTGCCGTTCCGCCGCTGGAGATATATACATCACCGGTGGTATTGTTTGCCACACCGCCGTCGTAAACGATGAGACTTCCCGCTGTAACAGAGATTCTGTTTGCCGTTCCTCCGCTGGAAACATAGATCCGACCGTAAGTTCCTTTATTCTGGAAGTCATTCAGCACACCGCCATCGGAAACCCAGAGAGCCCCATAATTGGAGCCGCCGGAAACAGTTCCGCCGGAGACATACATGCTGGCATAATATTCATTCACAATGTTTTCTGCTTTGCCCGCGACAATGAAATCTCCCGCCCTGGAAACGTAAATATTTTTTGCAGAGGCATCGCTTGCAATTTCAATTTGATATCCGCTTGAAACCCGCAAATCTGCAAATATTCCGTTGGAAATGTTATATGCACTTCCATTACCGTCGGTCGCCTGAAGCAAGGTGTCGGAAGTAACTGTAACATAAAGCTCATCTCTGCTGTCAAGAACGATCCCGGTTGCGCTTCCGCCGCCCTTCAGCTGAAGCAATCCGCCGCCAGAAGCAGTCGGAGCACCGTCTTTCAGATATCCGCCGGAAGAAATCACAAGATTTGCAAATTTTCCGTTGGAAACAATCCCTCCGGAAAGGATTTCGCCATACCCCATGCTTGCCCCGGAATCAAACTCCGCAAATGCTCCGTTAGAGACATAGAGTCCGCTGACATACGCACCGGATGCCGCCGTAAGCGTTCCACCGCTTTTCAAATGCGTGTTATAAGCGGAAGTCATATCTCCCATATATTGAGAGCCATGGACCGTCGTATTGCTCAAAACAGCAAAGCTGACCGCTGATTGGACACCATACACAGTTGCATCAAAAGCAAAAGCCTTATTATAACCTGAAGAACCTTCGAGCAGCTGCGTTCCGCCGGAGGAAATCACTGTATCATAAGATTCGGTACGGTAAACACTCTGAACCGCACCGGAACTGATTTGTGTTCTGTATGAACTTGCCAAAACGTCAAGAATCTGAACCGCACCGTTTTTCAAGACTGTATCATAATCAATAGCATCATCATTATATTCATACAGATAACCGCCATCTACGACAGTATTGCTTGCAACACCGTAAAGCAGCATCGAACCGCCGGAACTCACGGTTGTCCTGTAAGTCTCTGCCAGATATGAAATCTGATGAGTTCCGCCGCTGGAAACAACCGTATCATACGTGACAGCTCCGTTATCCCCGAGGAATCCGCCGGATTTCACCACAGCACCGGAAATCACAGCTTTGGCATTGCCGATCGCGCTCCCGCTTCCACCGATCTCCAGCGGAGAGGAAAATGTCATACCGGAAATTTCCAATGTTCCACCGAAGACAGATGTATTTCCCTGAACAACAGTACCGCTGACGACGTACGTTTTGCCTCCACGCATAGTTAAAGTGTCAATCACAGCTCCGCTGTAAGCTGACAACATTCCGCCGCTCACCGTGGTATTGACTGCGGAGTTTCCGGAACTCACATACATATTTCCGACAACTGTTGTATCTGAAGCCTTTGCTCCATTTTGCATGTACAGGTACCCGTAATAATATCCTCCGTGCGGATCAGGTTCTTTCCCTACTGTGACATGATCAAGCTGGGCACCCACTGCATAAAGAGATCCATTAAAATCGAAATTCTCAATACGTCCGGATACTTGAGCATCCTGATTGAAATCGGTAATAAATGCAGCATCACTGCCATGGTGTGTAAGAAGTTTGTCTAGCCAGCCATGAGCAATGCCGCCGCTGGAATGTAACGTAATATCAGTTGCTGAACCGGAAATCCCCACGTGCAGGACTCCGCCGCTGGAGACGGTGATATCATCGGCATAGGCAGAATAATACATACTGGTCTTGCTGTCGTATTCACGTCTCATAAGAGTAACGGTTGCGCCATTTCCAATCGTTGTTGCGCTGACATACTGATCAGCATAAATGAGGTAATTTCCATTGGTCAGATTTGCACCGCTGATATTGTCAAAATAGTAAAGAACAGTATGACATCCGGAAGCTCTGCACGAGTTAAATCCGTACGGATCTGTTGTTGTTGGTTTAATATACCACAGCTGACCTCCGCCGTTCCAGTTGCCGGTCAGTTCAGCTGCGTGACTGCTGCATGCGTACTGATACAACCCGGTTCCGCCATGGTCAAGGGTGCCAAGCAAATGATCGGTTTCATGGGAAATGGTATCAACGATCTGAGTATTGCTGGCAGAGGAGTCAAGCATTACAAAGGCATTATCGGATTTGTTAGCATTGCCTTTATCAACAGTTTCTGCAAGCCCGGCAAAGTTTCCATATTGATCAAAATCGTCGGTTTTTCCAACGTAAACAGTAGAATATTCGCCGTCAATCGGACGTTCGGTGACAAATTTCACTCCGGAAGAAGCATATCTTTCATTCAAAGCGGCAACGATTTCCGCAATCCGTTCTTCAGAAAGTTTGGAATCTTCTACAACGACACCATCAACGTTTAAAATTTCGCCATTGTAGGACGTAATTTCACCATCAAAGTCCAGATAAACTGTCTGGTTCAGTTGCGGGACCGTTTGCACCCCGCCGGATTGGATCAGCTGTGACATTTCTTCATCTCCCTGAATTATAAAAATTATATTTCGTAGAAATATACTATACAACATGATGAATGTCAAGCCGAAAGAGTGGATTCTCAATAAAAAATTGGAGTGTTGCAAAACCTGAAATTTGAAAGCACATTTTCGTACGGAGAAAACAGAGTGTACTGAGTGTACGGAGGCATTTTTGGTTATTACCGACCGATTTTTCAAAAGAAATAAAAATTTTTCTCTTGGGTAACGGTTGTTTTAATTACCAAACCACCTCCGTAATCTCTGTAAACTCCGTTCACTCTGTTCAAAAGACTCAATGAAAATGCGTTTTCTGTATGCAGGTTTTGCAACAGCCGCCGCTTCTGATGAATAAGGATCCTGATACAAGAGTATTTTCGACTTGAAAAAAGTCTTTTTTGCTGTATTGTACCGCAATTACTGAATAACGGGAAGGGACTTCTTATGAAAAATACATTCGGTAAACAGAATTTCTTCATCAGAACCTCCGGAAAACAAATGAATACAGCTCAGAAAAAACTGTTGAAACGCATCCTTTCTTTTTATGCCGCCGCAATGTTTTTGCCGATGCTGCTTTACGGAGTCTATGAAGGCTGGTTTCACTATACGTTCTACCGGGATTATAAAACGCTCCGGACAATAAAGTTGAGCCATCTTTACGACAACAAATATGAGCGGTTTGAAATCGATTTGCCTGTTCAGTTTGTTCCGGAAAGACATGATTCAAATGTTGTACAAAAACTGATTGTCCGTGCAGAAAACAGAAAAGTCTTTCTGATTCTCCGTTACGATGATAACCGTGTTCAGCTTGAGCCGTTTCCTGCCAAACGCTATCTCTGGTCGAACCGGTATTATAAAGCCTGTTATGAAGTCAGCAGTCCGGAGGCAGCAGCAAAATTGCAAGAGCTTCTGGAGAGCTCTCCGGAATGATTTTTTCCCGGAAAACAGGATTTTCTCTGACAAAGCGTTTTTTTTCGTCGATTTTTACAAAACGCTCTGGAAAAAATTGCATTTTGATGCTAAAGTACCCTACCATTACCGGGGGTTGTGAAAAATACCGGAACCCGGAGCAAAGGAGAAAAAATGAAAGATTTGATCACAAAGCGCCCATTGGTATTTTTTGACCTTGAAACGACAGGGACCAATATTCAGAATGACCGGATCGTGGAGATTTCGATCGTCAAGATCTCTCCGGATGGAAGCCGGGAAGTCAAGACCCGCCGTCTGAACCCGGAAATGCACATTCCGGAAGAAGCATCCGCCGTTCATGGGATCTATGATAAAGATGTGGAAAATGAGCCGACCTTCCGTCAGATCTCCCAGAGCCTTTACATTTATCTGGAAGATTGCGATCTGGGCGGTTACAATATCGTAAAATTCGATGTCCCTGTCCTGGTGAAAGAGTTCTCCCGGGCAGGTTTGCAGTTCTCTCTGGAAAACCGCCGGATTGTGGATGCTTACAATCTCTATTGCAAGATGGAGCCCCGGACTCTTTCCGCCGCTTATAAACGGTTCTGCGGCAAGAGTTTGGAAGATGCCCACTCTGCGGAAGCAGATACCCTTGCGACAGTGGAAGTGTTTGAAGCGGAACTGGAACGTTATTCTGCAATGGCAAAAGAAGAAATGCCGGAAGATGTGGAATTTGCCAAAGATCTTGATGTGATCCACAAACTCTGCAATCCTGTGATCCAGGATGCGGTGGATCCGGAAGGAAAATTCCGCTGGAGAGGAGAAGAGGTGATCATCGGATTCGGAAAAAACAGCGGAGTTCCGCTCCGTCAGATCGCAGTGGAAAACCCTGATTTTCTGCGGTGGATCCTCCGTGCCGATTTCTCTCAGGAAGTCAAACAGATCGCACAGAATGCACTGAAGGGATTTTTCCCGGAAAAGAAATAACTCTATGAAAGACGATTTCGAAAATCTTTTGAAATTACTGGACGATGATAACGAACAGCTGGTGAGCATTGCCATGGCGGAACTGCTCAAACGCTCCGGGGATCGTTTGAATGAACTTCTCCGATCTCTGCAGGAAAGTCCGGATATGAAATTCCGCCGACGGATCCATCAGCTGCAAAACGCAATTGAGAGCCGACGGAGACGGAGCTTCATTGCGGAAAAGTTCCGTTCCGATGATCTCTCTCTGACCGATGGGATGATCTATCTTCATCTGCTCTGGTTTGATAATGATACTCTGGAAGAGATGACAGAGCAATGGAACCAGTTTCTGGAGAGTTTCCGTAAACTCCGGGAACCGAAAACATTGCCCCGTCTGCTGAAATGTCTTTCCGGAGAGATCACGATTTATACCGATCCCGGAGACCCTGAAAATCCGGAAGTCCTTTGTGTCGGAACTGTTCTGGAATCCGGGATCGCCACAGATTATATGGGGTGTATCATTGCCAGACTTCTGGCGGCATACTGGGGCTTTGAAACGGATGTGATTTCCCATCAGGGTGATTTTTTTATTCATTATCAGGGCAGTGTTTATGCGCCCCGGACGGGCTGGTCGCCTCTGCCGCAAGCGGATCTTCAGCAGAAGACCTTCCGCCGCTGGAAAGATTCGGAATTGATCTCCCTGCTCTCTTATTCCTTGTTTACAGATGCTGTTGCAACAGACAGTTTTCGCTATATTCATACGCTGGGGTCCTGCATTGGTCAGCGGGAAAACCCAGATTTTCTGCCTTATCCCTACGGGAACGATACGCTTGATCAATCGTCTCCCGGGGAAGAATAAACTCCCGGAGGTGTTCCTTGAACGATACCAGTTACGATGTTGCAGTTGTCGGCGGCGGTCATGCCGCTTGTGAAGCTGCACTTGCTGCCGCCAGAATGGGCGCAAAAACAATTCTGTTTACCATCAATCTTGATCATATTGCCCAGATGAGCTGCAATCCTGCGATCGGCGGGATCGCCAAAGGGCATGTTGTCCGGGAAATCGATGCAATGGGCGGGGCAATGGGAAGTGTTACCGATGCCGCCGCGCTGCAGTTCCGTATGCTTAATATGGCAAAAGGTCCGGCAGTCTGGTCCCCACGCGCTCAGTGTGATAAATATTGTTACCATCAGTGTATGAAGCGGGTGCTGGAGCTTCAGGAGAACCTGACGATCCGGAATGCGACAGTCATGAATTTTTTGCTGGAAGATGGAAAGATCGCCGGAGTGGAAGCCTTTCCGGGCGGAGCCGTTCTTGCCAAAGCCGTTGTTGTTGCCACCGGAACATTTCTCAACGGGAAAATGCACTACGGGCTGAAAAACATGTCCGGCGGAAGATCCGGGGATCCTGCCTCTATTGAGCTTGCTGATGCCCTCCGTCACCAGCTTGGATTGAAGGTCGGCAGATTGAAGACCGGTACTCCTCCGCGGATTTTAGGCAGCAGCATTGATTTTTCCAGGATGGGCATTCAGAATACCGATGAGATGGAAGAGCATTTTTCCTATTTCCCGCCGCTGGAAAACGGGTTCAAAGTTCAGGAACGTCATTTCCCGTGCCGTACGGTTTACACCACAGAGGCAACTGCGAAAGTGGTTCAGGAAAATCTTCATCAGGCGCCCATGTACAGCGGGATCATTGAAGGGATCGGAACCCGGTATTGTCCCTCTTTTGAGGATAAAGTTGTCCGTTTTGCCCATCATCCGAAACATCTGCTTTATATTGAACCGGAAGGGGAAAATACCGATGAATATTACATCAACGGGATCTCCACCAGCCTTCCGCCGGATGTTCAGATCAAAATGCTGCAAACGATCCCGGGACTGGAACATGTTCAGATCGCCCGGTTCGCTTATGCCATCGAATATGATTTTGTCCATCCGGAAGAGATCCATCGCGGGCTTGGCGTAAAACGTTATCCCGGCTTGTTCCTTGCGGGTCAGATCAACGGCACCAGCGGCTATGAAGAAGCTGCCGGTCAGGGATTGGTTGCGGGGATGAATGCAGCCCGGTTTGCCGCCGGAAAGGACCATGTGGAGATCGGCAGAGATGAAGCATATATCGGTGTGATGATTGATGACCTTGTGACCAAAGAGATCGTGGAGCCCTACCGGCTTTTCACCAGCCGTGCGGAGTTCCGTCTCAATCTGCGGCAGGATAACGCAGATTTGCGCCTTTCCCGGAAAGCATACGAATGGGGTGTTCTGCCCGAAGAAAAATACCGCATGATTCAGGAATATTCCGATCTTTGCGACAAAACAGAAGCTCTTGCCCGGAGCATCAAGACAAGCGGATACTCTCTTTACGATGCCCTCCGGGATCGCCACGGCGATTTGAATTTCAAAGAAAATCCGGTGGATTACAAGGCTCTGGAACTGGATGAAACCAATCCGCTGCACCGCCGTGTCATGCGGCAGCTGGTGATCCGTTCCCACTATGCCGGATATCTCCGTCAGGAAGGCCGCGCCGTGGAAAAACTCCGTTCTCTGGAAAACTGGAAGATCCCCGAAACCTTCGATTATTCCGTTGTCACCGGATTGCGGAACGAATCCCGGCAGAAACTGGAAAAGACCCGTCCGACCACGCTGGCTCAGGCGGGAAGGATCGATGGTGTCACCTCCTATGAACTGGGACTTCTCCAAGTATTCCTGAGCCGGGATCAGCAGAAAAAGGAACGGAACGCATGAACTGGAAAAACTCCGTCTTCCTTTTGGTGATGAAACGTCTTTGGGGACAAAAGACGGCTGTCCTTGCGTTGGCAGTTCTTCTTTGCTACCTCGGGACAGCGATCTGGACGGAGTGTTACACAGCGCACTGCAAGCGGACCGGTCAGGAGCCGGTCTGCAATGTCCGCAGTGATACAGAAAAAAATCTTGCACCTTCCCGAACTCATTGGCTTGGAACGGATTATCTCGGCAGAGATGTTCTGCTCCGGAGCGTGTTTGCCATCCGGACTGCGGTGAAAGTGGGGCTGATCGCATCGCTGATTGCCGTTTTCTTTGGTGTGGGATTGGGAATCATTTCCGGATATTTCGGGGGGACCACCGATGATATGATCTCCTGGGCGCACAGCACCTTTGCGGCGATTCCCTCGCTATTGTTCATTCTTGCATTTTCTCTGCTTGTGACCAAAGGTTTTCTGCCGGAAGGGATTCAGAAAGGGTTTGAATCTGCGGCATCATTTCTTGGCACGGAGCCGGGGATGTTTGCGGTTTATCTGGGGATCGGTTTGACAAGCTGGATCTCTCTCTGCCGGGTGGTGCGGGCGGAGACGATGCGGCTGCGCGGAACAGGGTATGTTCTTGCGGCAAAGGCACTTGGAGAACCTTCGATCACCATTCTGCGGAAGCATATTCTCCCCAACGTGATGCATGTTGTCATTGTTTATTTTACGATGATCTTTGCCCAGGCTGTGATGTCGGAAGTGATCGTGAGTTATCTTGGACTCGGGGTTCAGTTTGAACCGAGCTGGGGGCTGATGATTGCCCAGGGACAGGAACGTCTGTGGCGCGGGATCTGGTGGGAAGCCGGTTCGGCAACTTTGTTTTTGTTTATCCTCGTGCTCGCCCTGAATTTCCTCGGGGATGCACTGAGGGATGCTTTGGATCCGAGAATTGTCAGATGAGGTGATGGAATGAAAGAATGGAACAGAACGCAAATCGTTGAACTTCTGGAAGAAAGCGGAAGGATCGCAAAGCAGTATAAAAGCAAAATGGCACCGGAAATCAAAGCGGACCGGACGATCGTTACTGCTGCGGACAAGGCGATTCAGGAGTTTCTGGATCATGCTCTGACCCATGGGGAAACAGATGTTTTTATCATTGGAGAAGAGAGTCAGGAATCCTGCGATCTGGAAAAAGCTTTGAAAAATACTGCCTTCATTATTGATCCCATTGACGGAACTGCGGTGTATGCCGGAGGCCTGCCTCAGTGGGGCATTTCCATCGGCTATGCTGTCAACGGAAAACTTCAGGAAAGTGCCATTTATCTTCCGGATCTGGAAGATCTGATGGTGACAGAATCCGGGAAGACCTGGCTCCGGTCCGGGGATAGAAATGAATTTTCAGAAGCTTTGCCCTTCCGGAAAGAATATACGGAGACCGGGGCTGTTTACATTCCTCAGGATCTTGCAAAATATGGAACCTTCAAGGGCGGAGAAATGGTTCAGAGCATCGGTTCCTGTGTTTATCCCGGAGTTTATCTTGCGAAAAAGATTTATCAGGCTGGGATTTTCCGCTCCAAACTCTGGGATGTTGCCGGATTCCTGCCTGCATTGAAAAATCTTGGCTTTTGTTCTGTCTGCAAACAGGGAACGGATCTGCTCTCCCTGGAAATATCGGATGAGATTTATTCTCTGGATATGAATGGGAAAGTTCCCTATAAAATGAAATGTCATCATGTGCTTGCCGGATCGGAAGAGATCTGCCGGCATGTGCTGCAAAAAACAGATCTTGCGGAACTGTAAGGAGTGAAAAATGTTTCGATTTATTCAAACGGTCCGGCGGACCTTTACCCCGGCGGAAAAGTGGGGAATGTGCTTGCTTGCAGTATTGCTGTTTCTCAGTTCTCTGCTGGAACTTGCCGGGATCGGTGCGGTTTTTCCGGTGATCTCCGTTGTTGTAACCCCCGGTTCAGCAGAAAAATTTGAAAAAGTGACAAGTTATTTCGGTGTGGAAGGTTCCCGGAACATTACTATTTTCCTCTGTTGTGCAACGATCCTGTTTTTCCTGCTTAAAAATTTTCTGCTTTTCCTGATCAATCACTATCAGATCCGGTTTGCTTTTGTAATTTCCGGACGGATTTCCGCAGATTTGACGGAACGGTATCTGAAAGCTCCGCTGAGCTATTATGCCGATAAGAATTCTGCCGGACTTCTGGAACTGGTCAGTCAGGCACGGATCTCCTGTTCGGAAGTGATCACCAGTGTGATGATGCTTACCAGTGAAGGGATTCTGATCCTGCTCTCTTTCCTGGTGATCCTGTGGTTTGTCCCGGGAACTGCATTGCTGCTGATGGCTGTTACAGGAATTTCCGGCTGGCTTTTTCTGCTTTGGATGCGGAAGTATCTTACCAGAGCCTCAGCCCGAATTCTGCCGTTGGGATCTGCCGCAAACCAATTTGTCCTGGAGGCATTTTCCTGCATCCGGGAAGTCAAAGTCTCCGACAGATTGCCCTTCTTTCTGAAAAAAGGAAGAGCTTTGCAGGCAGATGTGGTACGCAACGATTCCGTGATCTACTCGTTCCAGCAGCTTCCCAGATTTCTGATCGAGGCAGTCGTTGTGACGGTCGGACTCGGTTTGATCGTCATTCTGCTGGCAATGGGACAGGATCTTTCTGAAATCATTGTGAAAATCTCATTGATCTGTCTTGTGCTCGCGCGGCTGATGCCTTCCTTTTCCAGAATCCAGTACTATTTCTCCCGCGCCCGTGCGAAATGGGATGTGTTCCATCAGATCTGCAAGGATCTTTCAGAATTGCCTGAGGAAAAAATCTCCGGAACCCAGGAATTGACCCTGAAAAAAGAGTTGAAACTGGAAAATGTCAGCTTCTCCCACGGGAAAAATAAGATCCTGAAGGGAGTCAGTATAACGGTTCCTGCAAAATCGAGCCTTGCATTGGTCGGGCCCACCGGTTGCGGGAAAAGCACAATGCTTGACTTGATCGCCTCCCTCCTGACTCCTGATTCCGGGAAGATCACTGCCGACGGCGTGGATATTGCCTCCAACCGCAGCGCATGGCGCAAAAAAGTGAGTTATGTTCCCCAGATCACCCGGATTTTTGATGCCACTGTTCTGGAAAATGTTGCGCTTGGAATTCCGCTGGAAAATATTGATAGAGAACGGGTTGCAAAGTGTCTGGAAATCGCGCAGGCATTGCCCTTTGCCGCTGCCTTGCCTCAGGGACTTGATACGAAACTTGGCGATTCCGGGACAAAGCTTTCCGGCGGACAGCGTCAGCGGATCGGGATCGCCCGGGCATTGTATCCCGAGCCGGAGATCCTCCTGCTGGATGAGGCAACCAGTGCGCTGGATCAGTCCACCGAAGCCGATTTCGTCAAAGCTCTGGAAGCTATTTCCAACCGGTATACCCTGATCATTGCGGCCCACCGGCTTTCCACCATTGAAAATTGCTCCGCAGTTTACCGCTTTTGATCGGAAGCTTATTGGATGGAAGCTCCCATTTTGCGGCATTCTTCCACAAATGACGTGCCGATCACTTCGCCTTTCTGATAGACTCCGGACGCTTCGATGATGCCGCATTCCCGGGAATTTTCACAGCAGGCGGCGAATCCCCGCAACGCTTCGAGAGTCCCTTTGAAGTTTGCTTTTTCGGTATCCGCCATCGTCATAATGTAGTAAAAATCCTTTTCCCGGATTTGCGGATAGACCATCACGCAGCGGTCGATCAGTGCTTTCAGCTGGGCTGACATAGTATAGAAATAAACGGGTGTCGCCAATACAAGTACATCTGCCGCAAGCATTTTCTGAATGATTTCCGCTGCATCATCGTTCTGCGGACACGCCCCTTTTTCGCAAGCATAACATGCCGAACAAAAGCCGATCTTTTTTCCGGAAAGGGAAATATATTCCACCTGATTTCCGGCACTCTCTGCGCCCCGGGCAAATTCTTTGCACAATAATTCCGAATTTCCGTCTTTGCGCGGGGAGCCGCCGATCAATAAAACTTTTTTGCTCATGGATCAATTCCTTTCCAGTTGATTTCAGTACTTCAGCTTTTTTCTCCTTCCGTCGAATCATCAGCGCGGAGCGGTTCTTCTATCATAGCATTTTTTTTGCGATTGTCAAATCAGAAAACAGACAGATTCATACATTCTTTTTTATCACTCATTCTCTGAAGCGGCTTTTCGTTGATGCTTTCAGTTTGCAATTCTGTATTCACAGATGTATATTACAGAGAATGATAGAACGGAAATAACAGGAAGGACTTGGATGATGGAGCGGGAGATCATAGCTCAGCTTTTAGGGAATGTGCCTCAGGGATCGATCGGGGTATTAGGCGATTTTTGTGTGGATGTCTATTGGGCATTAACCCCTGAGGCGGGAGAACTCTCTCTGGAAACCGGTTTGATGACGACCCCTGTTTCCGAAGCACGTTATGCTCCCGGCGGAGCCGGAAACATCGTGGAAAATCTCCGCGGATTGAATGTGCATGATATCAGTTGTTTCGGAGTCGTCGGAAGAGATCCTTTCGGCTGCTGGCTGCGCCGTCAGCTCAACACTCCTGCATTGCTGGAGATTCATCGCAGCAATTATCATACCCCGGTTTACTGCAAACCTTTGCTGAACGGCACGGAACAAAACCGCATTGATTTGGGAAATGTCCCGTTGACCGATGCAGAAAGCCGTTTGTTGCTGGAAACGATTTCAAACAGCTTGCCGAAACTGAAAGTGATGATCATCAATGAGCAGTTGTCCAATGGGATCCACTCTCCGCTTTTCCGTCAGGAGTTCGCCCGGCTGCTGAAGCAGTACCGCTCCCAGGTGCGTTTTGTCTTTGATGGCAGAGCTCATCTGGATGCTTATCCCGGATCGACCCTGAAAATCAATGCTTCTGCCGCATCCATGCTGGCATTCGGAGAACCCGGACACCTGCCGCAGGAATCAGGGCTTGCAATTATGCATCGAAGCGGGGAGGAACTGGTGATCACCGATGGGGAAAATGGTTGTTTCGTATTCGAAGAAAAGGATGAAATCACGCATATCCCTGCGATTCATTACGATGGCCCGGTCGATACAGTCGGAGCCGGGGATAGTTTTACTGCCGGTTTTGCTTATGCCCTGGCTGCCGGTGCGACATTGAAACATGCCGCCATGCTTGGTACTTGCTGCAGTGCCGTAACGATCCGGAAATTGAATCAGACCGGATCGCCTGCACCCGCAGAAATCATGGCATTACTGTAATATTTTTCCATTCGCTGAGATCGAAGCGAATGCTTCATATAGTGAAGCTTTAGCGAAACAATGTTTCAGGCGGAAATGAAGCACACCTGACGGCGTATGAAGCGGCACTTCCACCTTCGCCAGAGGCTACGGCGGACAAGGCGAGCCATGAAGCGAAGCCTGACGGCTTCATTTTTTTTTGCCCATTTGAGCAAAAAAATGGTCGGGGCAGCGTTGTATTGCAAACGGATAAACTCTCATTTTTCATTTTCTCATCATATGAGCGAAGCGAATGCTTCATAGCTGAATGAAATGAAGCTGCTTCATATTGTGGAGCGGCAGCGAAACAAAGCTTCATCGTCAGGCTTTTATGAAGCACGGCTTTGCCGTATGAAGCGGCACGTTGTGCCATGAAGCGCACCTGAGGTGCATGAAGCGAAGCCTGACGGCTTCATTTTTTTTTGCCCATTTGGGCAAAAAAAATGGTCGACCATTTTCGCTTAATTCGAAATATTCTCTTATATTATAATCGACCTGAAATCGTTTCACTTTTATTCAGAAAAACTCAGAATACAACTTCTTGTGAGGTGTTTGTATGAGGTAATGTCAAAAGACCGGCAAAATTTGTCTGAAAAAGGATTGTTGATGAGCTGAATAT
>JAFTIQ010000057.1 GCA_017456805.1 Lentisphaeria bacterium
CAACACAACCATCAACACCGGCGGCAGTATGATCATTTTCTCCGGCGGCAGAAACGTCCCCAGCGGAGTTGCGAACAACACAACCATCAACACCGGCGGCAGTATGCTCTTTTACTCCGGCGGAGTTGCGAACAACACAACCATCAACACCGGCGGCAGTATGCTCTTTTACTCCGGCGGAGTTGCGAACAGCACAACCATCTCCTCCGGCGGCAGAATGGAGATCTCCGGCGGAGTCGCGAACAGCACAACCATCAACACCGGCGGCAGAATGGACATCTCCTCCGGCGGAGTTGCGAGTGATATCTGGCTGCTTACTGGGGGCAGACTGTATAACGATAGCGGAATTTTGAAAGAAATTCGTTGGTCTGGCGGGGGAATCACTAACAGCAGAGGTCCTATCGCT
The DNA here is from genome assembly GCA_017456805.1 of Lentisphaeria bacterium. The sequence goes on from JAFTIQ010000057.1 coordinate 407, forward strand.
ATTGAATCCAGAGTCGTATTCAGCGGGAATAAAACAGCTTTAACCGGTGGAGCAATAGACAATGCTGGAACAATGACCATTTATTCCAGAACCGTTTTTTCAGAAAACATGGCAAGTTCCGGCGGGGCTGTTGCGAATAGCGGAAACATGTCTATCGGAATCCTCGCTGATTTTTCAAAAAACATGGCAAGTTCCGGCGGGGCTGTTTACAATAACAAGGGAACCTTGACAGTGAACAGCAGTGCGTTGTTCTTAGAAAATACGGCACGGCGTAACGGCGGAGCGATTTACAACTGTGATGGAAGTGCGATTATCGGAAACAGTGCAATGTTTTCCGGGAATGCAGCAAGTTATACCGGGGGCGCGATTTATAATGATATTTTCGGCGCTGTGACCTTGGGAGATGATGCTGTATTTTCCGGGAATGCTGCAAAACGCACCGGCGGCGCGATTTATAACTCCGACGGCAACATTACGATTGGCAGAAAAGCCGTTTTTTCAGAAAATATGGCAAGTTACACCGGCGGAGCAATTTATCAGGAAGATGGAGTTCTGAACATCGGCGATGACGCCGTTTTCTCCGGAAATAAAGCGATTGTCGGCGGCGCGATTTACAACGATGTTTACGGCAAGGTTGTACTTGGGGATGCCGCATTTGCAACAACGACTGATACAGTCCATAACAGCGGCACGATGGTCATTAATGGCGATGTCTCGTTTGCAGGGAATGTTACATTGGAAGGCTATTATGCCAAGCTTGAAAACAATGGCAATATAGACTTTAATATTTCCGACCGGCAGCAAAAAAACGGAGTTCTGCTCAATGACTGGAGTTATGTTTCCGGAGAAGGCACTTACAGTATCACCATTGACATCATGCAGGCAGCGGGGACTTATCAGCTCATTGGCAATGTTGAAAACTTTGATCAGACGATTACGGTCCGGAATGATATCGGTTTGAAAGAGGGTACACTTTCCCTTGATATGGAAAAGCCCCTGAATATCTGGAGTATGAGCCTGAATCTTGAATATGACGAAGAAACAAAAGTTCTGTCAGTCGTCGTTAACAAGGCTGATAAGATCGCGCCAACGTTAACGGTCAAGAAAAAGATTTCATCCAACTGCACCGATATTATTTTGTCAGCAACGGCTGATGAATCGGGTTCGACGATCGAATACAGCGTCAACAAGCAAACCTGGATCACAGGATCTTCCGCTGTGGTGAATAGCAACCAGACAATTTACTGGCGCGCCACAGATGCGGCTGGAAATGTTTCAGAAATCACCAGTTGTCTGGTGAATGATTTTGTGACCGTCGGTTCTGCGAAAGCTTCCAGCGGATTGAAGATCGGATCAGGAAAGATCATGAAAGTTCTTTTCGGCGGAACGGCGAATCAGATCACGGTCAGTTCCGGCGGGGTGATGAATGTTGCCGGAAAAGCGAATTATACTTCTGCGTTCAAAGGGGCTGCTGTGAATATTTCCAAGGGAGGTTCCATGTTTGGAGTGAACCTTTATTCCGGCGCAGAACTGAATATTTCTTCCGGCGGAACAGTCAACGCTCTGACCTTTAACGGCAAAGGTACGGCATACGTTTACAGCGGCGGACAGCTTACAAGTACGACCGTCAATTCCAGCGGAACACTTGCGGTTTATAACGGAGCAAAAGTCACCAGCGCAACGTTGAAAAACGGCGGGACCATGAACTATTACGGCGGAACCGTTTATAATGTTGAGTTGCTTTATGGCGGATCTATGACCATCGAAAGCAGTGCGGTTCGGAAAGGTCAGATTGCCAATAAAGGAACGATCATTGTGTCCAGCGGCGGAAAAGCAAGCGGCTGCATCATGAAAGATGGCGGAGCAATGAAAGTCCTTTCCGGCGGAAGCGCGGATGATACAAAACTTATGACAAACGGTATCATATACGTCTATTCTTCCGGGAATGTTACGGATACTGTTACAAGTTATGGTGCAAGAGTTTACGTCTCCGGCGGAAAGATTTACAACACCAACATGCAGCGCGGAACAATTACATCCGTTTATCAGGGCGGAATGGCTTCTTTGAACAAAGTTGATTACGGCTCCTATCTTATGGTCGGTTCCGGTGCAACATCTTATGATACAGTTGTCAGTTCCGGTGGTGGTTTGACGGTTATGTCCGGTGCGAAAGCCGGGAAAAATACGGTTTACGGTACATTGACTTGCAACAACAGCGGAACTTTGCTTGGAGTAACGGTCATTCATGGTCGGGCGAACCTTGCTGGAAATGCGGTTGTGACGGATGAAACATCCATTACTTTTGATGTATCGGAACGTTCGGCATCTGCTATGCAGGAATCCTATCGTGAGGCGATGTTGAATAGTTATTATGTTGCTCGCGAAGCGGATATGACGATTTCCGTCGCGGCAGATCAGGCAAGCGGTTCTTATATCCTTGCTAACTGGGCGTTGGAAGCTAAGAAAGGTACGTTCACTCTTGAAGTCGATGGTACGGAAGTCGGAACCTTCTCAACAACAAAGAGTTTGACCTACAATGGAAAGACTTATTCTCTCTATTGTTTCGATGATGCTACAAACAGTAAGGCTTTGACGTTGAAAGTCAGCAATGCAACGGCAAGAGATGCCTGGACCGATCTTGGATCCGGCGATTTTGATGGCGATGGCATCGAAGAATCCTTGGTATCTGACGGTACGAATCTTTATGCTACAAGTGAAGATCTCTGGCTTGGCAACTTGTCCGCGACTGAGGAAATTGCAAGCATCACGGATTATAACAATGACGGAACGGATGATTTGTTAATTCACAACACAGCCACCGATCAGATGACCGCTTGGCTCATCAAGGATGGCGCAACTTACAGTACATTGGCAATTGCATAAATAAATTACAAAAAAACGGGACAGCGTTGGAAAACACCGCGCTGTCCCGTATTGTTTCCGGATTACCGGGGCTGCAGCGGATCAGGGCAGGGCAGATCGTCAAAACCTGCAACCGTTAAACCGGAATCCGCAGCCAGCTCCAAACATTGCCGCAAAAGAGTTGTTTTCATGCTGATTTTGTTCGGATTTTCTGAAATTCCATGGGAGAAAAAGGTCAGCAGCAGATTTTCTTTCGAGGCTTTCAGCATTGCCCGTTCCAGATTATCCCATTTTGTCAGGTAAAATTCACCGATCCCGCAGCCGCCGTAAACGTAGGTTTTCGCGGCTTCTTCCATGGTCATAAAAGCATCCGGCTGAGAGGAAATATCATATCCTTTCAGGGGGCTTGAGGGCAGTCCGGCACGGAATTTTTTGAAGTAAGGCAACAGCACTTTATCTGTTTCTTCATTTCTGAGGTTATTGGGATAAGCGAAATTTTTTGTTTTGATCCCGGCATTTTTCAAAGCGTAAAGCTGAGGAAAAATCTCAGCTTCCAGGTAAGCCTCTTCCCCATATTCTTCAATGCAGATATCCGCGTCCAGATGTTTCAAGGCGTGAAGACCGACGGAATGACCGGCATCCATCAGTTTTTTCATTCCGTCCGTATCTTTTTCGGGCAGGGCACCCGGATAGAAGAAGGTTGCATGAGCATTGAACTCCTGAAAGAGCGGGATGGTTTCCAGCCATTGATCGGTCCATCCGTCATCGAAGGTGAAAAGGACGATCCCGTTTGAAATTTTAGAGAGGTCAATCATTGTTCAGAATAAGGAAAGCTGTTCGGGTTCATTATTTTGAGGCGTTTCCGGCATTTCTTTTCCAGCCATTTCCAGGAATTGCTGTTCTGTCAGGATCGTGATTCCCAGCGCGAGAGCCTTTTCCTGTTTGCTGCCTGCTGAGCTTCCTGCAACGAGATAATCAACGGAATTGCCGACAGAGGAAGAAACTTTTCCGCCCAGCTGCCGGACGATTTCCCCGGCATCCTGTCTTGTCATGCTGCTGAGCGTTCCAGTAAAGACGAATGTTTTTCCTTCCAGGATCTGCGGCAGAGTTTCCAGTTGGATCAGCTTCATATTAATGCCGTATTCTTTCAAACGTCCGATCAGTGCACGGTTTTTTTCATCTGCGAAAAAGGCGGTGATGCTTTCTGCCACGATGGGGCCTATATCCCCGATTTTCTGAAGCTCCTCAGTGGTTGCATTCATCAGAGAATCCATATCCGGATAATGTTTGCAGAGTTCCTGAGCGGTCCGGATTCCCACATTCCGGATTCCGAGGGCGGTGATCAGGCGCGGAAGGTCCCGTTTTTTGCTTTCCGAGATGGCGTTCAGGAGATTCTGTACGGATTTCGTTCCCATACGGTCAAGGACGACGAGCTGGAACATGTTGAGTGTATAAATATCAGCGATTCCGCCCACAAGTTTTTCTTCGAGGAGAAGGTCAATGACTGCCGGCCCCATTCCTTCAATATCCATTGCATCGCGGGAGGTGAAGAACCGCAGGCTTTCCCGGAGCCGGGCAGGGCAATCCGAATTGATGCACCGGTATGCCGCTTCGCCATGATTCCTGACCGCAGTTGCGCCGCATGCAGGACACTGTTCCGGGATTGGGATCGCCGTTTCAGAACCGGTCCGTTTTTCCGGGAGAGATCTCAGGATTTCCGGAATTACATCACCTGCTTTGCAGATGACCACATGGTCGCCGATCAGGAGATTTTTCATTGCGATATAATCGAAGTTGTGCAGGGTCGCGCGGCTGATGACGGAACCGGCAAGATGAACCGGTTTCAAGACGGCTGTCGGCGCGATTACCCCGGTTCTGCCCACATTGAGGGTAACATCTTCCAGAACCGTTTCCGCTTCTTCTGCGGGGAATTTGTATGCGATCGCCCAGCGCGGACACCGGGAGGTTTCTCCAAGCGTTTTCTGAGCAGAGAGATCATTCAGTTTGATGACGACTCCATCGATATCATAGGGCAGTTCATGGCGTGCCGCGAGAAATTCTTCCTGTTTTGCCCATACAGCATCGATTCCATCGCAGAGATCGTTCATTGGATTAACGGGCAGCCCCATCTGCCGCAGAAAATCGATTTTTTCTTTTTGGGAGGAAAATTCTTTTCCGTCAGCGAACTGGATCTCATAGAAGAACGCAGAGAGATCGCGATCCGCTGTGATTGCCGGATTCAGCTGCCGGAGAGAGCCTGCTGCTGCATTCCGGGGATTGGCAAAGGTATTTTTTCCCTGTTCTTCACATTCTGTATTGAGTTTCAGGAAAGAAGTTTTCGGCATATAAACTTCTCCCCGGATTTCCAGCCGGGCGAGATCTGTCGGAATCCGCAAGGGAATGCTCCGGATGGTTCTGACGTTGCTTGTGACATCTTCTCCGGTGACACCATCGCCACGGGTGGAGGCTTGAACCATAACGCCTTCTTCATAGACGACTTCAACGGTCAAACCGTCAATTTTCAGCTCTGTTTCGTATGCCGGATTCGGGAAGACTTCCCGGATCTTTTTATCGAAGTTCCGCAATCCTTCCAGGTCGAAAACGTTATCAAGACTCAGAAGTTTTGTGGTATGTTTTACGGATGGAAACTCCTGCAGTGGAGTTCCTGAGACCCGTTGAGTGGGCGAATCCGGTGTGATCAGTTCCGGATGTTCTGCTTCCAGCTGCTTCAGTTCCGCCATCAATTTATCATATTGGGCATCTGTGAGTTCCGGCGCATCCAGGACATAATATTTCCGGTCAGCTTCCCGGATTTGATTCCGAAGCTCGGCAATGCGTGATTCAATTTCCGGCATTGTCATAACTCCCGATCAATAAACAGAGTCAGGGAAGTAGAAATTCTTCGCATTTTCCGGTGTGACAACTTCAGAGGGGATAATGACCTCTTTTTCTGCCGGATCGGTTTTCTTGCCTGCGCGAAGCCCCTTCAATGCCAGCTGCATACCGACAGCTACCATATTGGGAGGATAGGTGACTGTTGCGCGGACGATGGGATCCCGATCCATGATTTTCTTGATGGTATCCTTGCTTCCTCCTCCGCCTGTAATTGCTTTGATATCGGTTCTTCCGGATTCAAGATAAGCCTGAACCGCACCTTTGAGAACGTCATCATCACCAGCCCATACAGCATCGATCTGCTTATATTTCTGGAGATAGTTTTCCATCAGGGAGAGCCCTTTTTCCGTATTCCAGTAAGCCGCTTGAGATTCCATGATCCGGATCCCGGGATATTTTTCAGCCAGCCGTTTTCTGAAAGCTGTAACACGGTCCGTATTAATAGGGCAGGGGATTCCTTCCATGACAAGAATATTTCCTTTTCCGCCCAGGATCTGTCCGAGTGCTTCCGCAGAGGCTTCCCCGAAACTGGTGTTGCTGCCATTGACAAAAACATCCTGACAGGGCTCGGAGAGAGGATTGGAAACAATGACAAGATATACCCCTTTTTCTTTTGCGCGTTTGCAAACTTCTGTGAGGGGGCCCGGCTCCTGAGAAAGGACAACCAGCGCGTCCACCTGACGCATCAGAAGATTTTCAATGCGATCCACCTGTTCCGCTGTATTCTGAGCAGTTGTAACGATGACTTCCACATCCGGATTGGCTGCTTCGATTTTCTTTGCTTCCTGCTGTGCGTTCCAAACCACGCCGCCAGTCCATCCATGAGATGCCGCCGGGACGGAAACACCGATTCTGATTTTCTTTTTCTGTTCACCGCAACCGGTGAAAATTGCCACAATTGCCAGAATGGAAAAAATTTTGATCCAGTTACTCATCGTTCAAACCCCTTTCACTGTCTTGTTATCTGTAAGCAACTCTCTGCTGAATCTTCTGCATTTTCGGTTCTTCCAGAGCCAGTACATACCAGCTTTCTGCGAGTTCTGCATTGGAGAATTGTTTCAGTTTGTCATTCACAATTGCATCCCGGTTATGGGTAAGAATCGCACTGTCACATTTTTTCAGAGCATCATTCAATGCCTTCAGCGCATCTTCTTTTCTGCCAAGTTTCAAAAGGATCCAGCTGTAAGTCGCAGCAGGAAGAACGATAGAATCTTTCCGGAGCATCCGGGTTTTCTTTTTGTAGAATTTATCCAGCCCTTCATCTTTTGTCTTATAAAGTCTGGCAAGTTTCATGCTGACAGTTTGAGCATCAAGGAAGACGCAGGAGGGGAGAAGCCGGTCCACTTCAGCCCAGTTGCGCATCTGGAAATGAAACGCCATCTGCATGGTGGCAATCTGTTTTTTCATCATCAGATTCCACTTGCACATGGGGCGGAACTGTTCGCAGACTTTCAGGGCTTCTTCGATGCCTTTCTTCTGTTCGGCTTCCATCTGCATCCGCATCATGGTCTGATTGGTATTCCGCTGACGGATGAACATCTGCTGTTTCCGTTCCAGATTCTTCTGCGTGCCAAGCATAACCTGTTGAAGTTCCAGATTGATTTTTTTCATCTTCATCCGGAGCAGCAGAGAAATGATAAGCTGGACAACCATGAAACCAACGATTCCCAGAATCACACTCCAGAACATTCCGATTTCAGTCATCCGGTAGAGTACAGTAAAAACGGCTCCCGCACCGAGAAGTCCAAACAAAATCGTCAACATAAAAAGATCCTTTCCGTTTATAAAAATTACGCTGTTGATTTTTAAGCGGTAAGATACACCCCGTTTCTGATTTTTTCAAGTCCGAATCCCCGGGAATCTGTATAAAAAAGTGCAGTGCAGAGATTTCCCGGAAGATTGAACCGGAGAAAAATGCTTTTATTTCAAAAAAAAGTCTTCCGGAACAACAAGTGCACCGGAAGACCCGAAAGGAAAAAACAGATTCAGATTACATCAGTTTGCGGAACAGTTCTTTGATATCCGCAACAGAGGTTTCTTTGGGATTGCCCGGACGGCATGCATCAGCGTATGCGCTTTCTGCAAGGAAATCCAGATCTTCTTCTTTCAAAGCAGCAAGCTTTGCAGGGATTCCGACATCTGCAGAGAGTTTCCGGACTGCATCGACAGCCGCTGCACGGTACTGAGCCTGATCCATTCCGGTGGTGTCAACGCCCATGGCTTCTGCAATTGCTTTGTACTTTTCTCCGGTGGTTTCGGCATTGTATTCCATGACGATCGGAAGCATCATTGCACAGGCAACTCCATGGGGGGTATCATAAACAGCTCCCAGCGTGTGTGCCATGGAGTGAGCAATTCCGAGTCCGACGTTGGAGAACGCCATGCCGGTGACAAACTGTCCCAGTGCCATTCCTTCCCGTCCGTCGTCTTCATTCTGAACAGCTTTCCGCAGACTCTTGGCAATGAGCTTGATTGCTTCCAGATTCAGACAATCTGCCAGTTCCCATGCTGCCTTGGTCGTATAACCTTCGATCGCGTGAGTAAGAGCATCCATTCCGGTTGCTGCGGTCAGACCTTTGGGCATGGATGCCATCATATCGGGATCAACGATTGCAATATCGGGAATATCGTTGATATCGACGCAAACGAATTTCCGTTTTTTCTGAACGTCAGTGATCACATAGTTGATGGTGGCTTCTGCTGCGGTTCCGGCGGTGGTGGGAACTGCAATGGTGAACACTGTCCGGTTTTTCGTGGGGGCAACACCTTCCAGAGAACGGACGTCTGCAAATTCGGGGTTGTTGATGATGATCCCGATCGCTTTTCCTGTGTCCATGGAGGAGCCTCCGCCAATGGTGATCATGCAATCAGCACCGGATTTTTTGTATGCTTCCACTCCGGACTGAACGTTTTCGATGGTAGGGTTCGGTTTGATATCGGAGTAGATCTCGTAAGCGAATTTCGCTTCATCCAGCAGATCTGTGACTTTCTTTGCAACATTGAATCTGATCAAGTCCGGATCGGTTGCGATAAACGCTTTTTTGAATCCTTTTGCCTGAAGCAGACCGGGGATTTCTTTGATTGCACCCTTCCCATGATAGGAAATGCTGTTGAGAACGAAACGATTGACCATTTTCAAAACTCCTCTGTTTTTTGTTTTTTGCAGTCCTATACTATATCACAAAATATAAAAAAATCAAGTAATGTTTATCTGTTTCTTATGTAAAATAATAACTTCGAATCTGAAAAAATCTTTTCTGTTGATAAAATTGTATAATGTTTGTTTTGAGAAACAGTTATTATGCCTGTTAAGATAAAGCTGTAATGATGAATCGCATCGGGAACAAACGGCTTCAAACTGGTTTTGTGACATATTCTGAACATCTTTTGAATGGAGTGCTCTTAAATAAAACATATTATCAGCAAATCAATAGATTTCTGTAATTTTCGGAAAATCTTGATCGACCATGAAAAACCTTGAATGACCTTAGAAACGACCATGAAAAACCTTGAAAGTCCTTAGAAAAACATCTTAGAAATAAACTTAAAAAAGTCCAAAATTTTTCTCTCTTGAACCAAAAAAATGTTGCCAGTAATTCCTGCATCAATTACTGGCAACATTGTAATATAATATCGTAAGGTATAAAAGTCAAGCAGAAGAAGCAAAGAAAATGTAGAAAAGAGCATCTTAGATTCAAAAAAAGAAGATGTATCGGTTAAAAATCTCTAAAATCTACCAATCTATACCAAACTCTTCAGTCCCCAAATCCCTACCAGAAAAAATATCAATTTTCTCTCTTGAAAAAATACCAATTTTCTCTCTTGAAAAAATACCAATTTTCTCTCTTGAAACAAAAAAAATGTTGCCAGTAATTCCTGTATCAATTACTGGCAACATTAGTAATATAATCCGAAAAGTTAAAAATGCAAGTAAAAAACATGAAGATAACA
>JAFTIQ010000004.1 GCA_017456805.1 Lentisphaeria bacterium
ATGTTAACGCGGAAAACAACAATAAAAGAAAAATCCTGCCGCGAAACATTTTTGATATCAAAAATTGAGTCATAAATGGCAAAAAATTGCCAAAAAAAGAAAATGTGAAGTCTTCAGGAAAAAAGCTTCACGGAATTAGGTATGAGGGAAACAAGGAGCAGAGCAGAGAATGCTGCTGTTAATTTTGTCACAAGAAGCGGCAGCGCCAATTCCGGTTTTATCGCGCAGCAGAATGCAAGATGATCTCCCAGCGCAAACGCTCCGCCGGTCAGAAATGCGAAATTCAGAATTTTTCCTTTCTGATCCATATCTTTGATCATCAGAAAGGTGGGAATGGAATTCGCCAGTGTCGTGATCATTCCGAGGACGGCTATGTGGTTGATTCCCATTTTTTCTCCGAGAAAGAGAAATCCCTTTTTGCAGCTCCGGTTCAGTAATTCAATAAAAACATACGCTCCGGGAAGAACGATCACAATGGATCCCACAATTTTGATTCCTTCCTGAATCGGTTCAAGCCAGGAGTTCAGATTTCCAAACCCTGTCAGCTCAACCGTGATCGCTGACACGATCCCGACAAGTGCAATCACTTCGATCGCTCTCCCCAGCTTCGAAAGCAGAGCTGTCAATTTTTCCGGAATCAGCCAAAGCAGCAGAACGGAAAGCAGAGCGACAATGGTGACGGGGATCAGCAGGCACAGAAGGAATCCCAGCGGATACCCGGCAGTCAATCCTCCGGCGAGACATCCGAGGGGCAGGGTGATAAATCCGAAAAGCAGCCCTTTGAACAGATATTCCCGATCCTCTTTTTCGATCATTTTCAATGCGGCTGGAAGCGTAAAAACAAAATTGACTCCCAGCACAGATCCCAGCAGCATCCCGCTGAAATCCCCGACTCTGGAATCCTGTGCCAGAGAGTGTGCCAGCTGGAATCCGCCCATATCATTGGCAATAAATACACCGGCAAACACTCCGGGATCAACCCCTGTCACGTTCGCAAAAGGGGTCAGAACCGGAACCAGCAATTTTTGAAAACAGGGGATCAGGACAATGATTCCTGCCATTGTCAGAAACAGCGGTTCAAATGCCTGAATTCCGGCAGTGAACCGTTCTCCGAGTTTCCATTTATTATTGCGCAGATAGTCAAACGCTCCGATGATCAGGCAGAGGGAAAAAAGGATCAGAAGGATTTTTGAAACAGACATACTGGACTCCCTGAAAAAAATCAAGCTCTTATCCCGGAAAGTTCGGATAAGAGCCGATTTTTTGTTTCTATGCAATTACTTGCACTTTGAACAGCATCCTTTGCAGCCGTCGAAACAGTAGGTGCAGACTTTTTCCTTCGGCAGACCGATCGCGGCAATCATCTTTTCGATCGTCTGATATTTCAGCGTGGTCAAACCAAGACTTTTCCGGATCTCATCGATCATCTGCAAGTTCTTTGCACTTCCGGCGGTGATATATTCCTGAAGAATTTCAGCAGAGGGTTCTCCGCCTTCCAGAGTATTGATCACTCTCCGCGCCGCAAGATCCAAAGTGGATTTCGACCGGGCAAAATTCAGATAACGGCAGGGGAACAGCAGCGGCGGGGAGGCTGATCTCATGTGAACTTCCTGGGCTCCGCGTTCGTAGAGCCGTTTGGCAATGCTCTTAAACTGATTTCCGCGCACGATAGAATCGTCACAGAACAGCAATTTCTTTCCGGCAATCTGATGATCCACCGGAACCAGTTTCATTTTTGCCACCAGGTTCCGCATTTCCTGACTGGTAGGCATAAAAGACCGGGGCCAGGTGGGAGTATATTTTACCAATGCGCGCAAATAAGGTTTCTTTCTGGCATTGGAATAGCCGATCGCATGTGCAACTCCGGAGTCCGGGATCCCGCAGACAGAATCAACATCAATATCATCGCCCTCTGCAAGCAATTCTCCGTTCTTATAACGGACCGTTTCTGTATTGGTTCCTTCATAATTGGAGGAGGGATATCCGAAGTAGACCCAGAAGAAAGAACAGATCTGCATACATTCGCCGGGCGCCTTCAGCTGGATTTTTTCGTTGGCTGTCAGCTTTACGATTTCTCCGGGACCAAGTTCACATTCTGTATCAAAATCCAAGTTCGGCAAAGCAGTGGATTCCATTGCCGCTGAGTGGGCGCCCTGCCGTTTCCCAATGACAACCGGCGTTCTGCCGTATTTGTCACGGGCGGCATAGATCGTATTGTCGATCATAACCAGAACAGAGCAGGAGCCGTCGATTACTTCCTGTGCGTAAGTGATCCCCTCTTCCACAGTTGTTTTCATATTGATAAGAGAGGCAATGACTTCTGTCGGATTATATTCCCCGGTAGACATTTCCGCAAAATGGGATTGTCCGTGGTTGAATAAATGTTCTGCAAGCTCATCGATATTATTGATCTTGCCGACTGTTACGATCGCATAGGTCCCAAGGTGGGAACAGATGACCAGCGGCTGGTCTTCCATGTCGCTGATCACACCAATCCCGCATTTCCCCGCAAGTTTCGGCAAATCACTGTCAAATTTCGACCGGAACTGTGCATTGGTGATATCGTGGATAAATCGCCGGATGATTCCGTTCCTGTCGGTTACTGCCATCCCGGCACGTTTGGTTCCAAGGTGCGAATGATAATCTGTCCCATAAAACAGATCCGCTACGCAGTCATTTTCTGAAATGACGCCAAAAAAACCGCCCATAATTTTCGCTCCGCTGAGGGTTAAGAGATATTAGTCGTGGTAACATATACTCAACTTGCGATGTTTTCAAATTTACTTGTAAAGAAAATTTACGCTTTTTCTGCGTTTTTTTCCTTGACAATCATTTCTGCAAGTTGGATAATGCATAAAGTGACATCGCTGCGAGCATCAGAATGGACATGACCAATTTCTGGATCCACACTTTTCTGGGGACATCCGGCTCATTTTTTTCCAGTCCGAGTTTCAGAAGAACAACTCCAAGAATCACAGAAATGACTCCCCTGCTTGACTGGATGATGCTGCCGAAAATAACTCCGATCGTGCCGAAACATGCCATCAGAAACAGAATCGATCCAAAGTAAAATACACTGTAAGGAAGCGCCTCTTTCAAGGCGGGAACCGTCGGACGGTATTTGATCAATCCCGGCAGGACACAAACTCCGATCGCTGTGTAGGTGAAGCCCATCACACATACCGCATTCAGCATCATGGAGCTGCCCGTCATCTGATTCATCATTTCCGTAATGCAGATATCACAAATCGCATAGCCGAATACCGATGCCAGAAGCCAGAAAATACTTTTCAGCGGAATCTTCCCTCCGGAATAGTTCATTCCAACTGCCGCCAAACTGCACAGAACAATTGCGATCCATTGTACTCCCGTTGGAAAAATTCCCATCAGAAGACTGAGAACAGCAATCGCCAATACCTTTAATCCGATCAGCGATGCCGCCCGGGAGGCTTCCACATGCCGCAGCATCATAAAGAAACTGATCTGGGAAAACAGAAAGAAAAATGCTTCCCCCGCAAGATAGAGAAGAAAGGTCCGGTTCCACGGCATTTCCAGAAAAAAGGAACTGCCGGCAAGAAGAATGATTCCGAAGAAAAGCATATTGAACTGGGAATGGACCGCAAGCTGAATCGGATCTTCATGTTTGCGGAAATATGCCCGGGAGAAAATATAGCTTCCGCTCATCAGAAGAGCTGAAATAAAACCGGCAATGATTCCAAATGTCATAAAAATTTTCCTTTTTTTTCCGGAATTGCTCCGTTTTTTTGTGGGATCAAATCAGAAAAGGGCTGCATGAAAAAGACTCCGCAGCCCCTTATTTATTTTTTGTCGATGATCAGGGTTGAAGCGTCAGGAGAAACTCAATATTGGTTTTGATCTTTTTGAGTTTTCCGACGATCAGTTCCATTGCTTCGACCGGCGGGACTCCATTCATGGCTTTCCGGAGAACCCAGATCCGCTGCAATTCATCCGGATGCAGAAGCAGTTCTTCCTTACGGGTGCCGGAACTTTCAATGTCAATCGCAGGATAAACACGTTTGTCAACAAGACGTCTGTCCAGATGCAGTTCCATGTTTCCGGTTCCTTTGAACTCTTCAAAAATCACTTCATCCATCCGGCTCCCTGTGTCGATCAGCGCAGTCGCCAGAATGGTAAGGCTTCCATGACCTTCGATGTTTCTTGCAGCTCCGAAGAACCGTTTCGGTTTGTGAAGCGCATTGGAATCCACCCCTCCGGAGAGGATCTTTCCGCTGTGGGGTGCAAGGGTGTTGTATGCCCGCGCCAAACGGGTGATGGAGTCAAGAAGAATCACAACATCTTTGCCGTATTCCACCATGCGTTTTGCTTTTTCGATGACCATTTCCGCCACCTGGACATGGCGTTCGGGCGGTTCATCAAAGGTGGAGCTGACGACTTCCGCATCCACGCTCCGTTTCATATCTGTGACTTCTTCCGGGCGTTCATCAATGAGCAGAACGATCAAATGGACTTCCGGATTGTTTTTCCGGATGGCGTTCGCCATTTTCTGCATGAGGACTGTTTTCCCAGTTCGCGGCGGTGCAACGATCAGACCGCGCTGTCCTTTCCCGACGGGAGTGACAAGATCCACTACGCGGGTGGAAAGTTCGTCCGGAGAGTTTTCCATGACCAGACGTTCCGTGGGGAAGTAAGGAGTCAAACTTGCAAAGGGAATGATATTCCGCTTCTTTTCCGGAGCTTCATTGTTGATCGTATCGATCTTCATGATGGCAAAGAACCGTTCTTTTTCTCTGGGAGGACGGATCTGGCCGCGGATGAAATCACCTGTTTTAAGGGAGAATTTCCGGATCTGTGCCTGGTGGACATAGATATCTTCGGAGGAGGGCATATAGCTGTATGCGGCAGAACGGAGGAATCCATAGCCGTCGGGCAGAATTTCCAGGAACCCGCTTCCGTAAACAGCACCGCTGCGCTCTGTTGTGACCCGGAGGATTTCAAAGACAAGGCGGGATTTTTCCAGTGCGCCGAGTCCTTCGATTCCCAGATTACGAGCCATTTCGCTGAGTTCCTGCATGGATTTTTCCTGCAGTTCGGTGATATCGATATCCGGAGCTTTTTCAAAGACCTGGGGTTCGCCTTCTGCGGGCATGGTTCCGTCAGCGGGCATCATCTGCGGAGGCATCTGTCTCTGCTGCGGCTGCATATAATGCTGCTGCATACGATCCTGATTCATCATCTGGCGATAACGGTTGTTATTATTGTTATTCATATTATTATAACGGCCGTTATTGTTCCGGTTATTATTGTTCCGGTTATTGTTGTTCCGGTTGTTCTGATAATGTCCGTTGCGGTTATTCATATTCTGCCGCTGCTGGGGACGTTCGGAGTATTCCCGGAAAAGCATTGCTGCGGAATCATCGATCTGCGGGGGAGTCTGTCTCTGCTGCATAGGGGCAGCCGGTGCTGCGGGGGCTTCTGCGGGAGTATCTTCATCATCTTCGGAATGATAGACTGTATCCTGTTGCTGCTGCTGAAGTTTTTCTGCTTCATAGCGCATGATTTCCTGTTGTTCCTGAGCTTCTTTCAGCATGATCTGCTGTTCGCGCTGTTCGAGGATTTCTGCCCGTTCTTCGCTGTTGAGGGAGGCGGAAAGTTCGGGGAGTTTATCGGGGATCTGCTGTGTTCTGTGAACCGGAGCGGTATCGGGAACGGATTCTTCCACGGAGACGACCAATTTATCCGGGCGGACGTCATCGGGGATGGGCATATCGCTGAGATCATCTGCTGCGGCAGCTTTCCGTTTGACGGGCTGTTGAGGTTTTTCCTGTCCGGCGGATTCTGTTTCAGCGGGGGGGGCTGTCTTGCGGGGTCTGCCGCGTCTGGGTTTTTCCGGGACAGTCTGATCCTGCACTTCGGGCGGGGTGATGTTCTGGTTTGTTTCAATTTCTTCGTTTGCCATTCGTCTCTCCTTTTCAGGAAACCGGTGTTCTAACAAATTGTCTTTTCAAATAACAGGAATATTCCCGCTGTGAATTGTCAACTGCATGAGAACACATTCTGATTTAGTATATTACATTGTTGTTTTAATTTTTCCATGGAATCATCATTGATGATGCCGTAATCTGCCAGCTCCAGTTTTTTATCTGCGGAGAACTGGGCGCTGCATCTTTTTTCTGCTTCTTCAGCGGACCAGCCCCGTGCAAGGAGACGCTGCATTTGGATTTGCGGCGGACTCCAGACTGCGATCGTGCCGGTCAGACCGATGTCCCATTTCCGTTCAAAGAGCAAAGGTACTTCAAAAATTGCCACGGATTTCTCCGGCAAATTCTGAAAAAACAGTTCTGCCTGTTCTGTCATTGCAGGATATAATTCACTTTCCAGCCAGGCCAATTCTGCCGGATCGGAAAAAACAATTTGTGCAAGCCGCTGTTTCTCTGTTGTTCCATCAACTTTCAAAACAGTGTTTCCCCAGCGGTTTCTGATCTTTTCATGAAAGATCCCTCCGGGGGTGTTATGTATGGCTGCACATAACGAATCCGCATCCAATGTATAGCGTCCAAGATCAGAAAACAGTTTCAATACAGTAGATTTTCCACATCCCGGAGCACCTGTTAAACCATAAATCTTCAAGGTCGGAAGCTCCATCAGTTTTAATGAAAATATCCGTGCCCGTCAGGAATTTCATCAAGTGAATTGCAAGGGTAGATAAGTCAAAACCGAAAAAAAACGGAAAAATATCTAAAAAAATCTGCAAACTGACAGGACAGTTTCGTAAAACGATGCTATATTATACACGCAATTTATAAAAAGTCAAATCATAAGGAGCTTTTTTTTATGAGAATTTTTGATAAAACCACTCTGGGTGAAGGAAAATGGCTTTCCCTTCATGAGCTGAAATATGAAGATAACAAGGGCGTGATCCGCTCCTGGGAATGTGCTTCCAGAAAAAAATGTTCCGGCGCTGTGCTCATCATCGCTACCCTCGTCCCTTCCGGAAAATTGATCCTGATCCGGCAGTTCCGTCCCCCCACCGGAAAAATTGTGTTGGAGTTCCCCGCCGGATTGATGGATGGCGATGAAGCTCCGGAAGTTACAGCCCTCCGGGAACTCCGGGAAGAAACCGGATATATCGGAACAGTTCAATCCGTGATCCCTCAGGGGTATTCCTCTCCGGGAATGACCGGCGAAACCGTTTATATCGCAAAGATGACCGTTGTGGAAGCCGAACAGAATGAACTGAAAACAGAGTTCGACGATGCTGAAGATATTGAGACAATTCTTGTTTCTCCAGAAGATCTTCCCGAACTGATCCGGAAGGAATATGCTGCCGGAAACGGAGTCGATATCAAAGTAACAGCTTATTCCGCTGCAATTTCCTGAGGGGGGAATCATGGCAAATATTGCAATCCGTTTAAATCAGAAAGCCGCTCTTGCTATCCGGAAAGGACACCCCTGGGTGTTCTCTGATTCTATTGTGAAAATTTCCCGGGAAGGTGCGTATGGCGATACTGCGATCGCCTTCGATCAGAGCGGAAAAAATTGGCTCGGGGCAGGGTTGTATGATCCGGATTCCCCCGTCAGAGTCAGAATATTGACCATTAAAAGAAATGATCCGCCTGTGGGAAAAGAGCTGTTCCGAGTCCTGCTGAAGCGGGCTTTGGAACGCCGTTTGCCGCAAGTTCCGCCGGAAACAAACGGATGGCGGATCATCAATGGGGAATCCGATTCCTTCTCCGGGCTCGTGGCGGATAAATATGCCGGGTATGCCGTTTTGAAGATCTATTCTGCCGCATGGATTCCTCATGCCGCCCTCCTGAGAGAGCTCCTGACAGAAGAAGTGCCGGAAGTCAAAGAAACAGTTCTGCGGTTCTCCCGTGAACTGAGAAAATATCCCGATTGTGTGGAAGAGGGAACGGATTCTCCCGTGGAATTTCTGGAAAACGGGATCCGCTTCCGTGCGGATCTGCTGCATGGACAGAAAACCGGATTTTTTCTGGATCAGCGGGACAACCGGTCAGAAGTCAGCTCGCTTTCCCGTGGAAAAAAGGTGTTGAACGTCTTTTCGTTTTCCGGAGGGTTTTCCCTTTTCGCCGCAAAAGGGGGGGCATCTAAAGTCGTGAGTGTCGATGCCGATGGTCATGCGCTGGAGGCTTGCGATCTGCATTTCAGAATCAATTCTGCCGTGAAAGAAGTTGCCGCATGTGCCCATTCTGAGCTGAAGGGCGATGCCTTTGAAATCATGAAAGGTCTCATCGACAAAAAAGAAAAGTTCGATATTGTGATTGTGGATCCGCCCTCGTTTGCCAAATCCAAAGCGGAGATCCCCGCAGCGTTGAACACATACAGCCGTC
Source organism: Lentisphaeria bacterium (assembly GCA_017456805.1). The sequence continues at coordinate 8,331 of JAFTIQ010000004.1, forward strand.
TGGCTGCATTGGCTGTCAAATTATGTGTCCCCGGCGGAACACTTGTCTTTGCTTCCTGTTCCAGCCGGGTTCATGCAGATGAATTGTTTGAACGGGTGAAAACAGCAGCCTCAGCGGCGGGCAGACCGATCCGGGAATGGAAACGGACCGCCCATGCTTTCGATCATCCTGCTCTTTTCGCTGAATCTTCTTATCTGAAGTGCATGTACGCAGAAGTCCGTTGAATCAATTTTCCAATCGGGCAAGCCACTCGGCAGCAGAGGCATCCGAAGGCATCTTCCAATCGGTCCGCGGAGAGAGTGCAACAGAGCCGACTTTCGGTCCATCCTGACAGCAGCTCCGTTTGAACTGCTGGGAGAAAAATCTCCGGAAAAAGAGTTGCAGATGCTCTTTGAGTTTCTGCTCCGGATAGTTTGTTCCGAATACACGGATTGCCAGATAAAGAAGTTTTTCCGGCGATGTATGGTACTTGATATAATGATAGAGGAAAAAGTCATGGATCTCGTAAGGTCCGATGATATCCTCCGTTTTCTGCTTGATTTCGCCGCCGGATGCCGGGAGCAATTCCGGGCTGACAGGTGTATCCATGATATCCTGCAGAATGTTCCGGATCTCCGGTTCCATGTTCCGGGATACCCGGCTGATGATGGAACGGATCAAACTTTTCGGGACATCACAGTTGACGGAGTACATGGCGATATGGTCCCCGTTGAAGGTGCACCAGCCCATGGCAGCTTCTGAGAGATCGCCGGTTCCAATACAGAGCCCGTTCACACCGTTTGCAATATCATGGAGAATCTGAGTCCGTTCCCGCGCTTGCGTATTTTCATAAACCACATTTCGGTTTTCCGGATCATGGCCGATATCGGCAAAATGCTGGAGGCAAGCCTCTTTGATGTTGACTTCCCGCAGCTCTGTACCGAGCATCTTGCACAAGCCGACTGCATTGTAATAAGTTCTGTCAGTCGTGCCGAATCCGGGCATTGTGACGGTGATGATATCAGAAGCCGGCTGGTTCAATTTTTTCATGACATTGGCGCAGACCAGGAGTGCGAGAGTGGAATCCAATCCGCCGGAGATCCCGACGACCAGTTTTTGGGCGAAGGTGTGCTCCACCCGTTTGGCAAGTCCGGCTGTCTGGATTTCAAAAATTTCTTCGCAGCGTTCGGCTTTTTCAGATTCTTCCGCAGGAACAAACGGCGTTCTTTCCAATGGGAATAAGCTCCCGTCTGACTCCGGAAGATCGTTCAGATCAATATTCCGGAAATGATCCTGCGCAAAGGGCTCGGTAAGAGAAAGATAGTTTCTGTCCGCTACCCGTGCGGAATCGATCTGCTCCGCATCAAATTCGAAACAGTGAATTTGATTTTTCCGTTCAAAACGGGGTGCGTTCAAGAGCTGTTTGCCCAGAGAATAAGCCGCACAATGTCCGCTGCAGACTCCATCTGTTGTGGATTCGGAGACCCCTGCGGAAACATAAACTCTTGCAGTAAAGCTCATCCGGGAAAGCACGGAAAGTTTCTCAAGGCGTTTTCGCGTTTGAGCCGCAAAATCGTATGCTGCTGCAGGGTTCAGGATTACGTTTGCACCGGAAAGAGAGAGCGCCGCAGAAGGGGGAATCAAACCGTCTGCATCTTCTCCGATTTCCAATCCGATCCGGACCCCGTTCCCTGATTCAAAGATGAGATCTGTTCCGAAGGGAACTCTCATGCCGGCATAATTGATTTCCCGTCCTTCCACTCCGTTCCCGGCGGCAAAAACCGGATTGCCGGAACGGCAGCTCTTGGGGACGATCCCGCAGATCATGCCGTTTTGAATAAGAATACTGCAATTGTAAATTCTGTTTTTATCTTCTACCGGTGCACCCAGTACAAACAGAGTGGAAGACTCTTTGGTATAATCTGCGAAATCCGCCACTGCATCTTCTGCCTGTTTCAGCAGCATTCTATCCCGGAAAAGATCTCCGCAAGTGGCAGAGGTCAGGGATAATTCCGGAAAAACGGCAATTGCACAGCCCTCATCAATGGCTGTTTCTGCAAGTAGATAAGACTGCCCAAGGTTAAAGCCGATATCCCCGACTTTTCCGGTGGGAACACAAGCGGCACATTTGAAAAATCCGTACATGATCAAAAGTCCTGTTGTAAAAAATTATTGCGGAATTGAGGTGGATAAAACAACGCGGGAGTGACATTTTCTGATATGCTCCAGCGCTTCTTCCGGAGTATCTGCCAGAATGAACAGATCCAGATCTTTTTCAGAGATCAAGCCCTCTTTCAGCAAGCCCTCTTTGAACCATTCGATCAGAGGAGCCCAGAATTTTTTGTTCACAAGAACAAGCGGGATCGGGTTGATCTTGTTCGTCTGGATCAGAGTGAGCGTTTCACTCATTTCATCCAGTGTTCCGAATCCGCCGGGATAGACGACTACCGCGACGGAATATTTCAGGAAGCAGAGCTTCCGGATAAAGAAATAACGGAAATCCAGCGACGTTGTCTGATAGGGATTCGGATGCTGTTCCATGGGAAGTTTAATGTTCAACCCGACGGAACTTCCGCCGTTTTCAAAGGCTCCCTTGTTGCCGGCTTCCATGATCCCGGGACCGCCGCCGGTCAGAACTCCATAACCGGAATCCGTAAGAAGTTTTGCCAGTTTTTCCGCAGATTGAAAATCCGGATTTTCCGGTTTTGTCCGGGCTGATCCGAAGATGGAAACCAGCGGTCCCTGTTTGGACATCTCTTCGATCGCTTCCACCAATTCCGCCATGATACGGAACACCCTCCAGGGCTCGTCACTCAGAAAATCCTGTGTTGTACAGATCGGGCCGGTAATTAATTCTTGTTCGTTCATCGTTAGAGGTCTCCGGGGGTTAAATTCAAAAGGTTCATAATTTCTTCAGGGGTGCAGCCGTGTTTGTTGCCGCTGTATTTCAAGTGGATTTTTTTCACTGCAGTGGAACGTGCCAGGGCAGGGGGATAGGAATTTTTGGTATAACGGACCAATTCTTCATCCATTTCCTTCTGCTGCCGGGGAGGCAGAAGCTTTCTGTAACGGTTGTAAAAATCCTGGGAAACCCCGTTCATTTTGGATTCGGAGAGATAGATCTGCTGTTTTTTCTCGTTGTACATGCGAGTCAATTTTTTTGCATCCAGTCTCAATGCCGGCTGTTCTGCTTCAGGTTCTGCGGCAGGTTTTGCACCTGGGACAGGCATCTTGAATTTTTTCATCATTTCAGCAAGCTGCTGCGGGGAGAAACGATCATCTTTCAGATAAAGCACAACCCCGCTTTCCACCAGATAGTTGAGATCTTTTTCGATTTCAGCGGCAAGGAGTTTCATTTCATTCAATCTTGCTTCCACTTCCGGGGAGCTCCGGTAATCTCCGGAATGAGTGTTATCCCGATTCCGTTTCCGGGTTTCTTCAAAATGTTGAGTGTTGATCTTCCAGGCAGTCACAAAACGGTTTACATTATGGGAGAGCTGATAGTTTTCGGAAATCCGGATCCTATCCTTTTTAATTTTCTGATCCAGAAGCCGCGCCAATCGCTGGATCTCTCCAAAATACCGTTTCTGGTATTCAGAAATCGCGTATGGGGACAGAACATTTTTGGAATATGCGATTTTCTGACATTGTTCCCAGCGGCGGCTGAAACGGATAATGACATTCAATTCTTCCAGATAGTATCTGTTTGGCACAAAGGTGCGGCGCTCCACAGAAAATCTGAGATTTTTCAGATAGGTGATCTGGCGCCGGATATCCCGGACCGCGAAAGAACGGGACTCCCATTTTTCCCGCTTGAGGTGGGTCTTTCTGTCAATATTGATTGTTTCAATCATTGCTTTGACATCGTTGCCGATGGTGATTTCCCGGATCCCGATTTTGGTTGCGACCATTTGAATATCAGCTGCGCTTGCCTGAAGTCGGAAAAGCTTCAAACGGAAATCATCCCGGAATCTGGCTTTGGAATCCAGCTGTTCCACGGTTCTTGCATGTTTGACTACATATTCAAACTCATCTGCAAAATCTTCCAGCTTTCCGGCAAAACTCACTGCTGCAGTGAGCGAACAGAATAAGAAAAAAATTCGTTTTATCATATCAGCATATTCCTTTCTGATTATTTCAACAGTTTACGGTTCCGTTCTTCTCTTGCCTGTTCCCGCAGGATTTTTGCAATGGAACGGTTTGTTTCTCTTACCACCTGTTCTTCCGGAGAAAGATATTCATTGATCTCTGTCGGGAAGAAAAATTGTTTGAGTTTGTAAAGTCTCGGGTATTGTTTTTTGGAAACATTTTCCAATTCCCGCTGAACACGAACCATCCGTTGAGGGGGCTTGCGGCGTTTCCCAAGCTCCAGTGCTGTTCGGTAATGGTATTTTGCCCGTCCCCAGTTTTTCAGATGAACATGACATCTTGCCAGATAGACTCTGTACAGGATGTTGGTGGGGGTCATCCGGACAAGCCGGGAAAAGGTTTGCATCGCAGTCCGGTAACGCTGAATGGAATAGAAATATTTCGCTTCCCGCCAGGTCATGAATACATGGGTCCGTTCCAAATCCAGAAACAGAGTCAGAAGAGTTGCATTCTCCGGAATATCGTTCCCGACGATCAGCTCTTCCAGGGTGTCATCCACTTCAGAATCCATGATGGTGGCATCAACAACCGTTGCTTTCTCCACAACAGAATTGTGGATTTGGAGCATCTCATCATAGCTTCGCCGTTTTTCTGCATTGGAAAGAACGTTGAACGCTTCCACAAGCAATTGGAATTCCCGGTTTTTCTCCGGAGAATTCCCGAAAAGATCCGGATGGCATGTCTTGGCTTTCCGGTAATAGGCCTTCTTCAGAGTGTCGAATCCACTCAGAGGATCAATTTCCAGTAAGTCATAATAGTTTAACATGTTCAGATCTCCACCGATCCGGATTTGTTATGTTCAGTTATTCTCGTAAACGTCTGTCAATTTCCCGCCGAACAAATCAATAGCTTCCTGTACCATCGGATTTCCCTTGACTTCTTCCATCAGTTCCCGGACAGATTTTTCCCGAACAGGAGGAACTGCTTCAAAATCAGGTTCTCCAAACTCATCGTCAGACACCTCTCCGGAAAAATCAGAATCCTCTTCCGTATCAGGAACAGACTCATCCTCCGGAACCGGCTCTTTCGCGGGGGCTGACTCTTCCACTGGAACCGGCTCTTCCGCCGGAACCGGAACTTCTTCTACGGGGATCTCTTCCACCGGAACCGGAACTTCTTCTACGGGGATCTCTTCCACCGGAACCGGAACTTCTTCCACGGGGATCTCTTCCGCCGGAACCGGAACTTCTTCTACCGGGATTTCTTCCACCGGAACAGGGATTTCCTCCACGGGGATTTCTTCCACCGGAACAGGCTCTTCTGCTGCAGGGGCAGGGGGGACGGAAACCGGAACTTCCCGGACAGGCTCGACAGGAGCAACCTCCGGAACCGTATTCTGAACCTGAATTACGGGAACTGTCGGAACAGCAGGGATCTGTTCAAACGAAGGGACTGCTTCCAGCGGGGCAAGCTCGCCTGTTTTTCTGATATAATTCAGCCGTGCGATCAAATCGCTGACCTGAGGTGCATGAGCAAGTCTCATTCCCTTCAGCAGAAGGGTTTCGATAAAGATCTGCTTGTTGATCGATTCCCGGAGAAGGTAGCCGGTCGAAGAAAATTGTTCCAGTAAACGTTGGGCGACTCCGGGCGCGGAATCTGCTGCCAGTTTTTTGAACAGCTCAATCCGATCCGGATTTTCTTCAATCACAGATTCAGGATTTTTCAGGATCGCGCACATCATGACCCCGCGCAGCCAGGTCAGGATCTCATCAAAAAGGATTTCCAGATTTTTTCCGGCAACGCTGAAGTTGTGAATCGAGGCAATCACATTTCGCGGAATATTCAAAAGCAGCGCCTGAACGAGTGAATACATGTCCGCCGGAGCTGTCAGACCGAACAGAGAAAGAGCCTGTTCTTCCGTAATGCTTGCACTTTCACCGCATCCGGTACAGAAGAATGAAATCATCTGATCCAGAAGCGATTGAGCATCCCGCATCCCACCATCTGCTGCCCGTGCGATCACATCGATCGCCGCACGGGAGATTGCAACATTTTCTGTTTTTGCGATAAGCTCCAACCTGTCTGCGATCAGATTTGTAGGGATTCTCCGCAAATCAAACCGCTGACACCGGGAGATGACCGTCGGCAAAACCTTGTTGACTTCTGTAGTTGCAAAAATGAATTTTGCATGAGCCGGGGGTTCTTCGATGGTTTTCAGCAAAGCGTTCCATGCGCTTTTTGAGAGCATGTGCACTTCGTCGATGATATAGATTTTATATTTTGCGCCGATAGGCAGGTGGATGACTTCCTCACAAATTTCACGGGCCTTGTCCACTTGTGTGTGTGTTGCGGCGTCAATTTCAATCACGTTGACACTGCGTTCCTCAGCGATTGCAAGGCAGGAACTGCATTTGCAGCAAGGTTCCCCATCTTCAGGATGTTCGCAGTTCAAAGCTTTTGCGAAAATTCTTGCGGAGGTGGTTTTTCCAATTCCTCTCGGACCGACAAACAAATATGCCTGAGCGATTCTGTCGCTGATGATTGCATTTTTCAATGTCCTGGCGATATGTTCCTGTCCGACCATATCGGAAAACTTCTGCGGCCGCCATTTTCTTGCAATAACCTGATATGCCATAATAACCTCAATTAGTTCTTTTTTCTGACAGTCAAATAGAAAACATTTCCTTCCGGATCCCGGAATGCTGTTACGGAATAACCCAGGATCACCGGTGTTTTCTGTTCCGGCAAACGGTACATGGAAAGCTGTTCCGGAAGCTCTTCATCCGCTTCCATCATCCATACAGGTACATTGTGTTTTTCCTCTGCAGAGGGAAGAGTATCAACAAGTTCCAGACAGAGCTTTCCTGTTTCTCCCATTTGAAATTCCACCCAGAACGGACTGTCCAGAACCGGAGCTCCCAATGCAAGAGTATCCCGGTAAAATGTCCGGCATTTCTGTAAATCGCGGACTCTCAGGACAAGACTGTATTTCAGATTTTCCATAATAACGCTGCTTTCTCTTCAAAATCTTTACTATATAAAGTATAGACTCATTTCTTTTTTTTTCAAATGGATTTTCAGGAAAAAAGGTGACTTTTCTTTTATTTTTTGACGATATTCTTCTCCGGGGATCTTCTTTTTCCGGAAAAACCTTTTTCCGGTGAATCTGAAAAATGGTGAAAAAACAGGAAAAAATGCCTTTTTCCGGCACAAAAAACAGGAAAGTATAAAAAAATAGGGAAATTTTTGCAAACTGCACTTGAATTATACACAAATATGTGCTTTTATTTCCCATGATAAAACACGGGTGTGTTTTTCTGATTCTGTACGTCTATGAATCAGATTTGAAAAAAGGTCTTGGTAAATCTTTGTTGGAGGGCTGAAATGAAATATTATTCATCAGAACATGAGTGGGTTCAAATCGATGGTGATGAAGCGTATGTCGGAGTGTCCAGATATATTGTCGATTCCCTGGGGGATATCTCCTATGTGGAATTGCCGAAGGAAGGTACAGATGTAATCGTCGGAGATGATATTGGCGTAATCGAATCAATCACTGAATCTGAAGATATTTATTCTCCCATCAGCGGAACAATCATTGCCGTGAATCACAATATGGATGATGATCCGACTCTTCTGAATGATCATTGCGAAGGCAAAAAAGGCTGGCTCTGCAAATTGGAAAATATCGATTTGGCAGAACTGGATGATTTGATGACAGAAGAAGAATACAAGACTTTTGTGGAGAGTCTTTAATTGAACCAATTCAAAGAGCTCCTTTGCGGATCCCGCCGTCTGACTCTTTTTCCCGGAAAACCGGTGATCATGGGAATCCTGAATGCAACTCCGGATTCTTTCAGCGATGGCAGTGTTTCACTTGAGAGGAAGATTAAATCTATCCTCTCCGCCGAACCGGAGATAATCGATCTCGGCGGGGAGTCCACCCGTCCCGGCGCAAAAGAAATCTCTGTCGAAGAGGAATTAGACAGAATTTTACCGGTTTTGCGGAAAATCCGTTCAGTCGATCAGAATGTGCTGATCAGTATTGATACCAGAAAGAGTGCCGTTGCTAAAGCCGCAATGGAAGAGGGCGCAGATATCATTAATGACGTGAGCTGTCTTCATTTCGATCCGGAAATGGCACAAACAGCTGCGGAATATTCTGCCGGTTTGATCCTGAACCATTCCCGGGGAACTCCTGATACGATGAATGATCCGGGATTTTTGAACTATCCGGATGGAATTGCGGAAACCGTTTGCCGGGAATTGGAAGAGGCTGTTTCTGTTGCGCTGAAGGCCGGGGTGAAACGGGAATCAATCATTCTTGATCCCGGACTCGGACTCGGATTTGCTAAAAACACTGGACATAATCTTGAACTGATCCGGAATCCGGAATTGCTTCTTGCGCTTGGATATCCTCTGCTCTCCGGTCCTTCCAGAAAACGGTTTGTGGGCGAGTTGACCGGTGAGCCCATGCCGGCAGAACGGGATTTCGGAACATGCGGCGCTGTGATCGCTTCATATCTTTCCGGTTATTCCATATTCCGGGTCCATAATGTAAAGGCTACACGGGATTGTCTGGCTGTGTTTTCTGCGTGTTTAAAAAACACGGGCGTTTGATTTTTTTATGAAAAAAAGTTTGTAATATTCATAATCCCATTGTATATTAGCAGATAAAATAAAAAAATCAGAGGGATTTTATGATAAAAAACATTACAGTCTTCTTCCTGTGCCTGTCTATTTTTTTCTGTTATGCCGAAAAATTCAACATTACGGAGTACAACAACGCTCTATTGAAACTGGAACAGGGCGGTCTGCCCGTGATTGTTGTCCATGTCCGTAATTTGAGCAAGTTCATTGCGGTTAAAAAACACTTGCTGGAGAATGAATCCTTTATGGCTTTGAATGGAAAGAAATTCCATTTCTTTTTTATTGATTCTTCCGTCTATGAATTTACTGCAATGAAAAATATTCCTTCCGTGGACAGTGTATATGTCTATCATAAAGAAAAATGGAATAACGGCGGATTTCATCTTCATTCTGTCCCGCCGGAAAAGTATGCAGAACAATTGGTCATGATGACCCGGAAACGACCCGAAATCTTTCAAACGGACGATTTTAGGAAGGTTCATGACCTCGTTAAACAAGGAAAACTTTCTTATCAGACTTTTGACCGGGATGGTACTCATGCTTTGTACTATTTTCTGAGCAGATATATCCATCCGGACAAAGTTCGTTCTTCTGTAATATTGGAAATGATCGACATGGTAAAAAGTCAGAATCTTTCCGGTGAATTCTGGAGCAGAGCGTTGTGGATCCATACAAAGAATAACAGATATTTTGCAAAAAAACATAAGGCAGAGTGGATTCAGATCACGGATGCTTTGCTGAAGGCCGGGGCAAATCCGAATTATGCGGATGAATACGGCATTTCGACTGCTTATTATCTTCTGCATAACGGCGATTTTCACAGATACCACCCCGCTGAATTGAAAATGTATTTGCCGTTTTTTGAAAAACTGATCTCCGCCGGATTGGATCTCAACCGGGTTTATCCGAATAAGAACTTTCCGCATCAAAGCCCTGTTATAACTTATGAAGGCATCAAAATCCCTGCTGAAGGGCTGCATGTTTGGGCATCCAACTATGATTCTTTTCCCTTATGGGATGATAGACTTGCTCTCATTGATAAATTGAAATTGGAGGTCAATGCCGTGAGCGGACGTCTGTTTTATGATATCATTTTTACAAGATATGCCCGGAAAACCGGAAAAAGTAAACTGGAACTGATCAAAGATCTGCTCAAACGCGGCGCCTCTGTAAATTCGCAATACGATTCAGAAAATACCGTAATGACGCTGCTTGCCGAAAAAATCAATAACAAGGAATACCGGGAACTGTTCTTTTATCTGTTGCAAAACGGTGCGGATCCGAATCTCATCGTCCGGTATGTCAAGGATGGATTGTCCCGGGAAAAAACAATTTTTTCTGCTTTGAAATTTGAATATCAGGGTCGGCGGGAAGTCGTAGAGGCATTGCTCAAAGCAGGAATCAATCCCCGGCTTTTGAATTGTACTTCTGCTGTCTATTATAATAACGAAGATCTGGCCCTTTACATTCTTGAAAAAGGCGGAAAATTTGGAGAGTTGAGTTCCTCTGACCGCAAAAGATATCCCCGCTTGGCAGCCGCAATCAGCAAATTGCCCCGGGATTTGAAGTTTACCGACTTGAATGATCCGAATCTGTTGCACAGGAAAACCCTGCAACGGGATAGAATGATCCTGGGAGAATCAGAGGATGAAAAAAGAATTTTAAGCGACGCTTTGGCGCTTTTGGAGAAATATGCCGGAAAAAACACAAAAGGGTTATATTTTTCATTCTCATGGACGCCCCGTTCTGATTTCAATTGCATTGCAATCCAGAAGGCATATCGGGACTGCGTCGGCTGTTTTGCGGATCGTTCATTTCTGATCAATACGCTCCATGCAGAAAATGATCAACAGCGCATGGCATGCAATGTTAAAACGGCAGCAGCACTGGTAGATAATACCTGTTCTCTGCTGTGTGAGGTTCCATTCCGGTGTGTACCTGTTTGTTATGGTGATGAATTGGAAACAATTTATCTTAAAGCCCTTGTCATTTCTGATTTGGGAGCCCTTTTCAAATATACATCAAGACTTTATAAATTTTTACCGGAATGTAATGATGCGGCATTCGATCATCTTTCACCTTCAGCCGCAGCATGTCTGAAACAGAAACTCGATGAAATTCCCGCAGGGTATGATAATAAACAAATATGTGCTGAGATTGATAAGATAATAAAAAATCTGATGACAGCCTACTGGTGCGGTGAAGCTCCGGCAGATGCACCGGAACTGCAGCAGGAAATCGAATTTTTCTGGCAGAAATACTATGCCGCAATGAAGCGGAGTCTCGATGCCTATTCAAAATACAATACAAAAGAGCAACACCGGAAAATCTGTCAGGATCAATTTTTTTCATCAACCGGATCCAACGATCTTACTTTCAAATTTGTTCCTGAGTTTTGCTCTGCATTGCGTTTCGCTAATGAATATGTCAATTGGTTTACTTTGATTGACGTTCGGAATAACAAGACATTTGCAGACAGTTCGGTCGACATGGAGTTTTATGAAAAAATCCGGAAATTTAAAAATTCCTTTGCCGGACCTGCCAAAGCAAGAAAAAATTTTGCATTATTTCTGGATTTTATGGTATCTCAATCTGAATCATGCAGACTGTTGAAAATGCTGCCGGCCAATCTCTTCTTTATGGCTGGGAACGTGGATTCCATTGTGTTTGATGAAAAAATCAATCATATGTCGATCAGTACAGCAAAACTCGAGCGTTTGAGCAGTTTGCAGGAAGATCCGGAATGTGCTGTGGCTCTTGCCGCTGAATTTGTACAAGTAATGTCGCAATATGAACAACAGCTGAACGGTGTCCGCAAATATTATTATGACTCCAATAATCAGGAAGAATACAGAATAAAAAATTTTCTGGTGAAGCTCTATCCTCATTTTCGTGTGTTTCTCTTGCTGCAGGATTTGCAGAAAAATCCGGATTATATGCAGGCCGCCGCGGATATGATTGCATCGCAATATGAAGTTTTTGATTTTGCATATAAACAACATTCCAGCTGGTGGAATAAATTGAAATGGCATGAAGAACTGGTGAAGATTTACTGGGAGCAAGACGAGAATTCTCAATACCGTCAGACCATTTTCAGAAACTTGAATTCCTGGGAAGCCCAAGCCCGCAACCTTGCATGTTATGGAAGATCGGTCAGGAAAGAATCTTTCAAAGATATGAATGAGTTTCTGAAAACATATCATCAAATGATGCAGATTGAGCTTGATTTGACATATTTTCTGGAAAATGATCCGGTAACCAAAGCCGCTGTGCGCAGGAAACGCAGATAAAGCAATACCCGGGATTGATGTCCTGGATTTTTTGATGAAGATATCTCCCTGATCCGCAGAAAGAGCGTGAAATAATAAGTTCCGGGTCAAAATATCTTTGAAAAAATAAAAAAAAGGAAAATTTTCAGCTTGTAAAATCTTCATGTTATGCTATATTAACGAAATATTTCTGCAATTCGGCAGAAAGATTATCTGAGAGGTCCCTGTCTTTGCTTGACACCTCCGGATAAGAAAACAGAACCTTTTCAAGAAGAAAGGAATCGGGATGAAACAAGTTCAGGCTAAACACAAAATGTGCCGTCGGCTCGGATATTGCATCTGGGGTGCGGCAAAGTGCCCGAGCGCAAAGAGACCCTATGCTGCAGGTCAGCAGGGAAAGAACGCCAAGAAGAAAAAACTTTCCACCTATGGCGTCATGATGCAGGAAAAACAGAAGCTGAAAGCACACTACTGCCTTACAGAAAAACAGCTTCGCAACATCTTCCTTGAAGCAAAGCGCCGTCCGGGACAGACAAACGAAGTTCTCATGCAGCTCATCGAGCTCCGTCTCGTTTCCGCTGTTTACCATGCTGGTTTTGCACCCACGATCTTCGCTGCAAAACAGTATGTTGCTCACCGTCACATCCTCGTTGATGGAAAAATCGTTGACCGTCCTTCCTATCAGCTGAAGCCCGGCCAGGTTCTCTCCGTCAACGTTGAAAAGTCCGCTAAGATTGCTGAAGCAATCAAGGCTGTCGACTTCGTGGTTCCTGCCTACTTTGAATCCAACAAGGATGACATGAAGGTTACAATTCTCCGCGAACCCATGATTGACGAAATTCCCGCCAAAGTCGAAACCATGCGCGTCGTCGAATACTACGCACGGTAATTCTCCGCTTTGGATCAGGAAAGATCCCGCTACTTTCCCGTTACGGGGTCTTTTCAGGAATTATCCGGATCCGTTTCTTTATGAACGACTCAGAACCGAAGAAGCCGAAAAGGACAAAAGAGAAGCGCTCCCCGTTAGAGCTCGCAGCAATGATGCTTTCTGTCAGACCCTTGAGCCGGGCAGAATTGAAAAAAAAGCTGCATGATAAAGAACTCTCATGGGAGGTTGCTGAAAAAACTGTTCTTGATTGTGAGCGACTGGGGTTCGTGAATGATCCGGAAACCGCAGAGGCCTATATAAGATCTATGCGGAACCGTGGAGATGGCTCCCGGAAAATCCGAATGAAACTGCGGGTGCGCGGTTTCAAAAAAGAGGATGTCGACGGTGCCTTTCTGCGGGAAGAAGAAGCTTCTGAACGAAGCGAAACCGATGTCGCCCTGAGCGTTTTGAAACGTAAAAGGCTGACGTTGGAACGGGAAGATAATATTCTGAAACGGAAGAACAAAGCGTTGAGGATACTGGCATCAAGAGGGTTTACTCCGGATGCCTCCTTCAAAGCATTGGATTTGTTTTTCGGACGTGCAGATCATTTGACATTTGAGGAAGATTTTTCTTTGTAACTCTCTGATCAGGAGGGTGACTGAAAAAACTTCATCTTTTTCAGAATGAAGCTTGCAATTTGAAAAACACCGTGTATATTATCTTGAGCGTAAACAGAATAGCGGGAGGCGGTTCCTCTCGCGGAAAACAGCAACAGAACGTAAGGTTTCATGCTATGAAAGAAGATATTCATCCGAATTTCGGTCCTGCCAAAGTCATTTGTGCTTGCGGCAAGGTTTGGGATATTTATTCCACAAGAAAAGAACAGCGCGTCGGTATCTGCGCCGAATGTCACCCGTTCTTTACAGGTAAGAAGAAATTTGTTGACGTAGCAGGTCGTGTTGACAAGTTCAACAAGCGTTACGGAAAAACTTCTCTTACCAAGTAAGTTTATTCGAATTAACTGTCGTTTTTACAGGTGTGCACCCCCCGCACATTGGTAATAAACGACAGTTTTTTTTTATCAGGATCAAAGATGACTCCAGACAATATCAGCCCTCATATTCAAACCATGAATCTCCGATTCAGGGAATTGGAAAATGAATTGGCATCTCCTGATATTTATGCCGATCCGGCACGCTGCAAAAAGCTCACCTCTGAACGCAGACGGATTGCCAGAATCCTTGAACTTTATCACGGCTGGGAAACTGCGCTCAATGATATCTCATCCAATACAGAACTGCTGGCAGTAGAATCTGATCCTGAGTTTAAGGCACTGATTGAACACGATCTCGCTGAATGCAAAGAAAAATCCATCTCTCTTGAATCTGAATTGATGTCCGCATTGGTTCCGCCGATGCCGAAAGATGATCGGAATACGATCGTCGAGATCCGTCCGGCTGCAGGCGGTGATGAAGCTGCTCTTTTTGCCGGAGAACTTTTCCGCGCCTATCTGAAATTCGCCGAACAAAAAGGCTGGAAACAGGAAGTCCTCGACTCCACAGAAACAGATTTGGGCGGAATCAAAGAAGCTGTATTTTCTCTGGAAGGGGAAGATGTTTATTCTTACATGAAATTTGAAAGCGGAGTCCATCGGGTCCAGCGCGTGCCGACCACAGAATCCGGCGGGCGGATCCACACTTCCACGATCACGGTTTCTGTTCTGCCGGAAGCGGAAGATGTCGACAGTATTGAGCTTCGGCAGGAAGATTTGGATATTTCCACATTCCGTGCATCCGGGGCAGGGGGGCAGCATGTGAACCGGACCGATTCTGCCGTTCGAATTGTGCACAAGCCAACTGGAATCACAGTGGCGAGCCAGCAGGAACGTTCTCAGCTTCGCAACAAAGAGATCTGTTTACGGATTTTGAAAGCAAAATTGCTGGAGCTTGCAATGCGCGAAGAGGCTGAAAAACATGCTTCAGATAAGCGCGCACAAGTTGGAACCGGCGACCGGAGTGAACGGATCCGGACTTATAATTTTCCCCAGAGCCGGGTGACGGACCACCGTTACGGAATTTCGGCTTTTGATCTGCCCGGGCTGATGGAAGGCGATTTGGGGCAAATCCTTGATCCCATCCGGGAACAATTGAATCAGGAAGCTGTTCAAACACTTCTTTCCAGCTTCTCTGCGAACTGAAAAAAAACTCTTTCCCCGGATTTGCCGGAGAAAGAGTTGAAATGATGAAATTTCCTGATCAGCCGATCAGATCCCCCGCAGCTTTCAGCCATTCTTTTACGATGAGCTGGTGTCCAGCCGGAGTGGGATGGATCCCATCTGCCATCCAGTATTCCTGAGGTGCATCTTTCAATGCCGCATCAAAAACACTTTGCAGGGGGATGAAAATCTGATTATAATCTTCCGCAATTTTTTTGACAACATCCTGACGTTTTTTTACATCAGCGATCCACTCTTCGTTCACATTCCCCATGGGGAACACGAAGGGTTCCATCAGAACAAATTTGGTTTCCGGATTTGCTTCGAGAGTCCAATCCAGAAGCATCCGGTAGAACATATCGTAGCGCGGAACATCCACACCGTTCTGGCTGCTGATTTCATGACCAGTATCATTGACCCCGATAAGAAGGCTGATGATATCCGGATTCAGATTAAGCGCATCGATTCTCCATCTTGCATAAAGATCCACGATTCTGTGCCCGCTGATCCCGCGGTTAATGATGTTCCATTTTCCGGGCTGTTCGCCCATCAGTTTGGTTGCGATGATTCCGGCATAGCCCGGCCCCCAAAGGTCTTTGGGATATCCAGCACCGCCGCTGGTCACTCTTCCGCAATCTGTGATGGAATCACCTTGAAAAACTAAAGTCTTCATGATTCAAACCCTTTACTGTTTGACCAGATCCGCAGCTGCTTCGAGCCATGCTTTCTGGATGAGACGATGTCCGGCAGAAGTCGGATGAACACCATCCTTGAGCCAGTATTCCTGCGGGGCTCGTTTCAGAGCATCATTGAAAACCTGCTGCAAAGGAACGAAAACGGTGTTATATTCTTCAGCAATTTTGCGGACGACTTCGCGGCGGGCATTGATTTCCGGGAGCCACGCTTCCGTCACTGCTGCAAAGGGAAGAACAAAGGGTTCCATCAGCACAATTTTGACATTGGGCAGAGTTTCCAGGGTCCAATCCATGAGCATTCTGTAAAATTTATCGTATCTGGGGACTTCCACTCCGTTTTGGCGTTCTTCGTGCCAGGTGTCGTTGACACCGATCAGGATGCTGAGGATATCTGGTTTCAGGTTCAAAGCATCGATTTTCCAGCGGGCATAAAGATCTACGATTCTGTTTCCGCCGATTCCGCGATTGATGATATTCCAGCCTTTTTCCGGCTGATCACCCAGAAGCTGGGAAGCAATAAAAAACGGATAGCCGTCACCCATTCCGTTCGGGACAGTTGAACGTCCGCAATCTGTGATAGAGTCACCTTGAAATACCAATGTTTTCATGATGTTATTCCCTTTATTTTATGGTTGAATGATTGTGTAATTTAGCTTTGAAAGTGTGAGATTCAAGCCGTTTTCAGAAAAAACACCGGAAAATAAGCGTTTTTATCGTATTTTTTTGCGATTTTCTTATTTGCGGCAGTTGCTTTTTTTCAATTCGGGATATATTATACCACGAATAAACTGAAAACACGGAGGACGATGCATGAAAACGAAAAAACATCAATTCCGCTTCAACTTGATAGAAATAATCCTTGCCATGGGAGTTGTTGCATTGGGTATGACTGCGGTTCTGGCTTTGTTATCCCCTGCTTTGAATGCAAACCGGGGGTCTTTAGGAGAAACCGTTGCAGCAGAAGCCGCAGCTAATATGATAACTTATATTGATCGCGTCAATCAATTTGCTGCAGGAAAAACTGTTGAATTCGATACAAATGACACGGATCCGTCTAATGATGAGGCTGAATGGTCCTCTAATCTGGAGCACGTCTTTTCAACTTCGGAGCCAGACGCGATTCCCGAAGGAAAGACATACAACAGTGAGTTTGCAGAACCGTTCCAATGTTTCCGCAGCGCCAGCGGTACCTCATGGTTGGCTTATGTTCCGGATGACGTTGCCGTTGCAAATGTTTATGTCTGGATGAAAAAAATCGAAAAGCAGCCCAATGAGTCTCATGACGGAATTAATCAGCTCGGAACTACTCCGAATGTCCGCTCCTGCTATCGGTTCTATATCAAAGTGAGCTGGCCCGCAGATGCTCCCCCCGATGCGTCGTTCAGACAGGAACGCACATTTGTCTATGAAGTCTTGCGGCCTGTCAAGCGTTAACGGAAGGAGGATATGATGATGAAAAATATAAGAACAAGAAGACAGAAGTTCACCATTGTTGAAATTCTTGTTGCAATGGCTGTTTTCTCGATCCTCATGCTGTTGATTATGCAGATCTTCGGGTCGATGCAGAGCGTCTGGACCTCCACTTCCAATAAGACAGAGACCTACCAGAACGCAAGAGTAATCATGGATATGCTCGCAACCGATTTTCAGTCTGCTTACTACAATGCAGAAGCTGATATTGCAACAAGCTGGTGTTATTATCAGACTGATGATGAGCCGACAGACAGCAGCAAACCCATTTGGTTTGTGACTCACCGGCAGAAATCCATTCAGGCAAAAAACAGTTCTCTTGTGCAGACCGGTTACTGGCTGGAACAGGTGACAAAAGACGGCGTTACGCTGTATGCTCTGAAAAATCTTGTGATTTCCAATATGAAGATCGTTGGTGCCGGAGATACAGATACCTATTATGATTTTCTCTATACAACAGAGAAAAGACCTCATGCAAATTTGAGATCCATTGCTTCCGGCTTGAAAAGTTTTGCTGTTACGCTGGATGATAATATTGTCTCTCTGAAAATCACGCCGTATATCATGAAGGCGAAACCGGGTGAAGGAAAAATTGAATGGGATGATGTCATGCCCTGCTACTGGCTGCCTTCCTGTGTGAAAATCGAGTTGGAAATTCTTGATGATGATCCGGAAATCAGGGCTCGGTATAAGAATGGCGAGACAGAGCTGACCAATAAATTTTCCCGCGTGATTGAGATTAACCGCGGACAATATTACGAATAATCAGGAGGGTGAGATATGAAGATTCGTTTATTCCTGAAAAATAAAAAAGCCCAGCGCGGAGTTGCTTTGATTTTCACGCTTGGGATCCTCGGACTGATGGTGGTGCTTGCATTGACCTTTGCCTCTCTTTCCTTTACCGATCAGAACGCCGCCCGGAGTTCTGCGGAGCGTTATGCCGCAAAACTGATGGCAAAATCTGCTGTCGAACGTGTGATCGCTGTTTTGGAAAACAATAATACAATCACCGATACCAAACTTCTGGTTTCCGGCGGAGATCCCAATAATACGGATCATTTTGATTTTCTCTGGAAACTGATCACCTATCACGGGGATGTCCCCGGTGCCGGTGAAATGCGGGATTATATCGAAAAAACCGTGCGGACGGGAACAAGCTCTCCCTACTGGCAGTATGTTCTGGCTCCCAATAAAGAGGGAAAAGATGAAATCATCGGACGGTTTGCGTATATGGCATATTTGCCTGTCGGTCTGCTTGACCCCATTGCTTCTGCAATGACAGGAAGTGAAGGATCCACTCCGATCGAACGCCCCGGGATGGTTCCGGATGAAATCGACCTTTCCGTATTGGCCGGGGTAAGCGTGCCGGGCGGAAATGGTGCATTGACCGTGGCTGATTTGAATAAATTGGGCGGACACAATGCAGACACCTCCTATCCGGATGTCGTTGGAAAACCGGCGGATCTCTTTTCCAGATTTACGGATGGAACAAATACCGCATTGTCAAAGTATATCAGTTATGCTCCGTTGAAAGATAAATTGACCTCTGCGTGGTTTACGGTTCCCCGGGCTCCTGCTCAGCCGGAACGGTATGCTGTGGTCGACGGCGATCAGGTCAAATATTATCCCCGGTTCAATTTGAACAGAACTCCCGAGGAATGGGCTGCTCTCACCCTGGATGATCTGATATTGAGCGAGAAACAGGTTCTCTTTGAGACTCTGAATGCTTCGGAAGAAGATTCCTTCAACAAAGGAACCGTCATTCCCTGGTTCATGAAAGATGATGATGACACCCGTCAGATTGCGGCAAACTTCCTTTCCTATTTCTCTCCCATGCCGGTTACAGGGTTCGATACCAAGAAAATCTGGGGAGCTTCCGATGAAACCGCTGCTTATACCGGAAATATGAGAACCCCGTATCTCAACGATGTGCTCATTGATGTCAGTTTGAATATGACCGTCACCGATTCCGGGGATCAGGATCTGGCTTCATACACAAAAACCTTTACAGTGACCATCACTCCGAAGATCGATCTCTATATCGAACTGGCTGATTTGTATGGAAATTCTTTGAATGACATGGGAATCCTGACGTTCAAGATTCCAACTTTGCTGAAATCTTTGAAGACCGCCGAAAGTACCAATGCCTCTATTGTATACTCCAATGGCGATATGACCGGGGCAAACGCAAATTTGACATCGGCAGAATTCCAGAAAGCTCTGAATTCAAAGATCAACAGCGGTACGTTGTCGGAAGTGTTCCCGGTTTATAAACATGAAATTACTGCGGCGACCCCCTTTACTGCAACAATTACTGTGAACGTGACCCGTGAAGAAGGCGCAGATGGCTCTCTTGGTGCACCGAAATGCGATGCCGTTGAATTCTCAGAAGCTCTTTCCTCTTTTGTGATGGATAAAATCACGATCCTGATGTCTGCCAAGCCGGGAGCGAATACGATTCCCATTGACCTGGCGAATATTGCGGCAGAAACGACTTATCCTGCTCTCGGAGAAAAATCTTCCGACAGTCTGGATTTCACTTCTTTGCCGCCGTTCAAACTCAATATCAATGATGGTGCCGGATATGCTGATGAAAGTCAGAGAGATCAGGAACGCCATATCACGCTTCGCTACCGGGCGATTGATTCCGCCGCAAACTTG
Organism: Lentisphaeria bacterium; assembly: GCA_017456805.1. The sequence continues at coordinate 28,230 of JAFTIQ010000004.1, forward strand.
AAGCTGGAACATTGGGTGAAGTGTCCTGTCAAAGTGAAAACAACATCCAACGATGTTGCACCTTTGGATGCGATCGGAACCAACAATGTGGCTGAATTGAAAGATCTCGGTCTGCTCCGGATAGAAACCGTTGCAGATAACGACAATTATAAAAAGATGATCGTTAAAATCAATGATGAGGAAGAACGTTCTTTCTTTGTGGATATTGAAAAAGAACCGACGGGTGCCGACAGCACCGAAGGGTATGGCGGTGTTGTCTCCACCTCCTATATCCGGGGCAGGGCGACCAATACGAAAGCGATTCTTTCTCCCTGGGAAGTCGGATTCATTCACCGTGGATCCCCCTATCAGACGTTGAATATCAAATATTTCAAGAAGGATGCGACGGAAATCGGGCTGTATGAAGAGGGCGATGCCAACATCTTTGATTATCTGCGGGTTGCCCAGCGGGAAACTGATCATACCGTGAAAGATGTTAACCGTCTTCAGATGCGTGGTCTGGTGAACCTGAAAAACGTCTCCCGTCAAAACGGTTCCACGATGAATTCCGGAAATATTCCTGCTGCGATGGCATTTTTCTCCCGGATCGAACTTGGATGGACCGTGAAATCTTCTGATGATACCTTTGATCAAAACGGAACACCGATTGCTGAAAATGCAACTAACTCCGGCTCTGTTGCGGCAAATATCGTCAAAGAACTTCTTAAAATCGTAGACAAACCGAACTTTGTTCTGAAGAGCCGATCCGCGATTCTGGATCCTTCCTATACGGATTTGCAGAAAGTGCTGGTTACCGGAGCAACGGATGGTGCAAGGGAAGAGCTGATCGGGAAATTCATTCTTCTGACCACAGCGGATACGACGGAAGCCTCACAGTTTGCGGATTTCATGGTTGTTGTGGCACTCGCCCAGCGGATACAGATCACGTCGACAGTGCTTTCGAAAGATTGGCTGCGGGACGGATCTTTTGAGCCTCTTTCCGCAGCATCCCCCTCGGATAAGAAGGGGCAGACAGCTTTGATCGAAGCCGGATACGGTTATCGGGATATCAATAAATTCTGGTATTTCAGCAAGCTCTCCAGTGCGGGGGATGTCATGAATCCTTCCGAAGGAGATTTGAAACATTCCAGCAGCGCTCCCAGATTGAAATTCTATCCCGGCTATGATAAGATTCTTGCCACCCAGAAGGTTGTGGCATGGCTCCGGAAAAATAATAATGGAAAATGGTATATAGAAAGGCTGGATTATGTTGATTAAGCGTTTTTTAACAGCCGCCGTGTGTATTTCTGCTGTTTGCCTTTTGGCGCAGCAGACAAGAACAGCCTTTGTTCCAATGGATGACGGTGAGATCAGAAATTATGAAATTCAGCTGAAGTCCGGCTTGCTGAATCCCAAAAAGCCCCGGCTGAAAGATGCCCGCTATAAAAAGTTCCTGAATGATCTCGGAACAACCTTTTTGACGGCAGAGGTTCCTGCAAGTGTCAAAGATTACCGGAAGAAAGGGACGAGTCAGCTTCCCAGCAAGGCGAAGATCCGGCGGGTTGCTCAGGATTTGAGAGAACTGTTGAAAAGTCCGGAACTGGAAGAAGTTTCCGGATTCAAGGAAGCCTGGTTCCGGAGCGTCGGCAATGCCGTTCTTGACCTGGAAGGGTTTCAATCATCCATGGTTGATGCGGTTATGGTCAACAATGAAAACCGGTATTTGGAACTGTATTACAAGTATCGTCTTGCGCTGAAAAAACTGGATACTTTGCTGCGGAATCCGGAGCGATTGTCTCCTTCCGAAAGACGCAAGATTGCAGATAGAAATTCTGCAGAACGTGCGCGGCAATACAAACTGTTGGAACAGAGATATACAAAAACCATGCGTATGCGTGAAGAAGCTGAACGCAAAAAACAAAGAGACAGCCGCAGAGGTGGCAGAGGAGGAAGACGATGAAAAGATATAACAGCTTTTCTCTGCTTGAATTATTGACCGTTGTTGTAATCGCATCTATTTTGCTGACGATTGCGGTTCCTGCATTTTCCAGAATCATGCGGGGCAGTGCCTCCACACAAGCCGGGCGGGAATTGATGGGAAGGATCCGTGCTGCAAGAGCCTATGCGGTTGCCCAGCAGACTCCGGTGGCAATTGTTTTTTACCGGACAGAAGTTCCTTCCGGAAAAACGCTTTCTTACAACTATGCCTGTTCCGCATACCGGATTTGTACCGTAAAATATATGGAACCCTCCAACAGCAGCGGAAACCTGGGCAGATGGGTGTTTCAGGATTGGGTCAGCGAATGGTATTTCCTTCCGGCAGGGATTTCTGTCGGGCTTCCGGCAACGATGACGAATACACTGCCTGCTGCGTCGAATGCGAGCGTAAATGCGGCTATGCCGGAATCGGATGATTCCTTGATCCGGGTGGTTTCCAATCCTGCAGAAGCAGATTCTACGGCAGAAAATTTCTTTAAGGTCGGTACTGCCGGAAGCGGAGTTTCACCGGTTTATTCCTGTGACCTTACCGATATTTATGAGGAAGATGCTGATCCTGTAACCTTCCGGAATGCGATTGTTTTCAATTCCAACGGGATGATGGAAAAACCGAAAAATCTTGCGTTGGAAGATGGAAAGAGCAGTGATTCCCTGCAGCCGGACCGGGCGATCGTTATTCCGCTCCGACAGGCTTTGATTGACAGAAGTTCGGTGGTGTTTGATACCGGAACAGAGAAGGAATATATCCCTGTCCGAGTTGATCCTTCCGGGAAGACTTACTTCTTTGATGGCGTTGTAGAATTCTGATGGATGGCGGTTTGTTTGTATGAAATTGGAAAAGTTTTTGCTTGGGTTGATCCTTTTTCCCGTGGTTTTGGTAGTACTTCTGGTATTTCTGCCGCTGGTCATTCTTTACGGAGTGATCATGCTGACTTTGCGGAGACCAGTTCATTTTTCCTATGTGAATCATCCTTTTTTCAACCGTCAGCGTCAGCAGCAGTCTTCCGGAAGTGAAGATATTATTGATGTTGAGGTGATCCGGGCTGAAGATGCAGGAGAAAAAAGCGATGTCTCTGAAAGGTCATTACAGTAACCGCCGGAAAAAGGAGCGGATTTACAGGATCATTCTATTCGTCAGCATTTTTACGATCATCACGATGCTGGGCGTGATTCTGTACCGCCCGCCCGCAATGGAAGATTATTCCGGCGGAGTTTACAAGAAGACGTTTGAGACGGGGTACAAGCCTTTACGTCAGGAGCTTGAGCTGCTGAAAAAGGAAGGTTTCTTTCAAGTTCCGCCGGAGCCGCTGACTCCGGTCCCGACTGTTTTTACCGAATGGTATCATGCTTTGCCTGTCAATTTTTCTGCTGCTGCATTTTCTGAATTGGAGCAAATTGCGGATCTCAGTTTGAAGGCCGCAGTTCAGCAGAAGAACCTTTATTTTCCGGAACCGCTTGAAAACAGTGTGCCGCCGGATCTTTTTTTATCACTGGAACAATGTTTTGCATATCGTCTTGGAAAGCGGGATTACAAACGTGCTTCTGCTGCATTGGAACGGATGTTCTGTTTTTCTTCATTGATGTTGAATTCCAATGCGCCGGATGTATACTTTCTGGAAAAATCCGTCAGTTGTGCGAAGCTGTATGAAACGGTATTCCGGGAGAATGCCCGAGCTCTTTCCGGGTGGGAGAAGAGCCGTTCAAAAATTATCGAATCCTATATTTTTCCGTATCAGAATCTCTATTTGTTCGAGCGTTTGCGTGTTATGCGGGATTTTGAAAAGATCCGTCAGAACGGGCTCAGTCTGTTTTATGGAAAAACCTCAGCCGGCACTCTGATGAAAGAGGGGTTCCGCACGGTTTCGTTTTCGCTGATCATGGAAGGATTCCGGACGCTGTTCACGGATTTATTCTATGATCCGGACCGGGATCAGAAGATGAATCTTGAGCTGATCCGGGCTTTGCTTTATCAGGGAATAACGCCGAAGACAGCGGCTCAGCCCAACCGTCCGATTTCGTTTCTGAGTCACCGCCGGATGAGCCGGGATGCTGATATTTTATCGGCCTCGCTGGAATATCTTGAAAAAAAGACGGAATAAAGGTGTGAAAAGCGGGAAAGACTGTCGAAATCCTCTTGAAGAAAGAGGGAAATGGTGATATATTACCAAGATAAAACAATAAAATGAAAATCAACATAATTTGGAGAAGATAAAATGGCGAATCACAACAGCTATGAAAGTCCGCTGACCGGTCGTTATGCAAGTAAAGAAATGAGCAGCAACTGGTCCGCACAGCGGAAACATTCCACCTGGCGCAGACTCTGGGTTGCTCTGGCAGAATCTGAAAAAGAACTCGGGCTGAATATCACTCAGGAACAGATTGATCAGATGAAAGCTCATCTGGACGATATTGACTTTGCAGCCGTTGCGCAGGAAGAAGCCAAACTCCGTCATGATGTGATGAGTCACATTCATGTGTTCGGGGATCAGTGTCCTGCTGCAAAACCCATCATCCACCTGGGAGCAACCAGCTGTTTTGTGACTGACAACACGGAAATCATTCAGATGCGCGACGGTTTGAAGATCATCCTCGGAAAACTCTGGAAAGTCGCTTCCATCCTTGCTGAAAATGCAAAGAAATACAAAGATCTTCCGACCCTTGGTTTTACTCATTACCAGCCTGCACAGCTCACGACTGTCGGAAAACGGTTCTGTCTGTATCTGCAGGATATTCTGTTTGATATTGAACGTGTGGAACGGGAAATCGAATCCATTCCCATGCGCGGAGTCAAGGGAACCACCGGAACTCAGGCAAGCTTTATGGAACTCTTTGCCGGAGATCATGAGAAGATCCGCAAGCTGGATAAAATGGTTGCCGCAAAAATGGGCTTTGACCACACCGTCGGAGTCAGCGGACAGACCTATACCAGAAAAATTGACTATTATGTTCTCTCTGTTCTTTCCGGCATCGGGCAGTCCGCTTACAAGATGGCTGGAGATGTCCGTCTGCTTGCCAACCTGAAGGAAATGGAAGAACCGTTTGAAAAATCGCAGGTCGGCTCCAGCGCAATGGCTTACAAGCGCAATCCCATGCGTTCCGAACGCGTTTGCTCTCTTGCCCGCTATTTGATGAATCTGCCTTTGAATGCCGCTCAGACAGAATCCACTCAGTGGTTTGAACGGACACTTGACGATTCTGCAAACCGCCGTATTGTTCTTCCGGAAGCCTTCCTTGCGGCTGATGTGATCCTTTCTCTGCTTGCCAATATCATGAACGGTGTTCAGATCTGGCCGAAGGTCATCGAAGCTCACATCATGGCGGAACTGCCCTTCATGGCAACCGAAAACATCATGATGGCAGCTGTCCGCGAAGGCGGAGACCGTCAGGAACTCCACGAAGCGATCCGTCAGCACTCCATGGATGCCGGACGCGTTGTGAAGGCAGAAGGCAAACCCAACGATCTGATTTCCCGTCTGGAAGCAGATCCGCTGTTTGCGAAAGTTGCTCCGAAGATGCACGAAATTCTGGAACCCTCCCAGTTCGTTGGCAGAGCTCCTCAGCAGGTGGAAGATTTCCTTGCAGAAGCATTTGAACCTGTCCGTGCCCGTCTTGCTGCAATCTATGAAGCAGCAAAACTTGAAGATGTGAACGTTTAAGAATTCTCAAAGGGAGATATAACCATGTCTGCAGAAGGTATGCCCAAGGCTTACGAGCCCGCCGGAATTGAAAATAAATGGTATCAGTATTGGGAAGGAAATAATCTTTTCCACGGAAAACCCAATCCCGATAAAAAACCGTATTCCATCGTGATCCCCCCGCCGAACGTGACCGGGATCCTTACCATGGGACACGTTCTCAACAACACGCTTCAGGATATCCTGATCCGCTGGCACAGAATGATGGGCGAAGAATGCTGCTGGTTCCCCGGAACCGACCATGCAGGGATCGCTACTGAAAGCAAAGTCGATAAAGTCCTTCGCGAAAAAGAAGGGGTTGACCGCAGAACACTCGGACGGGAAGAGTTTATCAAGCGTGTCTGGGATTGGAAAGCTCAGTATGGCGGAACCATCATCAAGCAGCTGCGGAAACTCGGAACATCCTGCGATTGGGAACGGGAACGTTTCACCATGGATGAAGGTCTTTCCGAAGCTGTCAAACAAGTCTTTGTTCAGCTTTATAACAAAGGTTATATCTATCGCGGAAAACGCATGGTGAACTGGTGCCCCGCAGCCCAGAGTGCACTCTCCGATGAAGAAGTGATCTACAAGGAAGTCAAAGGAAAATTCTGGCACTTCCGTTATCCTCTGACCGATGGCAGCGGATATCTTGTGGTGGCGACAACCCGTCCGGAAACTATGTTCGGGGATACCGCTGTTGCCGTGAACCCCGAAGATCCCAGATACAAACATCTGATCGGAAAAACGGTCAAACTTCCGTTGACTGACCGGGAAATCCCCATCGTTGCGGATGAACATGCCGATCCGGAAAAAGGAACCGGTTGTGTGAAGATCACCCCGGCTCATGACCCCAACGACTATCAGGTCGGAAAACGTCATGATCTGCCGTTCATCAACGTTATGAACCGCGATGGTTCCATGAACTCTCTCTGCGGAAAATATGCCGGAATGGATCGTTATGAATGCCGGAAAGCATGTGTTGCTGATTTGGAAGCTCAGGGACTTGTGGAAAAAATCGAAGATATCGTCCACAATGTCGGGTTCTCCGAACGCGGCGGCGTTGAAATCGAAACTCTGTTGAGTGACCAGTGGTTCGTCAAGATGGATGAACTCGCCAAACCTGCAATCGCAGCAGTCAAAAACGGCGATATCAAATTCTATCCCGAACGCTGGAGCAAAACCTATTTCCACTGGATGGAAAACATTCAGGACTGGTGCATCAGCCGTCAGATCTGGTGGGGACACCGGATCCCGGCATGGTACCGCGGCGATATCAACGACGAAAACAGAGAAGTTTATGTCGGTGTGACCGCTCCCGAAGGCGAAGGCTGGTATCAGGAAGAAGACGTTCTCGACACCTGGTTCAGCTCCTGGCTGTGGCCGTTCTCCATCATGGGCTGGCCTGAAGATACCGAAGAACAGAAGTTCTTCTATCCCACCAATGATCTTGTGACCGGTCCGGATATTATCTTCTTCTGGGTTGCCCGTATGATCATGGCCGGCTGCGAGTTCAAGGGAAAAATCCCCTTCAAGAACGTGTATTTCACCAGTATCATCCGCGATGAAATCGGACGAAAACTGAGTAAATCTCTCGGAAACTCCCCCGACCCGCTGGATGTGATCGCGACCTACGGTGCAGATGCGCTCCGCTTCTCCATCGTTTACATTGCACCCGTCGGAATCGATATCCGTTACTCTAACGAAAAATGTGAAATCGGAAGAAACTTTGCCAACAAGCTCTGGAACGCCTGCCGTTTCCGCAGTATGCAGGGCGCAGTTTCCGAAAATTTTGCTGATATCACCGATCTTGTCAAAAACGGAAAACTCACCGGCGATGAAAAATGGATGCTTGCCAAGCTGGATGCCTGCGCTGCTGATATTCAGAAAGCATTGGAAGGATTCAATTTCCATCAGGCGGTTCATGCGATTTATGAACTCGTCTGGAGCAGTTTCTGCGACTGGTTCATTGAAGCCTGCAAAGTTCGCTTTGCAGCCGGCGGGGAAGAAAAAGCTCAGGCTTTGCGCGTTCTGGATTATGCGATCTGGAAACTGCTGCGTCTGCTCCATCCCTTCATGCCGTTCCTCACGGAAGAACTGGCTCACCAGATGGGCTTCCTTGCAGAAAACGAAAGTATCATGTATGCTCAGTTCCCTGTTTCCATGGAAGCTGAAGGTGCTGCGATTCCGGATGCTGCGGAAGCTTTGGAACTCACCGACCGCAAGTTCGAACTGGTTTCCGGCGGACGTACACTCCGCTTGAACTATGATATTGCTCCCGGCAAGAAACTTGATTTCCATGTGAAGGCTGCGGATCAGAGATGTTATGATTTCTTCATGGCTGGAGCCGACAGCTTCAAGTCACTGCTCAATGCGGAAAAACTGACCATTTCCATGGAAGATTATGGTTCTGATGCTCCTGCGACCGTTCTTTCCGGCGGTGCGATCTTCCTGCCCCTCAAGGGTGTGATCGACGTTGCGGCAGAAACAGTCAAGCTGGAAAAGCAGAAGAAAGATCTTCTCGGCTGGATCAAGGGAACGGAAGCCCGGTTGAATAATCCCGGATTTGTCTCCCGCGCACCTCAGAAAGTCATTGATGATACGAAAGCTCAGCTGGAATCTTTGAAAGAAAAACTCCAGCGTGTGGAAACAACTCTGGCACAAATGAAGTAATAACAGGGGAGGGGCTTCAACCCCTCCTTTTTTTGAATTATGGCAAGTGAAAAGAAATCTTTTTTATCAGCACTTTCCATGCTGATCGTGTTCTGTCTGCTGCTGTTTCTGATCTATCTTCCCCAGCCGGAAAAAAAGCGGGTGGAAGCAGATCTCAATGATTGTGCCGGGAATCTGCGGCAGATTTATAATGCTTTGCTGATGTATCAGGAAAAGTATGATGCATTTCCTCATGAAGCAGATACCGCCGGATTGAATTTTCTGTTTAAATTGGATTTTGACCGGGATCTGACTCATTTCGTCTGCCCGGGAACAGAGACTCAGACGCGCGGGGAATTGCGGGACGATACGTTGTCTTACTATTATTATCCGCCGGCAAAAGGCACTCCTTCGCCGCAAGATCTTTTGATCGCAGATCATCCGGGGAATCATCCCGGCGGTGAGATCCAGCTGCTTTTCGGCGATGGAACTGTGAAGAAATTCCGTTTGGAGAAACCCGTTCCCAGAGAAGAACTTCCTCTGAAAATCAAAAAATAAATCCCGTTGTTTGCCGGGACGGAAAACGGTTTTCAAATCAAAAAAAAGGGACCCGGACAGGTCCCTGATTTTATCTGAGAAGGATATTCGTCAGAATTTGACTTTTTCATTACATTCCAGATAATAGATGGCACGTTTTCCCTTGTGTTTCGCATCCACCGTGATTTTTGAGCCGTCAGCGGACCAGCGCGGGTGCAAATCGCATCTTGTTTCTCCGAACGGGCCGTCATTGCGGAACTTGCCGATAATACGGAGTTCTCCAGTCGAAGCTTTGACCAGTCCCAAAGATTGATATCCTTCATCGATATAGGTATCAGCCAGCATCCATTCTCCATCGGGAGAAAGCACCAGGTGTCCCATGGGACCCTGTCCGCGGGCAAGCAGTTTCGCCTGAGGCGGACGGATCCGGTTATCGAACACAACATAGTCAAATTTCTCTCCGGACCATTTGCAGTCGATGAGGATTTCATCCGGTGTTCTGCCCCAAATCTGATGAGAGATCATGCCTTTCCAGTATTGTTCGGGCAGGGTGCACTGAAGATTCGTTCCGTCAAGATTAACGGTGTACATATAGGTGTGCCACATGGGGCTCCAGGGGGTGAGCGGATTTTTGCAGCAGCGGAAGAGGAACAGAAGCTGAGAAGCATCGCAATTGAAAATGATGTGATTCAGCCACCAGTAGACATCAGGCAGCATGTAGGAAACCGGATGGATCTCAGCCATTTGACGGTAAGAGACCAGGAGCTTGGATTCACCGGAGTGAAGATCCATCAGAAAGATTCCATCGTTATCCAGATCCGGGATTCTTTTTTCTGCGTTGAGAACTGCATCCGCATAGGAGTATCCCCGGCGGGGGATCCGGGCGAAATCCAGAGAAGCCGCCCAGCGCCCGTCTGTGGAGATCGAATAGATCGGACGTTCATACTTGCCCACGATACCCTTTTCCACATCGAAGATTCTGGCAACGATCCGATCGGTTTCCGGTTCATAATCATTATAAACGAAGCAGCCGGGTTTGTGGGGAAGCCAAAGATTCATACAGCCCTGCTGATGACACCAGGCCCGGGTGGTCGTAAGGGAAACAAATTCCTGCTTATCCGGGGTGACATATCCAAGTTCAGCGATTTCTCCCCGTTCGGGGATCCGGTCATCCTGAGGGACTTTCAAAGCAAGATGTTTTGTCTGCGCCGCATCCCACGGATTTCTGTCATAATAACCGAAAAAGTAATGGAAATCATCATCCGGAGTAAGCTGTTTCCACTGAAATTCAGGGTTGATATCGTTTACATTCATGTTCTTCTCCTTTTGATTTTCGAAGATACTTTAATATAATCTGACAGGCAGAATGTTTCAAGCGTTTACGGAAAAATTCTTGTAAATTCATAAAAAAAACTGCAAAAGCATTGATTTTGCTTTTGCAGTTTCGTGAATCTGATTTTTTCTCAGGATCATTTCCCATTGGCAAAGAGCATAACATGGGAACTCCATGCATGACAATCTGACCTGGGATTGGTAAACTCTTCCGGGTAGGTCGTCAAACCTTCTTCCTGAAGAGCTTCCCATTTTCCGATCCGCTTTTTCAGCAGATCATCCAAACCGAATTTCCGGCAGGCTTCCAGATAATAGTAGGAGAAGGAGATACTGCAGGGGATCAACTCTTTGTTTCTCAGTGAATCGATCACCCGGGTATCCTGATCTGCCAGCAGAGCGAGAACCTGAGAATGTTCCGAGAAAATCTCTTTTTTCATATCCATTGCATAAAGCTGCTGTTCCGGAACATAGAAGAGCTCTTTGATTTTTGCTTTGACCTGTTCCGCAATTTCTTCCAATCCGGGACGGAACTGCATTTTTGCCATTGCCTGCAATGCAAGCACGAAGAACCAGTTCAGAGAGCTGGTGCAGCTTTCGCAGGGAACACCGCTTTTCCAGGGCGGATACCAGTCGATGAAATTCCAGCCTTCCATTTCCAGCAGCCCGTGGGAATTCCGTTGGGAAAGAAGAAAATCAAGGAGCTTTTCTCCACGCGGACGCACTTCCTGAACCAGCGGATCATTGCCGTGACGCTCATAGTAATCATGAAGCATCAGGAACCAGATCAGCATAAAAGTCGGAATCGTCTGAACAGAATGGGAGGGCCATTGAGAATTGAAAGAGCCATCCGGTCTCTGGGAAAGGGAGAACATCCGCAACGCCTTTGCCGGGAGACGGTGATCATCCGTGATGGAATAGGTGCAAAGTGCTTCCAGCCGGGAATCTGAAATATACATAAGCTGTTCGTAGTAAGGACAATCCATATATGTTTCATGAGAGCAATTGAAGAGCGTTTCCAATGCCATTTCTTCCAGCTTGGAGTTTGCCTTGACTTCGGGATAAGGATAACCTGTCCGGTAAAATTCCGGTTCGCAGGTGATATCGCCTTCTGTGATGATCTGGACATAATGTCCGGCGCGCCACCAGTAATCGTACCAGAGAAGTTCTCCATCCACTTCAAAAATATCAAAATTTCCGATAAAGACCGATCCGTCTCTTTTGCCTTTTTTTCCTTTGAGCAAAGCATCATCAAACTCATCGGTCAGATAGGGCGTTTCAGCCCAGCGGATCTTAACAGTTCCCTTTCCGGACATGCGGTAAATTGCCCATGCGCATACATAATGTTCGAAATAGCAGAGACCGTTTTCCTGCTTATCCGGCAGGATCTTTTCATATTTCATAGCAGGAAGATCCGGCGGATTAAGGACGCGGTCATCTTCAAACCATGCGACAGGTTTCCAGACTCCGCCTTTTCCGCAGAGGATCTCATTGTTATGTTCTGCGGTCAGATGGATTCTGGGGAAGACACCCCAATCGGGGAATCCGGCTTCAAAGCTGCATCCGGATTCGATCTGACAATCCCAATCTTTCAGAATACCGCTTTTTTCTTCGATAAAGAAGCCATGCCGGATGGAGTGCTGAGCATACGCCCATTTTTGGAAGCCGAAACAAATCACCCGAACGGTGAGAACATGTTCTCCCGGACAGGCTTTGATCAAGCCTTCCTGATAGTACCAATATTCTCTGGCACCGCGTTCGGGGCCTTCCTGAATCCGCTTTCCATCCAGAAAGAGCTGCGCTTTTTCATCCGCGCTGTATCTGAATGAAATATCAGCCGCTTCCCGTAAAGAGAAGCGGCATCTGTAAACAGCGATATAGGAATTTACCGGTTCATCTGCCGGTTTCATCCACATATTAGACATATAGTTCCTTTCATTATTTCTGAAGTTTCAATGCAATGTCCAGAAGCTGTTTTCGGGATTCCTCCATCGCCTGCATATCGCCTTCCGCTCCTTTTTTGATGAGAGCTTCCACGATTGCGGCTTCCGGTTTCCCTTTTGCAAGTTTCCGGCAGAGAATGATCAGACGGGCATCTTCGCCTCCCATGTAATGCGCTTCCTGTCTGCGGGAAACTGCACCTTTTCCAATGGAGAAATCAGCAAAGATCGAGGCATAATCGTTTCTTCTGATACCGTAAGCTGTATCAACATCGAATGCGCAGAATGCATCTCCTCCATCACTCTGGTCAACATGCCAGTAGGGTGAGACGGTTGAGAATCCGTAATACATATTTTCCCAGAGTTTTCTGCGGTAAGCTTCGGGTCCGTGGTGCTTCTGAAGAATGTTGTAGGTCCAGCATTCCTTGAAGTTCAGAGATTTGATATGTTTGACAAGTCCGGGAGTCAGTTGTCCGCTGTAAGGTGCTAAAATATCAATATACTCTCTGAGTTTTGTAAAATTGTTCCGTGTGACGGCATCATCTTTCAAGTCGTAGGGATTCGCCATAAGAATCGCATCCGGTCTGATCGCTTTGATCGCTCTTGCATAATCATAACATTTCCGGGCCGTGCTTTTCGGATCGTTGAAGTCTTTACAGGGCTCATCAACAGGGATAAACACAACTCTGTCCGGAAGAATTCCATATTTTTCCTTCAGGTGTGCAAACAGCTGATCGAAGAATGACTTCAAACCGCGAGTCCATTCAGGGGAGAATTCCTTATAAGTACAATGTCTCCCTTTGCTGGTCAGACAGTAGCCGGGATAATCCATTGCAAGATAGAACCAGAGTTTCATTTTTTCAATCGGCATACCGCAGCGGACGTATGTGTCAATGTTGTTGTCAAGATGTGTGAAATCACAGGTCCCGGGATTGCCGTTTGCATCGAAGGGCGGATAAATATCCATATCTTTGTCGCCGGGAACGTTGCAGAAGAGATAATTGACATCCCGTTCGACCAGATATTTGATCAGCTCTTCTTTCGGGGTGCTGTAAGTATTGACAAACCGTGCCTGAATGTAGTTATAGAGTGCAACATCAATATTGATGGCTCCGAGATCCACAGGGACGACTTCCACTTCCAGAGGAATGACCTCATTTGCAAAACCGTCTGTGGCACTTTTAATGACAATATTTGTGGTGTAAGTCCCCGGCTGGATTCCTTTGCTGGAAAGTTTCAGCACAACGGAGGCGGTATCCTGCGGCGCAACCCGGAGAAGCTGTCCGAGGGGCATTTCCACAAGTGCATCATAAAGTGCTGTTCCGGTAAGAGTATCATGAGGAACTGCTTCCCGGAATCCGGCATCAAGGGGGAACCGTTTGACCGGTTCATTGTCAAAACGGGTAACTGGGAATTTATCCATGCACTTGATCCGGCAGAGGAACTTCTTGTTCGTCATGTTGGAGACTGCAAAATGGAGAAATTCAGTTGTGTTTTGAGCCATGCGGACTTTGAACTTTTTGACAGGTTTTGTCAACATTCCGGGAGTGATATCATCGGTCCAGAATCCGGGCTGGGAAACAATGAGTTTCTTGCCGGAAAGAATATGGATGATGAGATTATTTTCCAGATTCTTGAGTTTTTTGCCGAATCCTGCAAAGAGTTTGACGTTGTTTCCGTTTTCAGCAATATCTGCTTTCAGATCGCGGATCATCTTTTCCAGCGCGGGGGAAAGTTTGAGCCCGTTTGCCTGAGCAAGAATTTTGTCGAGTTCATTGTTGAAATAGTCAGAATAATTTCCGGCAACGACAAGTCCGTAAGCATCGGTGTTATGGAAGTCATGTCCGACTTTTGCCCAGGTAGATCTGCCGCCGGCACTTTTTCCGGAACGGGTGAAGTTTGCACGGTAGATCTTTTTGCTATCCGCAGAATCAATTCCCAATTCGCTGCAGGGAATGGTGAAAGTGACCCGGTAACCGTCTTTTGTCTTTGTATATTTCGCCTTGAAATTGCTCTTCCAATCATGGATCCTTACAGAGTTTATATTCCATGCGATTGCCTGCGCTTCCTTTTCGGATACATTGTAAACATACTGGAAACGTCCTTTTTCAAGATCGGAAAACCAGAAAAATTCAACCAGTTCTCCTGCCCAGAAACTTCCGGTGGGTGCTTCAACAGGATATTTGGGAGGGACAGGACAGAGAAAATCAACGATCAGATTTTCATTTTCAACTTTCACTCTCGCTCTTGCCGCATATTTCTGGAAAATCTTGTCGACCGTGGTGAACACGACTCCGCCCTGGGTATCAAGGTCAAGCACCCGGAACGGCGGCGTGACAGATTCTTTGCCGAGAACCAGCGGAAGATCAAGATCTGCCGCAGCTCCTGCCTGAGGAAGTGTTTCTTCCGCAGAAGAGTCATCTTCAACAGCTTTATCATAGATTTTCAAATCATCAATGACACCGTTAAGCCGGAATCTGGGGCTTCCCATGCGGGCCTCCGCTCCAACGATCAGAAGCGGATAATATTTCGGACTGGTTCCATCCAAATCGCTGAAACTCATCGCTTTATCTTTCGCCGCAACAAGAACTCCGTCAAAATAGATCTTCAGAGCTCCGCCGGAAACAGAGGAGATTCTTACTGTGTGGAACTTCCCCGGAACAATATCCAGCGGTTTGCTTGTCACTGTAAAAGATCTCAGAATTTTTCTGGAATTATCTTCAATAGAGATGAAGTTTGCCATCAATTCTTTGCGCGGTGTGATTTTGAAAAGAAAATCTCTTTTTCCGAAGTGGTTGACGCCATACCAGATCAGGGTGCTGCCGTTTTTTGCATCCGGTTCCGCATCAAGTTTGAACTTCATTTCAATGGTGAACTCTTTCCAGAGCATTTTATGATTGGCGATGAAATTATAGGATTTCGGGTTGCAATCCAGTGCGGCAGATCCGTTCACCCCGGCGTTCATCCGCTGATCGCCGCGAAGCCAGAGATTAGATCCTCTTGATTTTTCGCTTTCCAGATAAGAAGTCTGCACCTTCTTTTCAAAGTGCCATTCCCAGACGGGCTGTGCCGCAGAAAGAGACAACGCTCCCGCAAGAGTTAAAAAGAATAAACTCTTCATAATAAAATTTTTCCTGTGTTTTGAATCTCTCTCTGCCGCTTAACAGCAGAGAGTGTTGGTTTGTGGTCTATTAATTTCTGAAGAAGAAGTACCAATGGTTTGTATTGTTGTTGTTAAGCTTCATGAGGTTTTCTTCATAAATAAGACCCACAATTGGAGCTGTTTGTTTTTTCTGAGCAACGTGTCCATCCAAATAAAGGATATTCGCAGCATTACGGTGCCATCCAAAAACATATCCTCCGGAATTATAACTTATACTGCTGACATCTGTTTTGTCATAGTTGAAACCAATACGGAAATGTCCATTTTTACCGCCAATACCAATGGTATCTGCCAGATAGAAAACGCTTGATGCTCTTTTTGAGTTGGAGATTTTGGGGTGTCTCCATTCTCCTCTTTCGTACATAGGAGAGTTTCCGTACCAGCATCCGCCATGAGCAAGCCCCATATTAACTCCATATCCGTCGCCGTGTATATAACGCGTATAAACGGACATTTGCTCCTGTGCAAGTCCTTTTGTCTTGCAAATCCAGACGTGTGACTGGGTTCCTTGAGTAGCAACAGGGATATATCCCATTTTTCCAAGAATACGCGGGACGGAGTTGTACAGATAACTGCTGTCGCCAGGCGTAACAAAATCATATCCGGAGTAATAGTAGCGCATATATGCCAAGGGAAGGAAGTCATCTGAATCCTGACAATAATTGTAAACAGCCGTTCCGCACTGTTTCTGATTGCTGACACATTCGCTTGCCTGAGCGGATGCTCTTGCATTGTTCAAAGCTGGAAGCAACATTCCGGCGAGGATTGCGATGATGGCGATGACAACGAGCAGCTCAATCAGCGTGAAGCTCATGAGCTTCATTCCAGCACACTGGAATGAATGGTTTGTTCCTGACAATTTTTTTTTCATTTTTTTCCCTTTCTTTTTGTTTGGGGTGTTTTATGATGAGTAATACTTCCTCGTAAAATAATCTGTGCCGTTGTTGTAATTTCTCTGATTTCTGATTCCGGACTTTTCAAAATATCAAGAATCAAACGGTATAAACATTCCGTCATATTTTCATCGTTTTCGAGAAATGTACTGAGTTCCGGCGTTTGGAGTTTTGCATAATTCTGATCGTCAAAACCGATCACAGAAAGATCCCTGGGAATTTGCAAATTATTTTGTACAGCATAGGAATAAACCCCCAAAGCGTAAAGATCAAGAGAAGAGAAAACAGCGGAGATTTCCGGATCCATCTTCATCAGCTTTTCAACTGCCGGAATCACAAGCGTGGTGTCATGAACATTTTCCGCAAGCTCAAAGGCTGTCAATTTGATTTCAGGATGTTCTTTTGCATAAGCCATTGCACCCTGATACCGCTGGCAGAAACAGCCGTAATCATATTTCAACTGAGTTGTCATGATTCCGATATGTTTATGACCAAACTCTTCCGCAAGACATTTGACCGCTTCGTATCCGGCAAGTCTGTTATCGGTGGCAATCGAATGATATCCTTCTTCCGGAAGGTTCAATTTTATGATTCTGCTTTTGGGACAGACATGGTCAAGCTTATTTCCGATCATTTGGCTGACAACGATCACGCAATCCGGAATGAATCCGCATTCTTTGAACTGTTCTTCCGTAACAAACATGTGAAAACAGATATGATGTTCATTCAATTTCCGGTTGATATTTTCGATCACCTTAGTATAGAACATATTCTGAATGGAGCTGATACTGGTAAGGACAACCACGTTTTTATGAAAGAATGGATTTTTAACAGCTTTCCAGTTGACCCTGACACATCGTCCTTTTTCTCCTGAAACCAGATTCCAGTCCCGAAGCTGCGAGATCACCCGTTTTACTGTTGCCGGACAGACATTGAGTTCTGCAGATAACGTATTGATGGAAGGCAGGGTATCATAATACTTTCCATCTGCAATGTTGTCTGCGATCTTTCTTGCAATCGTTATAAATTCCGGAGGCATTTTTTTCTTCTTTTTTACAACTTGGTTAGCTAAGTTTCTGTAATACCATACACCGTGTTTTCTCATTTTTCAAGGACAAAACAGAAAAAAATATGAGTTTGAATGAAAAAAAATTAAAAAAACGGATAAATGAATATTATTTGAGAGAACATGAACGATTTGATCAAAAAAAAGAAAAAAAACTTGAAAGGAATATCTTAGGATATAAAAAAAACAGTTTTTTTTTGAATGAGTGATAGAAAAAGTATAGAGGTGAAACTATATTATGATCAGAGACCTCTAATGAAAAATCATATTTCAAAAAGGAAAGGCTGATATTATGAAATTTGGAGTGGCGGATTATGGAATGAGTGTATGGGATGGAGATTTGTATGATCTTCAGACCCGTCTTGAGGACCTGAAAGCACTCGGTTATGAGGGAATTGAACGTCTTGCTGCAGCAAGTCCTTCCGATGCGATGAGACAGGCGGAAATCTATCATCGGATGGGAATGGATTTTTCTACCATTGCCGGACCGAAAGTTGCAAACGGTCTTGCATGGACCTGTGCTATGGGGAAATCCTATGTGTGGTTAGCCCCCGGATCCGTTCTCCGCGATGTCGATATGGATGTTTACTGCAGAAGAGCAGGAAGAATGGTGGAAGTCGCCAATAAGATGAATGTGGAAGCTGCCATTCACAACCATCTCGGATCACGGGTGGAAACTCAGGATGAATTGGAATATTTTCTGAAAGAGGTCCCCGGTGCAAAAATCGTGTTTGACGTTGGACATCTTCATGGAGCCGGCGGCGATTGCGTGGAAATTATTGAAAAATATTCTGACCGCATCATTGCAATGCACTTCAAAGATATTGAAATGCTTGATCCGGAAAATCCGGAATGGTTCAAGCGGCTCTGCTTCCGGGGGCTGGATGATGGAAATGTCAATTTTGATTGGCGCGCATCTGTCAAAGCCCTGAAGAAAGTCGGCTATGACAAATGGTGTTTCGTTGAGCAGGATTCTCATCGGAATGATCCGATCGCTGAATTGAAACGGAGCCTGGATCTCCTGAAACAGGCATTTGCGGAGGCATAATATGGCAGCAAAAAAAATTCGTGTCGGAATCTGGGGATTGGGGCGTGCCGGACTCGATATGCATTGCCCGGAACTCAAAATCCATAGTGATAAATTCGAAATCGTTGCCGGATGCGATGTCCTCCGGGAACGTCTGGATGAACTGGTGCAGAAGTATCCCAAGGCAAAAGGGTATCTGAATGCCGATGAATTCCTGGCTGATAAAAAAATCGATCTCGTCGCCGTGGCAACCCCTTCCATCTATCACGTTGATTATGATATCCGGGCTCTTGAGGCTGGAAAATATGTCTTCGCAGAAAAGCCTGTCGCTGTGACTTCTGCCGGACTGAAAAAACTGGAAGCCGCTGTAAAGAAATATCCCGGAAAACTGTTTTGCAGACAGAACCGCCGGTTTGAACCTGCGTTCAATCATGTCAAAGAGATCATTGACAGCGGAATCCTCGGAGAAGTCTATGAAATCAAACTCAGCCGTCACAATTACAGTTTCCGTGATGACTGGCAGACCCTTCAGAAGAACGGCGGCGGTCAGCTCAATAACTGGGGCCCCCATCTCATTGATCATGCAATGCAGCTGATGGGCTCACCAATCAAGGAAGTTTGGAGCGACCTCAAACAGATCGCTGCCCGCGGCGATTGCGAAGATCATCTCAAAGCTGTTTTCCGCGGTGAAAACGGCAGAGTCATTGATGTCGAAATCTCCGGCGGTATCGCTCTCCCGTCCCCCGTTTATGCCGTCTACGGAACCCGTGGAACTCTGATCTGCGACGATGAGCAGGATATTAAACTGAAGTATCTCAAACCGGAATTCAAATGGCCCTCCAGCCCCGCAAGAGATACTACTCCTCCCCGCGTGAATTCCTGGTTCTCCGAAAATACCCCGGAATGGATCCGCAAAACCATCATGGTGGAACCCGCAAACGGTGCTTGCATGAACGATATTTACGGTCATATTTACAATGCGATCCGGAAAGGAATCCCGTTCCCGGTCAAGCCGGAAGAGTCATTCGAAATAGTCCGTTGGACCGAAAAGATCAAAAAGCAGAATCCCTCATTCTGCAAGGCAAAGATCAAAGAATAATTTGATCCGATGCTGAAAAAAAACAGGGCAACTGCAATCCGTTGAGGCGAGGCAGCTGCCCTTTCTTATTGCTCAAAAGATTATTTAAACGGCAGATCTTTCAACTCTTCCGCCCGGAAAAGTTCTTTGAAATCACCATTCCGGTCAATGACGAATTCATCCAATTTGTTTCCGTTTTCATCAATTGCTCTGGCGTAGATTTGAGTTTCTGTGACTTTGACCCAGAGGTAGCTGAAGTTCGGGTTTGAAGAATCCCCTTTCGGACCATCCAGAGAAACCCAGTTGACCGGTGAGACTTTCAATGCCGGATTTTTTACGGGTGTCCGGGTGATAATCGTCTTGCTTCCTTTTCGGGCGCGCCAGTAACGGTGAACATGGCCTGCGATCCACAGGTGGATCCTGCTTTCATCGGACTCTCCTTTCAGCAGCGGAAGGGTCATGTTCCGGATCCCGGTTTCGATCTCTCTTTGGGAGACCTGCGGTTCCGAATGAGAAAGAATAATACGGTATTTTGCTGTACGGAAGAGTTCCGTTTTCTGTAATTTTTCCAGCCACGCCTGCTGTTTCCGGAACAGGTGGTTCAAGTCAAGAAGGGGGCCGCAGTGTGCAGTATAATTTTCATGATGGAAGAAGTCTCCGCAATCAAGAACGATCAGCAGAACATCTCCCAATTTGAAGGCATAATAGGATTTATCTTCCGGCATCTGGAAGAAGTTGAACCAATCTTCAGATGCCAATCCATCCAGCTCATGGTTCCCGCGTACGAATGTCCAAGATTTGACAATCTCATCTTTTCCGGCGGCGAAATCATCGAAGAAATCGGTCAGATAGGTCTTTTCCATATCGTGCATATAGCTGTCCAAATCTCCAATGAGGACGATGAAATCAGATTTTTTGTATTCCGGCATACTGCGCATCCGCTGCATGAAAATTTTTCTGTCTGCAACGGTCCGGCAAGTCGTGGAAATCGAAAGCTGAGTATCGCCGAATACAAAGAAAGAAAACTCTTTTTGATCCGGATTCCGGAGTGTTTTTATTGGGAGCAAAACCTCTTTGAATTGAATTTTTGTCCACATGGCGCGGCGCATTCCCTGCATCCCTGCCGGGGGCTCCAGAAGCACGATCCGATATTCCAGATCTTTTCCGGCGGGGATCTCATCGATCCGGATGCGGTGGATCCGGCTTTTTTCCCGGAAGATAACATCTCCCACAAGATCCCATACACGGGTCCATTGTTTTGAGCCTTTGACACGGTAATCGATTCCTGCCGGAACCGGTTCTTTGGTCATGAAGCTGAAGAGAAAACTGCCGTTGCCCGGGCGTAAAACAACTTCCGGATGAGCCAGTTCAGCTTTGACCGGCCGGTGATTTTTATGCTCTTTCAGCACTAAATTCCAATTGATTTTCCGATTTGCTCCATAGCAGTAATCCATCAGAAAGTTGGTGCGTTTTGTGGAAATGACAATTTCATTTTTCCCTGGCTTCAAGGGCAGGGCGATAATATGATCATTGACTGTTACCGGGTCAAAATCATTTCCAAGACCCTTCCAGCGGAGATCATAAATGACATTTCCGTTGAGGGTGACAGAAAAGATCCTGCATCCGAGTCCAAGCCACATGGTTTCCGCTTTTTCTGCATGAATGTGACCCCGCACCATTGCTGCTTCCCAGCCCGCTGCCGCTTTGTTGAAATCAACTCCGGCAGCAGGTATTGCAAACGTTCCGGATTGCATCCTGCTCATGAATTCGAGTTGCGCCGGAGTATTAACCTTTCGAAACAATTTGTCGTCAGGAGACCAGAACCAGTAATCCCATTGTTTGGGGAGTTCTGCCGCTGCAAGCATGAAAGCCGTCAGCATAAAAAAGAAAATGATGGATTTTTTCATGAGATACCCTTTTTTACAGTTCAGGAAAGATCAGCTTTTCTTTGCAGTTCCAGAGATTTTCTGGTGATCGCAAGTGCCTGTTCTGTTCCGTAGGGATGTGTTCCGCCGGAAATTTCTTTGCCGAGGATTTCCAGATAATTGAGTTCTGTAGAATCCTCCGGAAGGACCTCTTCTACTCCTTTATCGTCATAGATCCGGATCGGTGTTTCCAGATTGTAATTGAATTCAATGACCCCGGTTTTTCCCCAGAGAGTGAATCTCCAGCCGAAAAACGAACCGTTTTTGAATCCTTTGGGAACGGAATAGGAAACATCCCCCATGACATTGCATCCGTTTTCAAGAGTGAACATGAAATTTGCCCCGTCATGGAATTGCGGTTCCTGATCAGCAAACGCGTTCCAAGTCCTTGCAGCAGAAAGATCTTTAATTTTTTTGCCAGTCATGAATTCAACTGCATCCAGACCATGAACACCCAGATCATTGATGGTCCCGCCATGTTTTTCTTTTTCATAATACCAATCGGGACGGATTCCGTAGCTCAAACCATGCTGTCCGCCGAACTGGATCATCTGCACATCGCCGATCCGTCCGGCATGAATCATATCTCTGACAGCTGTAAATTTCGGATGATGCCGTAAGTCGAGCATAATGCCGACTTTCAGATTCTTTTCTTCTGCAAGTCTTTGGATTTCATTGAGTTCTTCGATTTTGATACAGAGCGGCTTGTCGGAGATGATATGTTTTCCCATCTTCATTGCGGCGATTTCTCTGGAACCGCGGATCCCGAAATATTCACCTATTGCAAGAACTTCAAAATCAGCATCTTGCAGCATTTTGTCGAAGTCTCTGTATGTAACATCAAAGTTTTTTTCTTTGACAAGCCGTTCTGCAATTTCCGGATCTTCTTCACAGATCGCAGTGATTTCCCAATCCGGCGAGGCTTCCATCATCCGGTACAAATGTTCCAAATGCCCGTTACTCAATCCAATGAATGCCGCTTTCATTTTGATTCTCCATTGAATTCCAATGCGAGCCCGACAAAGAAGCGGATCCCATATTCCAGAATCTCATCATCAAAGTCAAATTTATCTGTATGAAGATTCGCGGTTTTGTCACCAGTTCCGAGATGACAAAATACCCCGTTATAATTTTGCAGGTAATATGCAAAATCTTCGCTGCTCATGGAGCTTTCCGGCATTTCCGTGAAAGCGTTTGCACCGAGATATTTTTCTGTGCATTTTTTTGCTGTCTCATAGCCCGCGGCAGTATTGATCGTGGCGGGGTAGGGGACATTGAGATCGAATTCACATGTTACCTGATCTTCAGCGCAGATTGCCTCGCAGAGCGTGCGGAAATCTCCGATCATTTTTTCCCCTGCAGCCGGATCCAGAAAACGGATCGTTCCCTGAAGTTCCGCATGTTCCGGGATCACATTGGAATTGCTTCCGCCATTGAGGGCGCAAACGGTCAGCACGCAGCCTTCCGGGATGATTTGCTTTGTGCCTGTCAGGATTTTTGCGGCTGTTTCCAATGGGTTCTTTGCCCGCTTCGGCATGCTGCCGTGTCCGCCTTTGCCTGTAATGACGATCCGGAAAAATCCTGCGGCAGCCATAACGGCTCCGATCCGTGCGGAAATCGTTCCGTAGGGGACATTCGGCCAGTTATGGATCCCGGCGACAAATGCCGGTGCGGGATTTTCCAGAGCACCTGCTTCCACGACTTTTTTTGCCATTGCGCGGATCTCTTCTCCGGGCTGAAACAGAAAGCGGAGGGAACAGTTCAGTTTTTTCTGCAATTCACTGATACAAAGCATTGCGCCGTAAAGCATTGCAGAATGTCCGTCATGACCGCAGGCGTGCATGAAACCCTTGCGGGTGGAACAGTATGGAACCCCTGTTTTTTCCTCAACCGGAAGCGCATCGATATCCGCCCGCAGGGTGAGGTTCGGCAGATCTGGATTACCCATCAGGGCAACGACATCTGTTCCGAGGAAGGGTTTTTTTACTTCCAAACCGGGAATCTGAGCCAGTTTTTTTCGGATGAAAGCTGATGTAAGATGTTCTTCTCCAGCCAATTCCGGGATTTTATGAAGCTCATGCCGGAAGGCAATCACTTCCGGCAAATATTTTTTGATCAGAGAATCCAAATCTTTCATGATCAGTCTGCCATCCACTCCTGAAGATGTTCTGCAACAAACTGATCATCATGGAGATGCGGATATGAATCATGAACTCTTGTGATCTCCTCTGCCTGTCCGGGAGAAAGAACTTCAGCAGGATTCAAGCACCACGTTCCTTTCAGAAGCCCCTGTCTGCGGAGAACCTCATGGATTCCGGGAATACAGCCGGCAAAGCTGTGGGAAGGATCAAAAAATGCTGCGTTGCTGTCAGTTACCTGAATTGCCCGGGTGAGCATTTCAGCCGGGACTGCACCGCCTTTTTCTTTCAGCGCATGGATCTCATCCAGAAGCTCAACTGCTTTCTTTGTCCAGCAGCACCAGTGTCCGAGCAGACCGCCCTTGACTTGCTGTTTCACGCCGTTGAATTCATAGTCGGTGAGCAGATCCAAAACGATATTATCATCATTTCCGGTATAGAGGGTGATATCTCTTCCGGATTCTGCCACAGCGCGGATCACATCGATGGTGCAATAGCGGTTGAAGGGAGCCATCTTGATTCCGAGGAGGTTATCGATTTTTGCAAATTCCTTCCAGAATTCATAGGGCAGGATTCTTCCGCCCACGCTGGGCTGGAGATAAAAACCGATGATCGGAATGACTTTTGCGACTGCTCGGCAATGTTCCAGCATTTCATCCACGCCGGCACCGGCAAATGCGCTGAGGCTGAGCAATCCGGCATCATATCCGTTCGCTGCTTCGAACTCCGCTTCATAGAGAGCCTGTTCTGTTTTTCCGCAGATCCCGCCGACTTTCAGGATCTTGTGTCCGCGCCGTTCGCACCATTCATCAATAAATGCGGAAGTCTGCTTCAGGACAGGTTCAAACAAACCGATTTCCGGCTTACGGATTTCAAACTGAGTGGAGTGGACTCCTACCGCGATACCGCCCACGCCGGCATCGATATAATAGCGGCACAATGCCCGCTGATTTTTCGGCATGAACTGACGGTTTTCATCCAGAGCCAGCGGCTGAGCGGGAATCACAACCCCCTTGCGGAAGGCGGATAATACATTTTTATCAATATCTGCAATTGTTTTCATGATCAGAACTTTCCGTTGTTGACTTCAAAGTGAGTGGGTTTGCCGATGGAAACGCCTCCGTTGAGGATCCATTCTGCCTGCCAGCGGATCAATGTTTCCATGGAGACCGTGGGATAGCCGAAAGTGTGGCACATCTTTGCGGAGTTGTTCAGATAGCACTGATTTCCGGGCGTGCCTTTGAAACGGACTTCTTTGCCCAGCAGTTTTCCAAGTTTGAGAGCCGCCCATTCCACAGAAACCGTTTCCGGTCCTGTAATATTCATGATCGCACAGGGATTTGCACAATGTTCCAGACAACGCAAAGCATATCTGTTTGCATCCCCCTGCCAGATCGCGTTGAAGTAGCCGACCGTGTTATCGACCGGCTTGTCTTCCATAATGTTTGCCGCAATATCGTGAAGCACACCGTAACGCAGATCAATGGCATAATTCAGACGGTAGAGCAGGATTTCTGTTCCGTTGTTGCGCGCGCAGTTTTCGAAGATCCGTTCTCTGCCGAGACAGGACTGGGAATATTCGCCGACGGGTTCCGGAACCACTTCTTCGGAACAGCCGCAGGAACCGACAGGGACCAGCGGATAGACGCATCCGGTGGAGAATGCCACGATCCTGCTGGATTTGAAGTGGTTTCCGACGTATGCCGGAGCCAGAACATTCATCGCCCAGGTCTGATCTTCGCTGCCCTGAGTCCCGAATTTTTTGCCAGCCATGAAAATGACATTTTTTACCTGAGGGAGCTGTTTGACTGCTTCCGGATCAAGAAGATCGCAGGCAATGGTTTCAATTCCCCAGGATTCCATTTTTACGCGGTCAGCCGGATTGGAAAAACGGGCAACGCCGAAAACTTTTTTCTCAACATTGGCAGCTTTGATCGCATTCACTGCCAGGCGGCCCATGGTGGGGCCCATTTTTCCGGCGATCCCGAGAATCATGATATCCCCGTCCAGCCGTTTCATCATTTCGATCAGATCCTGAGTCGGTACGGTCAGGCGTTCTTCCAATTCAGCTACACTTTTCATAAAAATCTCCCGGTCAGTCATTGACCTGTTGTATTGCATTTTCATAAAATCCCGGTACTGCATACCGGAATGTGTTATCTTCATCGTTTTTGATCAATTGTGCATCCCCGGAGATCTGAATCGGCAGTTCGCTTAATGCCAAATCAACCGCTTTTGTATGACACGCCGCAAGTGCAAGATCTGTGACAAAGGATTTCTTCCCGGAAACCCGGTCAAAGAAAGACCGCCACATCTCTTCTTTTGATTCAAATGCTCCAGTCCGGACATCAACAGTCCGTTCCGATTCCGCTGTTTTGATCGTAATTTTATTCATGGTCCAGAATACCGTTCCCTTTTCACATTCGATTTTCAGAAGCGGACCGGCTTCCTTCCGGCAGCTGTGGGAACAATAATAATCCAGAGTCAATCCGTTGTCAAGCGTATAATGAAGTTCTGCTGTATCGCAGCTTTCGATTTCCCGGACAGCCCTCCGGAGAGAGCCGCTTACTTTCACGGGCATCGCCCCTTTCTCAAGAGCTGTTCCGGCAAAATAAAGCAAAAGCATGAGATAATGCGCCGTTGCATTGGAAAACGGGGTGTCGTTAACCGTTCTGCCGTTATGAGACAACTTTCCGCTCCAGCCGTTTCTGGAATAGTAGGAACTGTTGCGGGGCCAGAGACAATATCCTTTCAGATGTTTGATTTTTCCCAATTCCCCGGACAACAGAAGAGCCTTCAGATCGTGGGTGGTTTTGTGATAATTATACTGAAACCCGACTGCCGTGAAACAGCCGGAGTTTTTCTCAGCCTCCTGCATCGCTTCAATGGATTCCATATCCGGTGCAGCAGGTTTTTCCACCAGCACATTGATATGGTTCTGCAATGCAAAAACCGTCATCTCTCTGTGCATGGGGATCCCCGTGGGAATCGAACAGAAATCGATTTTCCCGGAAAGCTCCTTCAGCATGACCTGATAATCATCATAGATCCTGCATCCCATGGATTCCAGAACAGCACATTTTTCCGCTTCTTCTGTACGGTTGATCACTGTTGCTCCGCAAAGTTCAATGAGCCCCTCCCGGCAGAATTGCAGCAGATCTGAATAATGAACATTTCCGTATCCGGAAATTCCGATGATCGCACCTTTCAATTTCATTTTCTGCTCCTTACCAGGGGTAGTGATCCCAAACCAGTTCCAACCTTTTTTCTTCTGTTTCGACTTTGACGGTGCGGATCCCATCCCGCAAATCAATGGCTGCATTGATCCGGTTTCTGACGGATTCATCTGAAATTTTCACAGCTTTCATCTTCCGGACGAAATCCTCTGTGGTGCAATCCTGTTCCACCATCAGGAAGAATCCTCCGAATGCATGATTCTGAGTGCAAAGCTCTGCTTGCTCTTCATCCAGATTGTACATCATCAAATCCAAAACATTTTCTTTTCTGCGTATTCTGAAATCCTTCCGGAAACCGGCACATTTCCACAGAGAGGATCCATGCATCAGCACCCGTTTCAGCGGGAAGATCCCCACATGAATCTCATTCATGCGGATGATCACCGGTCCCGCAATCTCTCCGGAAACAGGGTTTCCTTCCGGATCCAGCACATCCCCGTTGAACCTTGCAAAATGCAGAGAGAACCCCAGCTTCTGCAGTTCCGCATCCACCTTGTCGATTTTCGTCAAACAAAGCAGATGGTTCTGCTGGAGAACCGTCTGAATTTTCGGCTCCGGCGGAAAACTGCGCCAGGTATAAATCTTTTGCAGTTTTTCCATCGTGAAATCACCTTCGAAGGGATGACACCGGAACGTTCCATCGGCATCTACGGCTTCCAACCGCAGAGAAAGACTTGTCTGTGCATCATTTTCAAATGTTGCATAAACCGGTCCATCCTGCCAGCCGCTTCCGCCTGCAGTTACGCATTGCCATACAATATTATCCCTGGAAGGGTATTTGTCAAATGCTCCAAGCAAAAATTTTTCATTTAAATAGCTTTTTCCGTAACAATCGTCATGGATCGGCATGGAAATTTCCCGGGGAAACTCTGTCGACCGGGTGCAGAGGATCTCATTTTCTTTCATATAAAGAGAGAACGCCATTACCGCAAGCATGGTCAGGAACGGGTCTCTGTCATATTCCGGGATGCTGTCACTCCAGCCGAAAAGGAAGGGAAGAAAATCACAACGTTTTGTGACATAATTCCCGTTATAGCCTCTCCGGTACGGGGCAGGGAAGCGGTCTCCGAAAAACGCGGCTTCTTTGAATAACACATCATTCAGAAATGCTTTGACTGTTTGCTTGAGTTTTTCATTTCCGGAAACGATGGCAGCACAAAGCAGGATCACGGTATCGACCATCAGGTAGGTGATCGTATAGTTTTCCGCGATTCCTTTTTCTGTGAGGAAATTCAGGAATTTTTCCAATTCATCCAGATGAGCCTGAAACTTTTCCGGATGGAACTTTTCGGAAAGCAGAGCGGAAAAAACGTATGCCGCCAGTGTGGGATTCACATAACTCCACGATCCGGTATGGGTTTCTTTTTCAAAGACACTGTAACAGTTTTTCAGAACGTTCCTGACTTCCGAACGCATGTCTTGGGGCAGTTTATCAGCAAAACAGTGTTCGATCAGAAGCAGCGGTGCTGCGCTGAAAAAGGTTCCGTTTCCATCACAGCAAACGGGTTCTTCCAGAAACCATTTCAATCTTCCATCGGGATCGGGGGCGTTTTTCAGAAATGTTTCCAGAATCCGTTCAACGGTTTTCTGAATGGAATCCCCGCTGCTTAAAACGGGAGATTTCTGCAAGGATTCCGGCAAATTTCCCCGTTCGTTCAGGATCAGAAGCGTCAATGCAAATGAAACCGAATCTCTGTAAGGATGCAAAGAGCGTGCTGTAAATTTTTCTGCAGTAAATCTTTTTTTCAGCTGCTCCGGAGTATAGAGAGCCGGGTCATAATCACCAATTAACCCGGCATGAGCATCATACCGGGTTAATCCATCAGTCAGACAATGATCCTGTAAACGGATCAGACGGTTTTTCATTATTCCATGTTCCCAAGTTCAATATTTTCAACAATGATCGTTCCTTTTTTTGCGACGTTGTACATCAGGAGAACCATAGGTTTTTCAGAAGAGGGGATTGCGATATTGATCGTTTCTCCCGCCTGACCGAGCCGTTTTCCCCAGGCTGCACGCCGCAAGACTTTTCCTGGCTGGTTCTTATCGTTCAGTTCATAAACGATCAGACCGACGGTTGCCCCGTCTTGAGCTGTCAACGTTACAGCGCAGGAAAGGGGATTTTTTGTTGACGGAATGTACATGGTTCCGAAGGTATAGCCGCCGTTGACGGTTGCTTTCCCGTTCGCCATAGTTCCGCTGATTCTCAAACCTGTCTGCTGTTTGGTGAAATCAGATTTGAATGGAATCGTGACCGTTGGGATCATCCGGCGGACCTTTGGGGCGTCCACTTTTGTCTTATCGGTGAATTCCACTTTCATTGATGTAATAGCGATCGGTTTTTTGCCGATGCTGTAAAAGGAAAGTTTGGAAGGCTGTTTCAAACTGGCTGCCGGAATGATAAAGGAAATATCCGTTTTTCCATTGACCGGAACACTCCAATTGACGATCTGGATCCGTTTTCCTGTCATCTCGAAGAGCTGAGAACCGAAACTGGCTCCGTTTCCTTCCGCTTTTATCGTGAAAAGCAAATTTTTGTCCACGGCAGGAAGCTGCATGGTTCCGAAATAGTAACCGTCTTTACTGACGATTGCATTGTTTTCCACTTTTGCGGAGATCCCTGCTTTTGCCACATCTTTGAAATCGACGGTCAGGGGGAAGTTTGCTGCAGAAAGGGTTGTGATGATCGCTGCGACTGCAGCAACGGATGTTCTTTTCATATTGTTCTCCTGTACAATTTTGTTTCCGTATAATTTAATCCAGTTGAGCGGACGTTTCAACCGGAGATCCATAAATTTTCCGAAATCGATCTGTCCTCCGGTTCTCCATGCATATTGATCGTATGGAGCTTTAGAGGTTGCTTCACATGCAAGAGAGAGCTCTCCGGCAGCAGGGAGTTCCGCTCTTGTGAGCTTGATGATCCGGCAATCGATTTTCGGGATATCCATGACGAATCCCTTTTTCAATTCATCGCCGGTCCAGAATTTCTTACCCTGCAATGTGATCCTCTTTCCAGTTGTGATTTCTGTCAGATACCAGTTTCCGACTGGGATCTCTTTCAATCTGACATGCCATTTTTTATTCTGCCACGGATCCCAGTTGTAAAGTCCGATCACATAATCTCCGTTCAATGTATGGGTTCTGCTCTGAACTTTTCCGCACCAGTTGTCATAGAAATGTTTCCAGATCCCGCCGCGGATTCTGGAGGTGTCCAGATCCCACCGGCTGGCTCCTTTTGTATGATCTGCAACAGCCAGGATCTCATCGGCACGTTTTCCGTCGAGATAAAAATCTTCCACCTGTTTCAGGATTTTCATCGCGTCAACAGTTGCCTTGGCAATGCATGCTTCCGGGATTCCGTAACGCAAACCTGCCGCACCGCTGGCAGCAAGATGAAGCATGCTCAAACGATGATTCTCATACCGCTGTCCGTACCCGTAAGTATCTCCGGTCATTTCTGCTGTCATTCTCCGTCCGCACATCACGCCAGCGGAGTAACCCACACAGTAGGAACTGCCGGGAATTGCAATGATCGGCAGATTGGAAGAACGGGACATTGCATCGACAGTGAGTGCATCGTAAATTCCGCCCATGAGTGTATCAGCCATAATATATTCCAGCGTCTGAGTCATCAGTCTGGGATCTTCTGCGAATGAACATGCACCGTATTTCAGATCCCCCAGATCTTTATCCCACTCATGAAGCACGGTGTTCGCGCCGATTTTCAGATTGGGAAAATCTTTCTTGAGATGATCTTTCAAGGTCTGATAGAGCAGCCTGGTCTGTTCATTCCGGAAGTAATACCACTCTCTGGGATATTTCCGGACGAGCTGTTCCGGAGTCAGTTTTTCCGGCTGCAGTTTGGAGAATTTGAAAAATGCTTCCAGACATTCCGCGCAGTAACACTGAAGGCAATAGTCTGCTTCGATATCGATATCCAGCCAGGTGGCCCCGGCTTCTGCAACTTCCCGTCCCAGTTTCAGCAGTTTTTTATAAGGATAACGTCCGGGGGTGATAACAGCCTGCGGACAGAATGCTCTTCCGTGGTATGCCGCTTTGTTGATATATCTTCCGTTGACCCCGTTGATTCCCGTAAGAAAATCCCGGTCTTCGATTTGCTGTCCCTGATCAATTCCTGTGGGATTATACCAGAGCACATGCATGAGAGAGCCGCCGCCGAAAACGCCGAATCCTGCTTTGTCCCAGATATCTTTGAATCCCCGGTTCGGGCCGCTTGTCAGCTGGGGATCAATGGAATCCACTTTCAGATCTTTGAACAATCGCGCCTGTTCCGCAACAGCACGGCGGCTGTAAGCAAAAGCCGGGATCTTTGTGTGGGAATGAATCACGATCCGGCTCTTTTCATATCCCCTCAGATCCAGTTTGACCGGATAGACGCTGAACTGTCCTTTGTAAGAATATTTGCCTGTCAGTTCCCAGTAGATCATAGATTTGGGCGGAAGCTGCCTGGAGGGCTTAACTTGCAGCTGAACGAGATTGTTTGTTGTTCCGCCGAACATTCCTCCGGGGAGCGGCTTTGTCAGTGCCGGTTGTAAAACACTGGTCGGAATCGGAAGCTCATAACGGATATATTTCTTTCCGTCAATCACGATTGCTTCTTTCGGAAATGAGGTATAGATCCCGGTAGGATTTTTCCAGCGGTCCATGACACCCGCTTCCAGAAGCTCGATCTCTTCCGGAAGGGAAATATAAAACTTTGTTCCGCTTGACTTCAGATCAAGAACTCTGCTGCCCACATAGAAAAAGTGGAAGGAAATATCGGACATATAATCCTGATAGATGGAGCAATGAGCATCATCATAGATCATTGCCGGATAGGCATACACCTTTATTTTGGGAGAATCAGCAAAACAAAGAGCTGAAATGGAAAAAATGAGGATAAGTAACAGCTTTTTCATACATCAATTCCCTGATTCTGTGGAACCGTTCCGGAACCAGAATGATTTGTGGTTCGGATATCCTTCCCAGTAGGAAAGCGTCGGAGTGTTTCCGGTATGTCCGTCAAAGAAAAGGATGTTGGCTCTCTGATTATGCCTGTTATCATTTGATTTTGTCGTCCCGTTGTAAGTAAAGCCCATCTGTTTTGATGAGGAGATGTTGGAAAGCGCCACCCGTTCCGGGTTTGCTGTTCCGCCGAAGGAATCGATCAGCATAAAGAAATTGGAGGGCATTTTGATGGATTTTGATTTGTAATGATTTGATGCGGTACATCCGTTTGAGGTGTTATAATCACCGGAACAGTAGTTTCTGCCGTAAGAAATTTCTCTGACGCCGATTTTGAACCCGTTATCGCCGGGACACTGAACCAGTTTTGTGCGGCTGAAGCCTTTGTTATCAATATAAATATTGTTTACCCAGCGGAACTGATTGCATCTGATGGAAGGAATATAATCTTCATTTTCCTGCATGTAAATGTTATGAGCCAACCCCATTTGTTTGAGGTTGTTGACACATGATGCGCCTCTTGCTGTGGCTCTTGCATTATTCAATGCCGGCAGCAACATTCCCGCAAGGATTGCAATGATGGCAATCACAACGAGCAGTTCAATCAGCGTGAACGCTGATTGAGTGAAGATGTGAAGGTGTGAAGAGTTTGCCTGCGGCAAACGTGAAGTGCGCCCTGACGGGCGTAAGGATGTGCAGCCTTTATGATTTTTTTTGAGGCAATACAACGGTAAAACACCTATTTGACAAGTAACACTCACAAGCAGTTCAATCAAAGTAAAACTTTGAAAAACACTCTGTTTGTTTTGTTTCATTTCTTCTCTCCTGTATATTTTTTTGTTTGGATATAAGCATTTTAACAGGAACAGACTCCTCCAGGTTCTGTCCGGCTTCTTTTTTTATGAATGATTTATATGATTTTTTTGTAATATAACTGATAAAAAGAGAAAAATCAAGAAAAAAATTCTTTTTTTTGAAAAATAATTCTAATATATTGAATAACAAGCAGAAGAAAAATTGATTTTTCTCATTTTAACGACTTGAAAAACTATTTTTCGGTGTTATATTCATATATATGAATTTGGAGGAATGTATGAAAGCGCAATATCAGATCATCTATGAAGAGCTTCTGAAAAAGATCAGCAGCCGGGTCTATCCGCCTGGATGCCGTCTTGCAACAGAACCGGTCATGGCAAAAGAGTTCGGAGTATCTGTCGGAACCCTGCGGAAAGCAATCGATCGTCTTGTGCTGGAAAAGAAAGTAAAACGGGAGCAGGGCAGAGGGACGTTTGTCTGCGGGGAAAATCCGGGAAAACTGTTCTATCCCCACACTTCCAAAAATACGGAGTTCGTTTACGGTGCGTGTCAATATCTCGGGGATCAGGAACAGGTAAATCAGGTTTTGTTCCGGGATGAATCCAATCTCCGTTATATGATCCTGCCGTCGCCGCTGGACATCAAGCCGATCCTCTCTTCTTTATACAATCAGTGTTCTATCGTACAAGCCCCGCTGACTGCGTTTCATGAAATGAGTGATTTCTTCCGTCCGCTTCCGGAAGAATTGTTTGAGGATTTTCCTGAAGAGCTGCTGAAACAATGCCGTTCTGTTGATGGAAAAATGCGGGTGTTTCCGATTATTCTGAATCAGACTCTGTGTTATATGAATAAGCGGAATGCTGACCGTTACGGGATCAAGCTTCCCGGCGATGAGTGGAATCTGGATGATTTGCTGGATCTTTGCAGAAGATTCAAAAAAGCTGCGCCGGAGGTTGCGCCGTTCGGAATTCTTCCCATGGGAGCTCTCTGGTTTGATGTTCTGCTCTGGTATTTCGGGGGAGATTTTTTTGATCGTCAGGGAAATGTCTGGCTGCCGGAAGAACCGTTTTTCAAAGCGATGGGATTTTACCGGGATATGCTGCGGAGCGGAGATGGCGTTTCCGTGCTGAATCTTCCGGGGGTATCGATCCGGGAATGTTTGCAGAAACCATATATACAAATGTGCTTTTTCGGTCCCCGCGGCTGCATGGATTCTCATCCGATGGAGATGGAAATGCATCCGCTGCCCGGAGGGGTTGGCAGTGCTGTTGTGTTTGCTCTTGGGATTCCCTGTAATGCGCCGATGCCGAAACAGGCGATTGCTTTTCTGAAAAAACTGAAGGATCATCGTCTGTCGGAGATCCGCTCTGCTGCGCCGGCGGCTGAGAAAGATATAGAACTGTGGTGTAAAAAGCAGAAGGTGTACCGTCCGGAACTGTTTATGCAATTTCCGGAAAAACAGCATTTTCTCTCCAGCAGTCCCCGTTTGTACCGGTGGCTTGACCCTGTTTTCCGGATGATCAATTATGATCCGGCGGGGGATACCCCGATCGAAAACCTGCATAAAGATGTCTACAATATTTTACGGGATACGACGAAGTTCGGAATGTCGGAAAACTTCTGGACCTGATCCTGTTTTGAGCGTACTTGATAAGAAATTTGACAAAGTTGCAAATGTGTGCTACATTACAGCAACCTGACAATCTACCAAATTATAGAAAGGAAAATGTTATGGCAGAATTCAAACAGCTGACTCCCCTGATGAAACGCGGTGCAGATTTTTTGAATGTGAAGTATCCTGTGATCTGCGGTGCGATGACTTGGGTTTCCGAGCCGAAACTTGTTGCAGCAGTCTGTAATGCCGGTTGTTTTGCATGTATTGCCGGGGGGAATGCCCCCACAGATATTTTGAAAAAACAGATCGAAGAAACCAGAAGTCTGACGGATAAACCCTTTGCGGTGAACCTGATCACCATTGCACCTGCTTACAAAGAACATCTTGCAATGCTGAAAGAGGTCAGAGTTCCCTACATTGTGTTTGCCGGAAGTTTCCCGAAAGAAAAAGAGATCATCGAAGCCAAGGAAACCGGGGCAAAAGTCATGTGTTTTGCCTCCACGATCTCCATTGCGGAACGGATGATCAAATACGGTGCCGATGCCATTATTCTGGAAGGAAGTGAAGCCGGCGGGCACATCGGGCATGTTTCAACGGTCATTCTGATGCAGCAGGTGCTGTTCAAGTTTGCGGATCAGGTGCCTATCTTTATCGCCGGCGGCATGTCTACCGGTAAGATGATGGCTCATGCATTGCTCATGGGGGCAGCCGGGATCCAGATGGGAACCCGTTTTGTGATGACGGAAGAGTGCAATGTTCATCCTGCATTCAAGGATGTGTTCCGCAGAGCGGCAGCGCGCGATGCTGTTTCCACGCCGCAGTTCGATTCCAAACTTCCGGTGGTGGCGGTCCGTTCTCTCCGG
Source organism: Lentisphaeria bacterium (assembly GCA_017456805.1). Next base: position 63,124 of record JAFTIQ010000004.1, read on the forward strand.
AACAAGGGGCTTGACAATTTCGGCAAACTTCAGCTGAAGCTTCTGAAAGAGCTGGAAGCCGGAACAGTACATCGTGCGGATGCTCAGGCAGAAGTGGAAAAGTACTGGATTGGAGCATTGCGCCGTGCGGCAGTGGAAGGGGATATCGACCATGGTTCTTTGATGGCTGGTCAGTCTGTCGGACTTGTGGATGAGATCATGCCTGTCAAAGCTTTGATCAATGAAATTCTGACGGATGCGGATGCAGAATTGGTCGCAGTAAAAAATAAACTTGCATAAATTTCATTGATCCGCTTGAAAAATCCCGGAATGTGTGTTATTGTTCCGGGATATTCAACGAATTGGAGATAATGAAGAATATGGATTGCCAGAATACTGTCAAGAAAGAGGTGTTTGTATCCGGGATCGCTTTGCATACCGGAGTCAGAGCAAACTTGCGGATCCTGCCTGCTGAGGCAAATACAGGGATCATCTTCCGCCGGGTCGATATGCCCGGGAAGCCAGCTGTCAAAGCCTTTGCCGGAAATGTGATCGATGTTCGCCGTGCAACCACGATTGCATCCCGGGAAACAGGTGCTTTTGTCGTTACGGTTGAACACGTTATGGCATCTTTGCATGCTGCGAAAATAGATAATGCCGTTGTGGAAATGGATGGACCGGAACCGCCGATTGCGGATGGTTCTGCCAAAGCGTTTTTTGAAGGGATCATGGAAGCCGGGATTCAGCCTCAGGATGCACCTGCCCGTTATTGGACCGCAAAAGAGCCGATTACTGTAAAGGAAGGAAATGCGGAACTCTATCTGGAACCTTCTGATAAATTCGAGATAGACTGTTCCATCGCCTTCGGCGGAACGGATCTTTCCAAACAGCAGTATTATTGTGACGTTACAACAGAATCGTTCGGAAAAGAGCTCTTTGATTCCAGAACGTTTTGTGTATATCAGGAACTTGCACAGCTCATTGCTGCCGGATTGGTTAAGGGCGGCAGTCTGGAATGTGCAGTTGTTATGCATGATGGCGCAATCATTTCCAAAGATGGTCTGCGGCATCCCAATGAATTTGTCCGGCATAAAATGATGGACCTCGTCGGAGATATCTATCTTGTCGGAGCACGCGTGAAAGCAAAAGTGACGGCGGTGAAAGCGGGTCATCCGTCTCATGTCAAATTGGCGCAAATGATGCTTGCGCAGTCCAATCCCGTTTGAAAGGATGTGAAACATGTCTGAAATTTTGAGCCGCTTTGAAATCGCCCAGCAGATCCCCTGCCAGGAAAGTTTTATCATGCTGGACCGGGTGATGATCGAAAGCCCCACCAAGATCGTCGGGGTGAAAGCTGTATCTCTCGGTGAATGGTATTTCATGGGACATTTCCCCGGACTTCCCATTATGCCCGGAGTGCTTCAGGTGGAAGCCTTCTCTCAGCTGGCAGAACTCCTCGCATGGAAAAAGCTCGACCCCAACCGTCAGGGCGATGTCTATATGAAAACCCTTAAAAAAGTGAAATTCCGCCGTCCGAATAATCCCGGAGACCGTGTGAAATTCACTGTGGAACAGACCAACGAAACCTCTGATTCCATCGAATATACCTGTACTGCTGAAAACAACGGCGGCGCAAGTTCCCAGGCAATTCTCACCATGGGCGTCCGCCCCAAAGAAGCTCCGGTCATGCCGGATCTCTTCAATGAATTTGATAAAGCTGAAACCTCCGTTATGGATGTCAATCAGATTGCCGAAGTGATTCCCCACAGATATCCGTTCCTGCTGGTGGATTATGTTTCCCGCGTGGAAGGCAGCCGTGTCTTCGGTGTGAAAAACGCTTGCTCCGATGAACGCTCTTTCCGCCGTTATGCAGATGGTTACTCTGTCATGTCCGGTTCTGTTCATCCGGAAATCGTTGCCCAGGCAGGCTGTATCAGCGTGCTGAGCCGGGAAGCCAACCGCGGAAAAAAAGCATTTTTCATGGCAATTGACAATACAGAATATCTGAAACCTGTCCGTCCCGGGGATCAGCTGATCCTTGACGTTGAAATTCCCGAAACCAAATCCAAGTTCGGAAAAGGACAGGGCTGTATGCTTGTTAACGGCGAAGTTGTAACAAAATCGGAGATCATGTTCGCTCTCGGCTGATAATGCCGATTTGATTCCGGAAAGGGATTCGTTATGGGAAACCGCAAAAAAATGATCGGGGCATGTGAAAACAGCGTGCCGGAATCGCTTTTTGCCGGAACTCTGGCGGATCCCCATTCTGTTTTAGGGATCCATGACTGGAACGATGGAAAAATCGTCCGGGTCTATGATCCCCTTGCCAGTACCGTTGAGATTCTTACCGGTACTGATTTTTCGAAGACCCTTCCCATGAAAGATGAGGGCAGGGGACTTTTTACCGCGTTCTTCAAGCGGAAAAAATTTTTCCCTTACCGTTTGAAAAAAACATTTTCTGACGGCTCCGTATTTGAATCTGCCGATCCATACAGTTTTTTGCCCGGGATCGGGGAGATGGATACGTATCTTTTTAATGCCGGTGAGCATCGGAATGTTTACGAAATGATGGGCGCGCACTGCCGGGTTCGGGAAGAGGTTTCCGGAGTGGAGTTTACGGTCTGGGCTCCCAATGCCGCCCGGGTTTCCGTTGTTGGAGATTTCAACTGCTGGGATGGCAGACGCGGAATGATGCGGCTGATGGGAAATTCCGGTGTCTGGGAGTTGTTCGTTCCCGGAGTTTGCGCCGGTGACCTTTACAAATTTGAGATCTGCACCCGGAACGGGGATGTTTTTACGAAACTGGATCCCTATGCACGGCAGACTCAGCAGCGGCCGGAGACTGCCGGGATCGTTCCGGAGCATGAAACGTTCCAGTGGTCAGATAACTCCTGGATGGAGAAACGGCGTTCCGTCAATCCAATGAACGGGCCCATGAATATTTATGAAGTTCATTTGGGTTCCTGGGGCAATCCTTCTCTCAGGAAACTTTCTGCGAAGGAAGAATTTCATAATTACCGGGAGATTGCGGATGTCCTGGGCGAATATCTTGTTGAGATGGGATATACTCATGTGGAACTGCTGCCGATCTGTGAACATCCGCTGGATCAATCCTGGGGCTATCAGGTGACAGGTTTTTACTCTCCCACTTCCCGTTACGGGACCCCGGAAGATTTTGCTTATTTTGTTGATCACATGCATTCGCTTGGAATCGGAGTTTTGCTGGATTGGGTTCCGGCTCATTTTCCGAAAGATGCATTTTCGCTTGGTCGGTTTGATGGGACTGCACTGTATGAACATGCAGATCCCCGTCAGGGAGAGCATCGGGACTGGGGAACGTACATTTTCAATTACGGACGGTGCGAAGTCCGTAATTTCCTGTTGGGCAGTGCATTATACTGGATGGATCGTTTCCATATTGACGGATTGCGTGTGGATGCAGTGGCTTCCATGCTGTACTTGGATTATTCCCGGAATGCGGAAGATTGGATTCCCAATCAATATGGCGGAAATGAAAATCTGGAAGCAGTGGCGTTTCTGCGCCGTTTGAATGAATTGACCAATGAACTGTTCCCCGGAACGGTGATGATCGCAGAAGAATCCACCTCCTGGCCCGGAGTTTCCAAACCCACCTATCTCGGCGGACTTGGTTTTACATTCAAATGGAACATGGGCTGGATGCATGATTCTCTGGAATATTTCAAGCTTGATCCGGTGTACCGGAGTTATAATCACGGCAAGCTGACCTTTTCGCTGATGTATGCTTTTTCGGAAAATTTTGTGCTTCCGCTGAGTCATGATGAGGTGGTTCACGGAAAATATTCCCTTCTGAACAAAATGCCCGGGGATTATCAGCAGAAATTTGCGAATCTGCGGGCACTCTATGCTTATATGGCAACGCATCCCGGCAAAAAATTACTGTTCATGGGTGGTGAATTTGCCCAGTGGATCGAATGGAACTCCAATCAGGCATTGGATTGGAATCTGCTGGAATATCCCCAGCACAAAGCAATGCAGAATCTGGTAAAGGAATTGAATTTGTTCTACCGGGAAAATAAGGCTCTCTGGAGCGATGATTTTTCCAATGCCGGGTTCCAATGGCTGGACGGCGGAGATGTGCATCAATCAATTGCCTCTTATATCCGCTGGGATAAAGAACGGAAAGATCCGGTGGTCGTGATCCTGAATTTAACCCCCGTCGTCCGGGATTGTTATACGACAGGGATCCCTCTGCCCGGAGAATGGGTGGAGGTGTTTAATACAGATTCTCAGAGATTTGGCGGAACAAATCTGCTGAATGAGGGTGTCTACACAGCTGAACCGGGAATTTATCATGGTCAGGATCAGCATATAACGATTCGGCTCCCCTGGCTTGGCGCGGTGATCCTGAAACGGAAAAAAGATTGAAATCATAAGGAAAGGAGCTGTAATGAAAAAGATCAGAACATTGACTTTTGGAACACTGCTTGTGTTTTGTATATTTTGTTTTACCGGATGCGGAGACTATACGGGAAAAGAGAAGAGTCATCCTTTATTTGTAAAAGCGGAAGCCAGCACCGTCGCCGGGAATTATAAGGAAGCCGCTCAGTATTTTGAGGAATTTCTTTATGTTTGCCCCCGCTCTGCGCTGACTCATTACAAGCTGGCCGCTCTTTACGGAGATAATCTTGATGATCCTTTCCGTGCGGTGTATCACTACGGGAAATATCTCGAACTTTCTCCTGCGTCTGCGGATTCCGAGGATGTACAGAAATTTTCCGAGGCATGCCGGAAACGTTTGTTTGAAAAACTTTCAAAAGAATATGAAACCGTTGAGACCGGAAGGGCTTATGCGGAAGTTACCAGATTGCGGCTTCATTTGCAGAAATATGTTGAGTATGCCGGCAAACTGCGGGCTCAGAATGAACAGATGAGAAAAATCATTCAGGATCGGAAGTTCGTCCGGGAAGTCACTGTCCAGCCCCTCCGGACATCCAATCAGCCGCAAACTCCGCCTCAGAAACCAGCACAGACTCCGGCTCAGGCAGCCGCAGGAAATGATCCTTTTGCACAAGGTACTGTTGATGTGCGGACAACTCCTCCGGGAACTCAGCAGGGGGCAAAACCTGCGGCTCAGCCCGCCGCCAAACCCGCCGCTCAGCCTGCCGCTCAGCCTGCCGCGGGACCCAGAATTTATGTCGTTCAGAAGGGCGATACTTTGTCCAAAATCTCCAAGACTATGTATGGAACCAGTAAATATTATCCCAACATCATGAAGGCGAACAAGGATGTGATCGGGCCCAAAGGGATCGTTTATCCCGGTATGAAACTGAAAATTCCTGCAATCGGGGGCCGATGATGAGATATTGTTTTCTGACAGCTCTTTTTCTGAGTTTTCTGACAGCCTGTATCCGGGTGGATCTTCCCGAGACGGAAGGAAAGCAAACGGTTCAATACACCCTTCAGCTTCCTGCCGATTTCAAATGCAAGCCCAAGATGGTGTATGTTCTGTTTTTTACCTCAGAGACTCCGGCAAAGTTCAAGATGTTCTCCCGGAAAGGAAATGAGGTGCAGCAGGATTCTTTTGCAAAATGGGAATCCGTCCCTTCTGATATGCTGATGTCTGCCTACCGGAACCTGTTTCAGTGTGATGATGAAACGAAAGCTCTCTACCTTTTGGAAGGAGATGTGCTTGCGTTTGAACGGGATCTTGTCAAACAGAAAGCTGTTTTGAAAGTGGTGTATCGTGTAAAATCCCGTTCAAATGGGAAAAATGTATTGACAGTTACGCTGAGTAATGAGACTGCATTATCCGGCGGGAGCCCCGGGGATTTCGCAGCGGCAATGTCCCAGGCTTTTTCTGCGCAGGCAGCAGAACTTTGGAAGCTGATTTCCAATCTTCCAAAGTCGGCTGAATGAGAGATTCATGTAAGGAAAGTATGGTGCAAGAATGAATCATCAAAATATTTTCAATTCAATAGCAGCCATTTGCAATTTCTTTTACAGGAAAGAAGTTCCGGCTGAACATGATGAGGAGCTGCAGTTCTGGCTGTCCCCGGCGGCGGGATTACTGCCCGGTTTGGCTGCTGCGGTTTTCGGCGCCGTGTTTGTATTTTTTATGGGAGATTTCTCCGGCGGGATCATCAGTGCGCTGGTGCTTCCTCTTTTCTTTGAAATTCTGACTGGCTGGCGCGGGCTGGATGCTGTGATTGCTGTGCTTGATCAGAAATTGTCCGGGAAAAGATTCACACAAATTTCTGCTTTAGAGAAACTTAATGTCATGTCGCGCCCCCAGACAATGATTCTGTTTTTCAGTGTTTATGTGTTCCGGATGGTATGTTTCGGTTTTCTTGCCGCTTCAGGGAATGCAGTCTGGTTTATTTATGCCTTTGGCGGAGCCTATCTGATCCGCGGGGAACTTTATACGGATGAAGTTCCGGAGCTGGAAGATCAGAAATATTGGAATTGGGTTGTTTATTTATTCTGTATTGCTGCTGCGGCATTGCTTTCGTTCCATTGGAGCGCGATTTATTCTCTGCCGGTGGCAGTGGTCGGCACGATTCTGATTTTGATAGGGATCCGGAAATTTTTTGAGAATCTTTCTGTGCCCCATCAATCCTGGATGTATGATTTCTGGGGATATGTTGCGGAAAGCGGGCTTTTATTGATCGGTCTGATTCTTTTCGGGAGATCTTTCAATGGCTGAGTTATTGATTCCTTCTATTGGAGAAATTCCTGAATTTGAACGGATCGCGCCTGTCAAGGAAGATTGGCGGAATGGTGTTTTGGTTCGGACTCCGAACTGGCTGGGTGATGCTGTCATGGCGATCCCGGCGATTCTTCAGTTGAAACAGATCCTGCCCGATTATTGCGGATTGTTTGTCCTGACTCCAAAGCCGCTGGCTGCTTTGTTTGAGGCATTGCCGATGGTGAATCAGGTCGTTCCGCTGGAAGATGCTCATGCATTTATGAGCAGAAAAGAGCGGAAACTCGTCCGGTCTCTTTCCGCCGGGATTTGTGTTCTGTTCAATAATTCTTTCCGGGATGCAGTGAGTCTGAAGCTTTGCGGGATCCCCAAGCTTTACGGCGCAAATGCCAGATTCCGGAAAACATTGCTTCATCGGACGTTCGACTTCCCCCCCCGGATCGATTTTGCGCTGAATAAGCCTCATCAGGCAGCGAAATATTTATCGATCGTTCAGGCAATGGGCGCCCCGGAATGGGATGGCGTCATGCCGGAATTTTCCGAACAGGTTTACCCTGAATCAATGAAAGATGTGATTTTCTCCGCCTTGAAAACAGATCGTCCGATTCTGACGCTTGCCGCCGGTGCCGCCTATGGCAGCGCAAAACGGTGGCATACGGATTCTTTCCGGGAAGTTTGCCGGAAGAAACTTGAGGAAGGATGCCGGATTATTATGCTCGGCGGGAAGAGCGAGCGGGATGCCGCTGCGGAAATCATTGCCGGACTGGATGAAAAAGAGTGTTTCAATCTTGCCGGAGAAACCGGGATCCATGAGCTGATTCATGTGCTGAAACATGCCTCCGGATGTTTGGCGAACGACAGCGGAGTGATGCATCTTGCCGCAGCGGTCGGGACTCCCGGAGTTGCGCCTTTCGGACCGACTGACCCGGTCGCAACTTCGCCTCTCTCAAAGCGTTGGCGGATCGTTTTTGAAAAACGGGCATGTTCGCCTTGTTTCAAACGGGTCTGTCCTTATGGAACAAAAGTCTGTTTTGATCCCGTAACGCCGGAGCTTGTTTCCGGGGCGTTATCGGAAGTTATGAATCAAAAGTGAGCCGGATCACTTCCACCGGAAGAGCCGGAGTGCGTTGCAGACAACCGTTACCGAACTGCAAGCCATTGCCGCCGCCCCTGCAATCGGACTGAGCTGCCATTCAAACCAGGGATAGAATACTCCTGCTGCAAGCGGAATACAGATGATATTATAGAGGAATGCCCAGAACAGATTCTGGCGGATCGTCCGCATCGTTGCCCGGCTCAAACCGATCGCTTTGGAAATCCCGGTCAAATCTGAACGCATCAGAACGATCTGGGCAGATTCCATCGCAATATTTGTTCCGGAGGAAAGGCTGATCCCAAGATCCGCGGCTGCAAGTGACGGCGCATCATTGATTCCATCGCCGACCATTGCAACCACATTCCCGCTTTCTTTATACTTCTTGATCTTATCCAGTTTTTCCTGCGGGAGCAATCCGGCAAAGAACATGGCAATTCCGGTTTTTTCTGAAATTGCCCGGACAGATGAGGGCTGATCTCCGCTCAGAATTACCGGGTGGATCTTCATTTTTCCAAGCTCCCGGATCATTTCCTTCGCTTCCGGACGGAGCGGATCGGAGAAAAGAATCGCGCCGCACAGTTTTCCGTCGACAGCGGCAAATACATACGGTCTTCCTTCCGGCAATGGAAAATGTTCCACCGGGACACCATGTTTTTTCATCAATGCCTGATTCCCGAGAAGAATCTTGTGTTCTTTTGTTTCCGCTTCGATCCCGAGTCCGGGCAATTCTGAAAAGGCGGTCGTCTGCTGCAGCGGAATGGATTTCTCCTTCTGGTATTTCGCAACGGCTTTGGATAATGGATGAGCAGAACATTCTGCTGCGCTGCCCACGCAGGAAAGCATCTCATCTTCCGGAAATCCTGCATTGCTGACCGGTATGATCTCGTCCACTTCCGGAGTCCCGTACGTCAGCGTCCCTGTCTTGTCAAACATGACCATATCGATTTTTTCAGCAGTTTCCAGAGCATCTCCGTTCCGGATGAGGATTCCCAGTTTTGCTCCGCGCCCGACTCCGGCAATGACAGCTGTCGGAGTGGCAAGTCCCAGAGCACACGGGCAGGCGATCACGAGTACCGCCAGCGTAAACCCGAGAGATTTCGCAAACGTCGCATCCGCAGCAAAGAACCAGATGGCGAAAGTGAGCAGTGCAATAAAGATCACACCCCAGACAAAATAACCGGAAACGGTATCCGCCAATTTTGCAATTTTCGGTTTCGTGGATTGCGCTGCCTGAACCATTTCGATGATATTGGCAAGAGTCGTCTCTTTTCCTGTACGGTCAGCCCGGAAAAGAATGGATCCGTTATTGACCAGCGAGCCTCCGGTTACGCGGTCGCCGGCCTTTTTTTCCACCGGCATGGATTCCCCGGTCAGCATGGATTCATCCACACTTCCGGCTCCTTCTGTGATGATCCCGTCAACAGGAATTTTGTTCCCGGGAGAGACTCGGATGATGTCACCGGGTTTGAGCTCTTCTGCTTTTACTGTTTTTACAGAACCGTCTTTCTGAATAAGATCAGCCGTTTCCGGGGTGAGTTTCATCAATTCGCGGATCGCCCCGGAGGCTTTTCCTTTCGATCTGGATTCAAGAAGTTTTCCAAGCATGATCAGGAAAATAATCATCCCGGCGGTATCAAAATAAAGATGTTCAAATTCCTTCGTGAACAGGAGATAAATACTGTAAAGTACCGCGCTGCCCGTGCTGAGGGCTACCAGCGTGTCCATATTCGGATGGAATTTGATCAGGGATGAGAAACCATTTTTATAAAAACTTCTTCCGGCATAAAGAACAGGGATCAGTAAAAGAATTTGAATCACAACATTCCATCCGCTGCTGACATTGAACCAGGGCAATCTCAGCATTTCATGCATTGCTGCCCAGGAAAGCAGAATCGAAAAGATACATGCCAGAAGAAATCGCAGAAAATAGCTTTTTGTTTCTTCTTCCGCCTTTACAAAGCCGGATTTTTTGACCGGTTCCGCTTGAAAACCTGCCTTTTTTACGGCATTAATAATATCTGATTCCCTGATTTTTTCCGGATCAGCCTCCAGCGACATCGTATTGGTGGCGATATTGACAGAGCAATTCCGGATTCCGTCAAGCTTTTCTATTTTCTTCTGCAAATTTGCGGCGCATCCGGCGCAGCGCATACCTTTAACTGTAAAATTACATTTGTTCATAGTTCTATTCCTTATCCGATCAATGTTTCAGCGATTGCGTTCCAGCACAGTAAGCCATGCCTGGTTGGTTTGACAGCATGATCAGAAAAAATGATCAGTCCATCTTCTGCGAGCTGTTTGATTTCCGGCAGAAAATCCTGCCAGTCAAATTCCTCTTTGCCCCAGCCGCGAACGGTCCGGAGTCCCATCATAAAGATTTCCCGTTTTCTGAGATCTTCCGGAATGGAATCAATTTCCGGGGGGGCTCCATCCAGCCAATCCCGGAGCGGTGCGGCATTTGTAAAGCGATCTGTTCCATCAAAAGAACAGGCTGAGGGGCCCAGTCCGAGATAGGTTTTACCATGCCAGACATTCTGGTTGTGCCGACATTCTCCGCCGGGCAGGGCGTGATTGGAAATTTCATATCTCGGCATTCCGTGGTGCTCCAGAAAATCTCCGGCGAACTCCCACATTTCCGCCTGCAATTCTTCCGGAAGAAGCGATTCCTCTCCATATTTTTCTGTGAAGGGCGTTCCCGGTTCCGGGATCAGCATATAGGCAGAGATGTGTTCCGGCTGATAAGAAAGAGCTTGCTTCAGATCATCTTCCCACTGCTTCATGGATTGTCCCGGCAATGCACAAATCAAATCCAATCCGATCCGCAGAATGGAGGTGTGTGCCCGCAATAAATGAAAGGTTTGCTCCACTTGATCCGGCGTTGTTTTCCGCCCGATTTTCCGCAAAAGTTCCGGCTGAAACGATTGAACCCCCATGCTGATCCGGTTTACTGTTCCGGAAAGAATCGCTGCTTTTTCAGGGGTAAGTGACCCGGGATTACATTCGCTTGTGATCTCAGCATTTTCAGCAAGAGGAAGGGTTCTGATCCATTGCATCAGTTTTTGAAGGACATCCGGGGGGAGGGCAGTTGGGGTTCCCCCGCCCAGATATACGGTTTCCAACGGCTTGGAAAAGGTGTGGACTGCGGAATCCTGCTGAATTTTTTTCAGCCATTGATTCGCAGCTTCCGGATTCACTTCCGGTTCGGAATAAAACGCGCAATAATCACATTTTCCATTGCAGAACGGGACATGGATATAAAGATTTTCCGGAGTCATTTTCCTGAATCTGCTTTTTTGAGAGCCTTCAGAAGTTCAGCTTTCTGAGCCTGAGAAAGCCCTTTGAAATACCCCAGAAGCCCCTGATAATTCGTCGCTTTGTGAGAAAGTGCGCTGACATGTCCATCCTGCCAGAGCACATTGATTTTGCCCGCATGATTTCCGATCGCTTCGATCACACAGGGAATCGCATGTTTATTATTGCCGGAGATTCTGCCGAGATAAATATATTTTTTATTGGTCTGAGGGCATTTCAAGACACCTTGGGAAATCGCCGGGAGCTCTTCCAGTTTGTTCGGAAATTGATTATGATCAACCAAATACATTGTAAATCCAACACCGATCTGTTTCAGATTGGAAGCACATTGCTGAGTCTTTGCAGCCCCAATGCCGCGGAATTGTGCAAAAGCAAAAACGAAGACCGTACAGAGAATGAGAGTAAGCATTTTTTTCATAAGAATAACCTTTCTGTTAAAGAGTTATAGAACTTTATTGTTTCCCGCGAATGATGGACTGGGGATTTTCTTCCAGGGTTTGCAGCAATTCACTGAGCCGGTCAAGAGCGGATCCAAGCCGGAGAAGCGTTTCCCGGATCACCCGTTTATTTTCTGAGACTGTCGTGCTGGCATCCCGGATCGCTTCTGTTGTTTCTCCGACGCGGGCTTCCCCAACTGTTTTTTCAAGGGTCGTGACCAGTTTCCTGGTAGCCTCGAGAGTTGCCTGTGTTTCTGTTGTGAGCCGTTCCAGCCGTTCCGGAGTAACTGTTCCATTGATATTTTTCACAGTTACTTCCAGTTCTCTGGTCAGAGAATCCAGATTTTTGATTGCTGATTCCAGTTTCGGATTGGAGATCAGGCGATCCGCTGAATCCAGAACCCGTTCCGTTCTCGCAGCAATGCCTTTGAAGTCAATCGCGGCGACTTTTTCCAGTGTGAGAAGAAGGCGTTTCCGCAAGTCGATCATCGTGGACGGTCTGGAGGGCATATAGAAAAGTCCTTCAGAATGGAATCCCGGAGTGGCAAAATTTGTCAGTTCATTTTTATTTTCGATATAATCAAGCCCGATGCTTTTTCCACCGGTGATCCCATTCATCTGAAGCTGGGCACACAAGCCTTTGGAGATCTCGGTTTTCATCAAATGATAAAAATTTTCCTCTGTGACTTCTGTTTCCACTTCTCCGCCCAGAGGCTGCATCCGCACTTTATTGACTTCGATTTCCATATCCACGCGGATCAGTTTGTCATGCATACTGATCGTAATATCTTTCACTCTGCCGATGGACACTCCCCGCAGCTGAACGGTTGAACCCACTTCAAGCCCCTGAACGCTTTCTTCAAACAGGGTCACAATGTGGACCTTCTTCTGTCCGTAATCGAAAAGCCCGAAAACAACAAACAGAAAACAGACGATGACAAAAGAGAGAATCAGAAACAAGCCGAGTTTGAATTTATCCGTTTCCATAAAAATTAAACCTTTCCTCTGTTAAGAAAACTGTGAATGAATGGATCTTTACAATGATCCCGCAGCTCCGCAGGACTCCCCTCTGCAAGGATCCCTTTCCCGGATGAATCAAGAAATATCACCCGGTCAGCAACCGTGAAAATACTGTCAAGTTCATGGGTGACGATCATGATCGCCGCATTGAATTTATCCCGGATCTCCAGAATGAGCTTGTCCAAATTTGCGGAGTTTAACGGATCCAGCCCGGCGGACGGTTCATCCAGAAAAATGATTCCCGGATCCAAAGCAAGTGCCCGGGCGACAGCTCCGCGTTTGACCATCCCTCCGGAGAGATCCAGCGGCATTTTTTCTCCCGCATTTTCCAATCCGACGATCCGGAGTTTTTCCGCAACGATTTCCTGGATCTCCTCTTCTGAATAATCTGTATATTCCTGAAGCGGAAGCGCAATATTTTCAGCCAGAGTATAGGAACGGAACAAGGCTCCGTTCTGAAACGCAACCCCGATTTTCCGGAGAATTTTCCGCTTCGTCAGCTGATCACAATGAATGATGCTTTCTCCATCCAGTTCTATATCTCCATCGATCGCCGGAAGAAGACCGATCATCGTTTTCAGCATAGTGCTTTTCCCGCATCCGGAACCGCCAAGCAGTGCCACGATCTCTCCCCGGTGAACCTCAAATGAGACATGATTCTGAACCGGTTTCCCGGCATATCCGGCAGTAACATCTGTTAATTTGATGGCTGGTTTTTCCATGATCACGCTCCGTAAAACAGCACATTGAACATTTTTGCCATCATAAAATCAGCAACGATCACAGCGATGATCCCGGTAACAACGGAGGCTGTTGTTGCTCTGCCGACTCCCAGTGCATCATCTTTTGCCTGAAATCCTCTCATACATGCAATGGAGGTGATGATGATCGAAAAAACAAATCCTTTGACAACGCTTTCGAGAAAAAATTCAGGGGAAACCCAGTCAACAGTCTGCTGATAATAGGTTTGCGCCGGAATTCCGAGACTGAATACCCCGACCATCATCCCTCCGATGATCCCGACGATATCACCGATCAGAGTCAGGATCGGCACCATCACCATCATGGAAAGCAATTTGGGGATCACCAGAAATCTCCATGGAGAGAAGCCCATTGTCAGCATGGCGTTGATCTCTTCTGTGGATTTCATGGTAGCGATTTCTGCGGTAAAAGCGGAACCTGCGCGCCCCGTTGCAATGATTGCAATCATCAGGGGGCCGAGTTCACGGACAATCGAACAGCCGACCAGAGGAGCGAGGAACATGTCCGCTCCATATTTGTGCATTTGAACAGCACTCTGATATCCGATGATCAGCCCCATGAGAAGGCAGATCAAAATGCTGATCGGCAAGGCGTCGGGACCGCACATGTTCATGTAGTAAAGGGTTTCCCGGCGTCTGAGAGTGGATGGATGACGGATGAGATGACAAATCGCCTCCGCCATATCTCCGGTAAATCTTGTAAAATCTTTGAGATCTTTGAGCAGACTGTATACGTTATCCCCAGTCTGTTCAATGAAATAGACTGCCGAGGATAAAAACTGGTCTGCTCTTTTGTCGTGCATCTCAAATCTTCCCGGAGCGGATTATTCTCCGGGGGCTTGTTCGGGTGTTTCCGGCTGCGGCGGAGGATAACATCCGGGACGGGTGATATGTCTTGCACATTCGCCCCGTTCATTTGTTCCGAATTCGAATTCCAAATGTTCGCCGAGCGCCAATTCATTGAAATCCAATCCTTCCAAATCTTCCCAGAAGAAGAACAGGTTTTTCGTTGTGAAATCTGTTCCCAGGAATCCATAGCCGTTTTTCAGCTGAAGGATCTGACCGGTGCAGCGTCCTTCCGGCGGAGGAACTGCCGGAGCTGATGTCATTTGCTGCATTCCATAGAATCCTGATTCGTCATCAGAATAAAACTTTTCTTCTTTATAGGAAGGTGCCACGAACATGGAAGCAAGCTCTTCCTGATTGAATTCCGGATCTTCTCCGTCAATGATCTTGTGCATCCAAACCGGATAGGTCACTTCGTTCATCATCTTTGTGGAGGTTGCAGTATAACGGGAATTTCCGTTTTCATCAAGATACTCAAAATCCCATCCGAGAACCATGACTCTGGTCCCGAGAGAATTGAGTTTGCGAACCAGCGGGACATAATCTCCGTCACTTGCGATCAGGACCACCACATCGAACTTCTTGTAAATTGTAAGTTCGAGGACTTCCAGGGAAAGGCTGACATCCACCCCTTTTTCTCCGCTGCGGGTAACAGGAAGATAGTGGGTGACAACACCTTCGCGCATCAGAATATCATCAAACATACGTTCATTCAGAAGAATCTGCCGTGCATTTGCTTCCATTGCAGGCAATCTTCCGCGGAAGTAATGACAATCAACGATCTGGCAAAACTTTTCGTTCGCATTTTCCAATCTGCCAATATAGCGGCGGATAAAATCATGCAGTCCGGAGATACTTAAGCGGGCTCTTTTTTCATGAGCATAGCAATAGTAATTGCTCACATGATAGAAATAGTTCCCATCGTAGAAAATACCAATTTTTAACAGTCTAGAGTCTCTCATTTTCTCATCTCCATTAAGAGGATCCTTCATCGTGCTTTTTCAGGAATCATCCACTCCTTGTAAATAACCTTTTTATTTACAATCAGATGCTCCGGAAATATAAGTCCGCATATCGGATTTTTCAAGTTTATTTTTACAAAAAAACACCCTTTTTTTATAGAAAAATCAAAATATTTTACACAATAAAAAACAAATACCTAATTTTTGTCAGATTGTTATACATGTGTATTTTTATATTTTCTCTTTTTTTTTCGTTTCAGGTGACTGGAATGCATCAGGGGATACTTGCGGAATTTCTTGACGGAGAGTCAGAAACAGAAAAATTGGAAGATCCAAAAAATTCAAGCATCCCCGGAAAATAAAACGCTCTATCTCTTCATTTATAATTTCTTGTTTTGCCATCTGCCAAACAGTAGAAACAGAAGACAGGAGAGAACAATGGTGCTCTGATAGAGGATCTCCGATGACCATGCAACGGCCGGGGATGGTTTGCGGCAGAAAATGACAAACCATACAAACGCCACATAAATTACCAGATTGAAACATTCAATCACAACAGTTGTCTTGATGGAGCCCGTTCCGGAAACTGCATTGAACAGAATAAAGGCTCCGATCTGAATAAAACTCCCGATACACATGACGTAAACCGCATTCACTGATGCCGCAATCAACCCCGGATCATCTGTGTATATCCTCAAACAGCATTCCGGGAAAAGAGCGTATGCAATCAGCAGCGGAACAACAAGCAGATACGCTGAAATCATGATTTTTCCGATCAGACGCCAGACTTGTGAAATCTTGTTTTCCCCGATAAGATTGCTGACCAGTGAGTTTGTGGAAGTCGCAAATGCATGAATGATAATAAAGGGCAGGGCGGAAAGCGATCTGACTATGTTTATCACCGCAAGTGGGCGTTCTCCAAGCCGTTCCACAGCGATAAAAAAGAAAAACCAGATCCCCACGGAAATAAATGGCTGAAGCATCATCCAGAAGGAAACGGAAAACACTTTTTTGAGAATCCCCGGAGAAAAAACAGCAGAGATCGCGTTGAACCC
Source organism: Lentisphaeria bacterium (assembly GCA_017456805.1). The sequence goes on from JAFTIQ010000004.1 coordinate 79,277, forward strand.
ATATTTTTTCAAATCAATGAATTTCACCGTGTAAAAAATATAACAGCACAGGGCGATCGCTTCGGCAATACTGGAGGCAAGTGCCGCCCCCGCAATTCCCATCTCCGGCAATCCGAATTTTCCGAAAATCAATCCATAGTTCAGCAGAATGTTGGATAATACCATGGCAATCGAACAGTAAGTCAGAATTTTCGTTTGAGCGATCCCTACATAAAACGCCCGGAAAATAGATACGGCAAAGGCAAAAAACATACCGTATGTACGCCAATCCAAATATTGAATGGTGGCTTTGCAGATCTCATCGGATTGAATCATCAGCGGCAGCAGGGACGGCGAGAAAAATTTGATTGCTGCCATCAAAAGCAGGGAAAGCAGAATCAGAAAGAATCCGCCGGCATAGCAGATATGCCCGGTTTTCCGGAAATTCTTTTCCCCGTTTCTGCGGGCAATGAGAATCTGTGCTCCGAAACTGAATCCGCTTCCCAGAACAAAGAATGCAAGAAAATATACGGATCCGAGAGCAGAGGCTCCCAGCGCAACTTCACTGACTCTTCCGAGAAACGCGGTGTCCGTCAACCCGATAACATGCTCCACGAGCATACTGACAAGAATCGGCATGGTTACTGCACATATTTTTTGATAGGAGTAACACCCTTTTTTATCAAATTCAGCAGTAATCATTTTCTTCCCGTTCTTATTTTCAGATATACTGTTAATATATTATAATATACTTCGGGAATGAGCATTTTTCAAATAGGCTTTTTTATACCGTTTCAGAATTGATATAACAGTGCACAATCCAATTATTTTATGAATTTGAAATTGGAAGAAAGTGCAAGATTGCTTCAGCAAAAAAGATTCAAAATTTATGAAATCGCGAAAAAGCTCAACTTCAACATATCAACCTGTTTTTGTGCCGTATTCCGGAAAAAGTCCGGAATGACTCCACTGGAGTATGAAAAATCATTTTCCGTTATTGAGAAATAACTTTTGCTTTTTTAACTTTGTCTTTAATTGCCGGATCGCTTTTTCCCTGCCGGCTTTCCGTTCAGCTTCCAGCCATCTTTGATGAAATTTATGAGCAGAGAGAAATTCAATTTCCTGTTCCAGCCATTCTTTATCTGACAAAGAGTGTCCGGCGGCTTCTTTCTCTTTTCGCAGTAATTCCGATTTTTTCAGGTATTCATTGAGCCCGACATGTCCCAGATCTGCATCGCAGAGGATCCGTTCCGGAAGCGTTTTCGGGGCGCAGGGATAGGCTGTTGCAGAAATGAGAGTTTGGATCCGTTTGATCTCTTTGGCTGTATAACCGAATTCCGGCAGGATCTTTTCTGCCTTTTTGACAGCAATCTTTTCGTTATCAGAATATTGCTCCAGATATCCGGTGTCGTGAAGAAGAGCAGCCGTAAGCAGGCATTTCTTATCCCTGTCTGTCAATGAGGTATAATGCTGCATAAACAGATGGACATGCGAGAGAACTTCTTTTGTATGCCGCGCATTATGATAGATATATGCTTTGGGAAGATTGGTTGTCAGCTGCCGGATAATGAGATTGCCGAGCCGTTTATCCATGCCGGAAAACAGGGAGAAAATGTTTTTGCAGTCCGGACATTTCACAAAGGAGAACGCTTCATGAACGTTCAGGATCCGTTGGCAGTAAGGGCAGCGATACCGGCATTGTGCCGATTTTCTGCCGGAATTTCCGGAATGTTCCGCCACTTCAAGAGGATTCGGTTCTTGAATGGAACGGAAACTGTTTTTCTGAGAATGATATTTCAGGATCGCTTTGATTTCAAAGAGTTCCAGTTCGGGATATTTTCCGAGCAGCAGAGCAGCATTTCCGGAAACCATCGGCGTTGCAAAACTGGTTCCTGTTAAACGGTAATATCCGCCGCCGTGAAGTGCAGCCAGAACATTTTCCCCGTGAGCGGCAAATTCAATGGGCTGCTCATCGATGTGCTCTATATAATAAGGATTATTTTCATAAGAGTGGTTATCCACACTGATGCAGCTGGAAAGTTCTGCCGGGAAACCGAGATCTCCGGATTTCACAGTGTTCCGTTTTGAGGCAATAACGATTTTATGTTTCTGATAAGCCTGTTCCAGAAGCTGGGCGATCTCATTGCGGTATTTTGCCAGACATACCAAACTCATATTAATGATTTTAGCATCGCTTTCGATGGCGGCTTTCAATCCGGCCAGCATGATCTTACCGGTTCCGGAGAACGTGGAGTTCAATACTTTGAAATCCAGAATTCTGACATTCGGCGCGATTTTGGCGATAATGCTTGCGACTGCTGTTCCGTGTCCGGCAGCATCATTGTTATGATTTTGCGGAAGGGCTTTTTGAACGATGGTTCCGTTTTCTTCCTGAAATTCCCAGGCACCTGCAACTTTTTTTCTCAGAACTTCATGAGTGGAATCGATACCGCTGTCAATCACGGCGACCTTCACGGGGCGGAGTGGGTGCTTCCTCAGCTCCGGAAATGATTCTTTCAGGATGTCGGAGAGGAACATCATTTAAGCTCACCCAGCGATTTCAGGATTTGCAGGATCGTTTCCGGATTTGCCGGGTGTTTTTGAATCAAATCAACCGCTGATTTCGCGGCTTTCATTTCAAGATTGCTCTGCTCGGTCAGTTGGTTGAGTTCTCCGGTGAGGCAGTTTGAGAGCTGCTGTTCCTGAGAGATGATGATTGCTCCCAATTCAGCCAGCATGGAAAAATTCTGACAATCTGCATTGGTAAAAGATTTTTCTTTGTCAAAAGAGACTGCTGTTATGACCCCGATGAGCTCATCATCCAGCATGACCGGCGCGGCGATCACACAGTTTGGAGAACCATCATTTTCCACCGCAAAAAAGTCTCCGCCGGAAGCTCTTGCAGCGGTCTGGATCTCGCAAGTCATTGCCGCCATCCCGGTGATCCCTTTCCCCATGGGAACCGTTTTCCCCACCAGATGTTCCGGGGCATTGTTGCCAATGGTTGCAGCGAATTGCAGATCATTCTGTTCCTTCCGGTAAATCAGAAGGGAACCCTCTTCTGCGCCAAGAAGTTTCAAACCGAGTGAAATCAGCAGTTGAAACGCCGATTTGATTTTTTCCGGGTTTTGGAGCCCCGCCAATAACAAAATTCTGCTGCTTTCCATATAAAGGCCTTTCTTTACAATTCAGGATGTCCGGGGATCTTTTTCTGATCCCGGAAGCAGAATGCCACTTCCGGATTGTGGAACGATTCTTTCAGAACCTGATATGATATTTCTGCTTTCCCGTTGATAACTTCCAGTGGAATTCCGCAGAGAATGAGTTGTCCGGAGATCTTTAAATCAGTTGGCGTTTCCACCGTAATTTTAAGTGTTTCCGTAAGTTGTGCCGGAATATAAAGTTTCGCAAGCCATTGCTCATATTTCTGATCTGAATCAGAAGCAAAGGTTATGACGGTGCTGGTTTCACTTGCTGCAACGACTTCTGACTTTTCGAGTACGTCAAACAGTTTGGAGATGTAATCAGTGAATTTCTGCCATTTTTCAGAGTCGCCCGCTTGATTTCGTCCTATATTCTGAATCAATTCCTGAATATGCTGTTTCATGTTCTGCGGGATATTACTGTTTTTCCGGGATTTCCTTCTGATAACAGCTTTTGCTGCAAATTGACAAAGATCTTTGCATTTCGGGCAGGTCGCAATGTGGAGGAAATATTCTTTATTCTCTTTTTTCAGCAATTTCCCTTCAATAAATTCCGCCAGAATATTGGCATCAGGACATAATTTGTTTTCTGTACAGATCATTTTTTTCTCTCATTCATTTTTTTTAATTGTTTCATTTTCGTTTTTGCACGACTATTCATCTGATCAACATTTTCGGATGATTTGTTCAGGAACAATGCCACTTCTTTTGAGGAAAGTTTCAAACTGTTCCGCATCAAAAGTACCCATGCCTGCTGCGGATTATCATCCCACAATGCAGAAAGAAGCTTGTTTGCATAATTCATTTCATCCGTTAATTCAACAGAATCTGATCTCGTTTTACTGACTATTTGTGTACACAAACAGTCATTTTCTGACAGCTCGCAGGGAATTTTTCCTGAAGTTTCTTTGATTTCATACCTTTGCGCCTCGCGAATGATGATAAAAAGATAAGTTGTGAATGCTGAATCAAAGCGGAAAAGCCGGAGTTTCCGGAAATCATTTTTCCTGAGAAGCAGCCAGACCCGGGTCACAAGGGAATCCGGCGGTATATTGTATTTTGCACAAATGCGGGCATATTTCGGATATCGCGTCATTGGAGTAACAAGTTCCACCAGAAGATAATTCCAGGCAGCCGGATCATTTTGCAGCAGACAAGCAACAAAATCCCGGTCACTTATCAATTCAAATGGATTTTTTTTCATTATTAACTCCAAAAGGACTCCCCCGGCAGAACAAAAGACGCGTGAGAATATAATACATTTATCCGTATATTGCAAGCGCGGCTTTCAGAAAAATATGAAATATTTTCAAAAATGCCCGACAATGGTGAAACGAAAAAAAATCCAAATCAACCTTGCTATTGTCCGGAACCGTGTTATATTAACCACCAATACCAGAAAAAGAGAAAGGATCCAGATATGGAACAGTACAAGAAAGATTTTATTGAATTCATGATCGATTGCCAGGTTTTGAAATTTGGCGACTTCGTGACAAAAAGCGGAAGAAAAACTCCTTTTTTTGTAAATACAGGATTTTACCGGACAGGCGCCCAGTTGAAAAAATTGGGGGAATATTATGCTCAGGCAATTAATGATACCTTCGGCGTGGAATTCGATGTGCTCTTCGGACCTGCTTATAAAGGAATTCCCCTTTCCGTAACAGCAAGTATGGCTCTCTCCGATAAGTACGGCGCGGATATCCGGTACTGTTCCAACCGGAAAGAAGTCAAAGATCACGGCGATAAGGGGATCCTTCTTGGCGGACCTGTCGGAGATGGGGATAAAGTTGTTATTATTGAAGATGTTACAACGGCAGGAACCTCCATCGGGGAAACTCTCCCGATCCTTCAGGCTCAGGGAAATGTCAATATCCTCGGTCTGGTGGTCAGCGTCGACCGCATGGAACGCGGGCAGGGCGAAAAGAGTGCTCTCTCTGAAATTTCCGAAAAGTATGGTCTGAAAACTTGTGCAATCGTCACAATGAAAGAAGTGATCGAACATCTTTACAACCGTCCTTACAAGGGAAAAGTGATCATTGATGACACCCTCATGGCTGCGATCAATGCCTACTATGACCAGTACGGTGCAAAATAAATTGCGTTATTGATTCCGGCGGCAGATTTTTTTCTGCCGCTTTTTTTTGCCCTTGAAACTTGAAAATCCGAAAAAATGGTGTAAATTCTCCCCATTATGAAAAAGCCCCCCAGAAAAATGAAAAACCTGCAGCTGAAGGAAGGAAGAATCATCTGTCCCTCCTGCGGTGAACTGTTGTCGCATCACGACATTGAATCCTATGCCCGCTGTCCCTTTTGCGATCATCAGTTCGTGTTCAACGGTGAGATGGAGGATTTTCTGTTGAGATCCGTGATCGAAAACTGGAGTCAGTCAAATCTGGCAGGACAGACACAGCAATTTCCCTCAGAACAGGATGTGAAACACTCCAATTGGATCTGACGGGAGCTGCCGAACAAGAAAAGGTGTTGAAATGAAATTCAGATTATTGCTGGTATTCGCTTTCGTTTCCGTTACTCTTTTTTCCGCTGCTCCGGAAGAACTGATGAACCGGAAACTTTATATTCTGACCTGGCGCGGGGTTCAGGAAAAGCCCAATGAAAATCTTTTCTATTCTCCTTACAGCATTCAGCAGGCCATGGGGATGCTCTCTCTCGGCGCAAGCGGAAAAACAAAAGAACAGATCGATCAGGTGTTCGGTTTCACTCCGGAATCTTTAGAGTGGTTCGCAAAAAATAAACAGATCCTCTCCGGAAAAAATCAAACCTTCTTCTTTCAGACAAATCTGATTCTTGCCGATAGAAATCTGAAATATGATCCGGCGTTCCGGAATTCTGCCGGAAAATATTTTGATGGAAATTTCCTGCTTCTGGATTTCGTATTCAAATCCCGGATCACTGCTTTACTGAACCGTATGATAGCTGTCCGCAGCGGAAACCTGATCAAAGATCCGTTTTCCGAACATGATTTTTCCCCGGAAATGATCATGCTGCTGGCAAATATTCTCGCTTTCAAAGCTCCATGGGAATTTGAATTTGATAAATCCCGGACAACTTCTCAGCCTTTTCTTTCCGCCGGACAGAAAAAGACAACGGTTGAATTGATGCACCAGAAAAGTTTTCTGCCCTATTTTCACGATGCTTCCAAAAAGATCCACGGGGTGAGTCTGCCTTATAAAGATAACCGGTTTGAGATGATTATTCTGATGACGACCAAGCCGGACGTTGATGTTTCTGTGATTCCCCAGGCGCTTTCCGAAGGAGCTCTTGAAAAGTGGAGCAAGGCTTTTTCCGATAAAAAACAGACGAATCTCTATTTCCCCAAGTTCAAGCTGTCTGTCAAAACCGATTTCTCAGAACTTCTGAAGAGTTGCGGGGTCCGTGATGCGTTTCTGTTGACGAAGGCGGATTTTTCCAGACTCGGAAATGAAAATCTTTGTGTGGACAACATTCTGCATATTGCACAGATCGAAGTGGATGAAACCGGAACGGAAGCTGCTGCGGCAACTGTGATTCCTGTTGTAGAAAAGGCGGCTGCTCCTGCCGGATCACACTATTTCCGGGTGGATCGTCCATTCTGTTTTCTGATTCGATACAAACCGGCGAACGCCATTCTTTTTCTGGGTGTGATCCATCAGCTTCCGGGAAAATAATTCTCTGATTTTTACATAACTCAGAGCTCAGCTCGGAATAATCGGAATATTTTCTGAAAAACATGGAACTTTTTCGGGAAAAGGATTGTATTTTTTTCTTAAGTGTGCTATATTACTCTGCAGTGATCCGGAAGAACCGTTCTCCGCTGCAGCAAAAAAGAAAGGCTGATACAATGGAAAACAGAGTCGCACTGCTTGCTATTCTTGTCGGAAGTTCTGATTCCGCAGAGGATATCAATGGGATCCTTCATGATTTCAATCAATGGATCATTGGAAGAATGGGGTTGCCATACCGGGAAAAAAATACGCATATCATCAGCATTATGATGGACGCTCCAGTGGATAAAATCAATGCCCTTGCCGGGAAACTCGGCAGGATCCCCGGAGTGACCGCAAAAGCTGTATATGCAGAAAAATAAGGGGGATTTGAAAAAAAATCTCCGGCTAAGAACTGACCTTTCCATGACACCTTTCAGGAAGCTGTCACGGCGAGCTCAGAAAACAGATAATTGCTCCTGACGTCAAAACACCGTTGCGGCGGAAGATTCCTCAGATTTACTGTCCTGATGTTGGGAGCCGACAGAAAGGTTCCTGAACATGCTGAAGTTTACTTTTTACGGAAAAGGCGGGATCGGAAAATCCACGACTGTCTCCAATCTTTCTGCCGTGTTTGCTCAAAAAGGATTGCGGGTCATGCAGATCGGCTGCGATCCCAAAGCGGATTCCACATCCTTGCTTCATAACGGAGTGAAAATCCCTGCCGTATTGGATTTGATCCGGGAACGCAATCATGATTTTACGCTGGAAGAAATGGTTTATACCGGTGACGGAGGGGTGCTTTGTGTGGAAGCCGGAGGTCCTGTTCCCGGGCTCGGCTGTGCCGGACGGGGGATCATTGCCGCGTTGGAAAAGCTGGAACAGAAGGGAGCGTATGACGTCTATAAACCGGATGTTGTGCTTTATGATGTGCTGGGAGATGTGGTTTGCGGCGGTTTCACGATGCCCATGCGGAAGGGGTATGCCGATCAGGTTTATATTCTGACCTCCGGAGAAAAAATGTCGATTTATGCCGCGGCGAATATTGCAATGGCTGTTGAAAATTTCCGGGGCAGGGGATATGCTCCCCTGGGCGGTTTGATCCTGAACCGCAGAAATGTGGAAGAGGAAGAACAGAATGTTCTGCGTCTTGCCGGAGATTTTCATACTTCGATCGTGGGTGATATTGCGTTGAGTGAAGAGATCCGGAAGGCAGAGAAACTCGGGAAAACCGTTGTGGAAGCGTTTCCGGAATCCGAAGCGGCACGGCAGTTCCGGGCATTGGCTGAAATGCTTTTGCAAAATGGAGGTTCCCCATGCTGAAACGGATCGGCAGAAATGAAGATATGACCGGTGCGGAAACGGCGATTCGCAATGCCGTATTTCCGGCGCCGTTTGCTGCCGGTTTGGAATTCAGTGCGCCTGCGCGCGGACCCTGGAACATTGTTCATACTGGGATGCTGATCCCGGAATCGCATCAGATTTTTATCTGTGCCCGTGGATGTTTGCGGGGCGTGATCCTCACCGCTGCGGAAATGAATGCCATGAACCGGATGTCATGGGTCTCTCTGGAAGAAAATGATTTTTTCACCGGCAGAATGGAAAATGATGCGGTGGAACGGTGCAGTCATATTTTGAGTCAGATGCCGGAGAAACCGAAGGCGGTTCTTTTGTTTATCAGCTGTGTTCAGCTTTTTACCGGGTTTGATTTTGATCTGGTTCTGGATCAGCTGCGGGCGCAGTTCCCGGAAATCGATTTTATTGATTGTTACATGCATCCGACTATGAGGAAGAGCGGTTTGACCCCTGATCAACTCATGCGTCAGCAATTATTTGCGCCCTTGAAGCCGGTTCCGGCGAATCCCCGATCCGTTGCGATCCTCGGCAATGATTTGACAACGGATCCGGAAAGTTATCTTTGCAGAACGATTACCGGGAATGGATTTGAGCTGCAGGATATCACTCTTTGCCCGGATTATCAGGCGTATCAGAAAATCGGGGAAAGTTCTCTGATGATTGCCACATATCCCCCCGCGAAAGCCGGTGCGGAACATCTTGCAAAACGGCTCGGCAGAAAGTTCCTCTATCTTCCGATCAGTTATTCTTATAACGAAATTATTGAGGAGCAAAATCTTCTTGCTGAAGCACTTGGGATTCCTCCGGATGATCCGTCATTGCGCGTTGCCGCCGCAGAAAAAGCTCTGGCAAAGGCAAAAGAAATCATCGGAGATATGGCGATAGAGATTGATTATACTGCCGCGCCGCGTCCTTTGGGATTGGCCCGGCTGCTGCTGGATCACGGCTTCCGTGTGAAACGCGTTTATGCAGATGTGTTTATCGGAGAGGAAAAGGAAGCGTTTGATGATTTGCAGCGCCGTTATCCGGATTTGATTTTAACTGCCACGGTTCATGCAAAGATGAGGTTTGCCGGGAAGGGGAGCCGGGGAAATGAACCGGTTCTTGCGATCGGAGAAAAAGCCGCATATTTCAGCGGAAGCCGTCATTTCGTGAATATGATTGCCGGCGGCGGAGGTCATGGCTTTGAGGGGATCATCGGTTTGACCGAACGGATGATCGATGCGTTTCAGAATGAAAAAGATACAGAAAAAATCATTCAGCTCAAAGGGCTTGGATGTGAAAGCTGCCTGATATGAAACAGACTGCCAGAATCATTTCAATTTATGCGTCAGATACAGCTGGAATCTGTTCCATGCTGTATGAACTGGGCGGAATGACAATTGTTCACGATGCCTCCGGGTGCAATTCAACGTATTCGACTCATGATGAACCCCGCTGGTATCAGCATGACAGTATGATCTATATTTCCGCATTGACAGAAACCGATGCCATTTTGGGAAATGATGCCCGGCTGATCGACGATATCGTCAGAGCTGCAAGTGAACTGCATCCGCGTTTTATTGCGCTTTGCGGTTCTCCCATGCCGCTGATGATCGGCACAGATTTTGATGCTCTTGCGGAAGAACTGGAACGAAAGACCGGATTGCCCGTGTTTGGGTTTCATACGAATGGGATGAACAGTTATCTTGATGGTGCATCTCATGCGCTTTGCGCTTATCTGGAACGGTTTGCAGAAGATCGGGGCAGAGAGAAACGCTGCGTGAATATCATCGGCGCAACGCCCCTTGATTTTTCTCTGAACGGTTCTGTGGGAGCGATCCGGGCGTGGCTGCGGGAAAATGATTTTACAGTCAGTTCCTGTATGGCAATGGAGAGTGATCCGGAAGAGATTGCCGGTGCAGGACGTGCCAGTGTAAATCTTGTGGTATCCTCCTGCGGCATTGCGGCAGCGGAGTATTTACAGAAACGTTTTGCGACTCCATGGGTTTCCGGGATTCCCTTTGGGAAAGGTTTTTCCAGGGAGCTCTTGAAGGCATTGAACGAGGCTGAAAAAACGGGTGAGAACAGGTTTCCTCATTTGGATCGGCATGTACCGGAGCAGGGGGGCGTTTCTGTTGTTGGCGAGAGTATTGCGGCATCATCTTTTGCTGCTGCGCTTGAGCTGGATTGCGGAATTCCTGCCCGGGTTTTGTGTCCGGAATGTCTTCAGCCCGCCCAAATAACCGGCATGGACCGGGTGATTGATTGTGAAGATTCGATGGCGAACGCCTTTTCGGAATCGGAAATCGTGGTTGCGGATCCATTATTTGAACCGATTTGTCCTGCCGGAGTCAGATTTATCCGGCGTCCTCATGAAGCATTTTCCGGCAGATGCTTTTCCAGGGAGAACTTGAATGATATTTGCCGGGAATTGAAACGGGAGATGTTGGGATTATGATCAAGATAGCGATTTACGGAAAAGGCGGGATCGGGAAGTCCACTGTGACCTCCAACCTTGCGGCAGCGTTTGCGCGTCTCGGGAAGAAAGTGATTCAGATCGGCTGTGATCCGAAGGCGGATTCCACCATCAATCTGCTGAATGGAAATCCTGTTATGCCGGTGATGAATTATCTCCGGGAATATGATAAGGAACCGGAATCGATCGCAGAGATCGCCAAAGAAGGATTCGGCGGGATCCTCTGTATTGAAACCGGGGGACCGACGCCCGGACTCGGCTGTGCCGGACGGGGGATCATTACCACATTCAGTCTGCTGGAAGATTTGAAATTATTCGAAGTTTATAAGCCGGATGTTGTCCTTTATGACGTTCTCGGGGATGTCGTTTGCGGGGGCTTTGCCGCACCCATCCGGGAGAATTATGCGGATCATGTGCTGATTGTAACTTCCGGTGAAAAAATGGCACTTTATGCGGCAAATAATATCAACAGTGCAGTTCAGAATTTTGCGGACCGTGCGTATGCCAAAGTGTTCGGCCTTGTCTTGAACCGGCGGAGTGTGGAAAAAGAAGAGGAAAAAGTCCGTGCGTTTGCCGATGCCAACGGATTGAAGATTGTGGCGGATATTCCCCGGAGCAATGATATCATCCATTGGGAAGATCAAGGGAAAACAGTTGTGGAAGGAGCTCCGGAATTGCCTGTCAGCCAACAGTTTCTTGCATTGGCGGGAAAATTTCTCCATGAGGAAAAATGACGATGGGAAAAGAGGCTTATTTTATTACAGCAAGAGATCTTGCCGCATTGGGAAAGAATCAGATTCCCTCCGAATTGGTATCTGCAACGCATCTGATTTACAGTTCTCCAGCGACACTTGCGTTCAATTCCCCCGGGGCTCAGGGGTTCGGTGTAAAACGGGCAGGCTTGGCGGTCCCGGGATCTGTCATGCTGCTGGTCGCTCCCAGATGCTGCGGAAGAAACACCTCTGCGCTGGGAACTGATGGGGCTTACGCGGACCGGTTTTTCTATCTGCTGCTGGATGATACAGATATTGTGACAGGCAGACATCTGATGAGGATCCCGGATGCTGTCAAAGAGGTTTGTGAATCCTGCGGGACGTTTCCGAGCGCAGTGATGATTTGTATTACCTGTGTGGATGCTCTTCTTGGAACGGATATGGACCGGGTGTGCCGGAAGGCTTCCGAGCGCGCCGGTGTTCCTGTTGTGCCCTGTTATATGTATGCGCTCACACGGGAAGGGCGGGTTCCGCCTATGACATCTGTCCGGAAAAGTGTTTATTCTCTCCTGAAGAAACAGCCGAAAAAGCCGGAATCTGTTAACTTGCTGGGATATTTTTCTCCGCTGCGGGATGACAGTGAACTCTATCACCTGCTCAAACAGGGCGGGATCAAAACGATCCGGGAGATCTCCCGCTGCAAAGATTTTGCAGAATATCAGGCAATGTCGGAAGCGAATTTCAATCTTGTTCTGAATCCGGAAGCCCGTTATGCTGCGCTGGATCTGGAACAGCGGCTGGAGATCCCGTTCATTGAATTGGCAAGAGTCTATCAGATTGAAAAAATCAGAAATCAGTACCGTCTTCTTGCCCAGGCTGCGGGATTGGTATTTGATGATCAGCCTTATTATCAGGAGGCGGAATCGGAGGTCAAAGCGTGTTTGGAATCCTTCGGGGCTCTGAAATTTTCCGTCGGAGAATGGTGCAATGCAGATCCCTTTGAATTATCGCTCTCCCTTCTGAGATACGGGTTCCAAGTGAAAGAGATTTTCGGAACAGTCGGAAGCGGAAATTTTGTTTTTATCAAACGGATTGCTGAACTCAGCCCGGAAACGAAGATCTATTCCAATCTTTCGCCCTCGATGATCTCTTACCGTGAACAGGAAAAACCGGATTTTGTCATCGGTCAGGATGCAATGTATTATCATCCGCAAGTGCCGGGATTGCGCTGGAACGGAGAGGCACAGCCCTTCGGATATTCCGGAGTGACAGCTCTGTTCCGTGAAATTTCAAAGGTTTTGAAAGGGGGATCCGGAAAATGAAAATGTTATTGAAACGCTTATCTCCATTTGCGCCGGATCATTCCGGAGCAGTGTCTGTTTTGTTTGAACTTGGCGGCTTGATCGTGATTTGCGATGCCGGTGGATGCACCGGGAATATTTGCGGTTTCGATGAACCCCGCTGGTTTACCTCAAAATGTGCCTTGTTCAGTGCGGCTCTGCGGGATATGGATGCGATTCTGGGGCGGGATGAATATCTTGTCCGGAAATGTGCCTCTGCATTGGAGGATACGGGTTCTGACTTTACCGCGCTGATTTCCACTCCTGTTCCTGCCGTGATTGCAACCGATTTCAAGGCGTTGAAACGGATGGTGGAACGGAGAACCGGAAAACCGGTAATTGCTGTCCCTGCCGCCGGGACCGGGCTTTATGATGCCGGAGCGGAATTTGCTTATCTGGAATTGATGAAAACCTTTGCGGTGGAATCCTTTGCAGTAGAATCCGGAAGAGCCGGTATTCTGGGAGTGACCCCTCTTGATTTCAGCCGGACAGATGCCGGACTTGCTGTTGCGGAAAAATTTTATGCTTCCGGTTGGAAAAAAGTGTTCTGCTATGGAATGGGGGCAGGGTTGGAAACGATCCGGACCGCTTCGGCTGCCGAGAAAAATTTTGTTGTTTCCCCATCCGGGCTGGCAGCTGCGGAATATTTGAAACAGAAGTTCGGAACACCTTATGAAGTGATGTGCCCGTACCTGCCGGAATCACTGGAAAAAGAGCTGGAATCTTTGCAGGGGAAACGGGTTTTTGTGATCCATCAGCAGTTTGCGGCAAATGAGATCCGCCGCAGAGTCGGGGAGAATGTGACAGTCGGTTCCTTCTTCCGGATGGAAAAAGCGTTTATGAGACCGGAAGATATTGCGTTTTCCGGCGAGGAGCACTTCCTGAGTTATTTTGAAGAACATCACTGCGATGTTGTGATCGGGGATCCGAAATTCCGGAGATTGGTTGCCGGGAAGTGTGAACGGTTCATTCCGTTCTGTCATTTTGCGGTTTCCGGACAGCTTGAGGAGGGGCATAGCTTATGAGAGAAACGGATTTGATCCGTGTTTACGGCATCGTTCAGGGCGTTGGTTTCCGACCGTTTACAGATCGGCTGGCAGCGCGTTTTTCCCTGAACGGAAGTGTTGCCAATAAGGGGTCTTATGTGGAGATCCATCTTCAGGGAGCTCCTGAGCAGCGCCGTGAATTTCTCTCAGCTCTTGAGTTGGAAGCCCCGCCGAGATCCGCCATTTTGCGGGTGGATGTCAAGACCGTAATGGAGCCGGAATATACAGGGTTTGAGATCATCGAAAGCGAAAAGGAAACCGGCGCGATCTTTGTCTCGCCGGATATCGCAACCTGTCCGTTGTGCAAACAGGAATTGTTTGATCCGGAAAACCGGAGATATTTGCACCCCTTCATCAACTGTACTGCCTGCGGTCCCCGGCTGACGATTCTTGAATCCATGCCTTATGACCGGGAACGGACTACGATGAAGGAATTTCCCATGTGTCCGGAGTGTGCCGGAGAATATGATTCCCCCGGGAGCCGCCGTTATGATGCACAGCCGGTGTGCTGCAATGATTGCGGTCCGGAGGTTTATCTTGTGGGAAGAACTGAACGCGGGGCTGAGGCAATCCGGATCGCAAAACAGGCGATTCTTGACGGCAAAGTCCTGGCTGTCAAAGGAATCGGCGGTTTCCATCTGTGCTGCAATGCCTTTGACGAAACAGCCGTCATGCGCTTGAGAACCCTCAAACACCGTCCGGTGAAACCCTTTGCTTTGATGATGCGGGATCTGGAAACGATCAAATCTCATTGTCACGTTCCGGAGCACCTGCTTCCGCTGCTGGATGGACACCAGAAGCCGATCATTCTGTTAAATAAAAAATCGGAAAGCTCTTTGCCGGAAGCACTTGCGCCTGGAAATCCGAAACTTGGCGTGTTCCTTCCCTATACTCCGCTGCACATGCTGCTGTTTCATCGGGACGGTTTGGAAATGCCGGAAGCTTTGGTTATGACCAGCGGCAATGTTTCAGGAGCTCCGATCTGCCGTTCAGATGAGGATGCCCTTTCTGAAATCTCCTCTTTCTGTGATCTGATTCTTTCCCATAACCGGAAAATCCTGCTCCGTGCAGATGATTCTGTGATGGACACCTTCCGGGAAGAACCTTATATGATCCGGCGTTCCCGTGGCTATGCACCGCTTCCGAAAATGCTTTCCGGCGAATGGCATGGAAAGGTTCTCGGGATCGGCGGAGAACTCAAAAACACCTTTTGTCTGGGGCATGATTCGCTGTTTTATCTTTCGCCTTATCTTGGCGATATGGAAGATATCCGGACCGTTAATGCCCTGCAGGAATCTGTCAGCCGAATGGAATCGCTGCTCGAAATTCAGCCTCAGCTGATCGCCTGTGACCTGCATCCGCGTTACCATACAACAGAAGTTGCTGAATCATTCGGGATCCCGGTCATGAAAATACAGCATCATTATGCCCACATCCTTTCCTGTATGGCTGAGAATGATTTTCACCAGCCGGTCATTGGGGTTTCTTTTGACGGGACCGGATATGGGACCGATGGGACGATCTGGGGCGGAGAAGTGCTTTATTCTGATTATCAAGGCTTTGAACGGTCTGCACGGATCATGCCGTTCCTTCAGGCAGGCGGAGATGCTTCCGCAAAAGAAGGCTGGCGGATCGCTGCTGCAATGATCCAATCCCTGTTCCCGGAACGGGCTGCTGAAATTGTGGAAACTCTCGGTATCTGTTCCGGGCAGGAACGGAAAATGATTGCTCTTATGACAGAAAAACGTTTGAACACTGTCGTGTCCACCAGCTGCGGACGGCTGTTTGATGCGGTCAGCGCGATTCTGGGGCTCTGCCGCCGTTCCTCTTTTGAGGGCGAAGCTGCTGTGAAATTGCAGTTCGCCGCGGAATCTTCCCCGGATGTTTCTATGGAAAATATTCCGGAGAATATTGTACATGAAGGCATTTTGACCATGCGGACGGATCTGCTGGTCAGAGAGTTGATCGAACAGCGTCTTTCCGGAGAATCCCCCCGGAGATGCGCCCGGAGGTTCCATGGGAAACTTGCCGGGATGATCGCTCAAACCTGTGCTCAGCTGCGGGAGCATTATCAATCCAATACCTGTGCTCTGAGCGGTGGAGTGTTTCAGAATACCCTGCTGCTGGAGGAGACGGTTTCCCGTTTGGAACGGCTTGGTTTTACTGTGTTGAAACATCAGCTTGTTCCGCCGAATGATGGGGGGATTGCTTTGGGGCAGGCGGCTGCAGCTATGAAAAAATTAAACTCGTAAGGAGAATGAAATATGTGTGTCGGACTTTCTGCAAAAGTATTACGGATCGAAGATGGAACAGCTTTGATCGATGCCTCCGGGGCTCAGAGAGAAGTCAGTGCTGATTTGCTGGATGATTTGGAGCCGGGAGATTATGTGATGGTTCATGCCGGGATCGCGATCGCCAAGATCACGGGAGAAAAAGTAGAGGTGCAGGATGCTGAAAGCAAAGAAAATTGTTGAATCGTACACCGGGCGTCCTCTGCGGATCATGGAAGTTTGCGGAACGCATACCCATGAGATCTTCCGTCAGGGAATCCGGAAAATCCTGCCGGAGAATATCAAACTGATCTCCGGACCGGGCTGTCCTGTCTGTGTGACCCCTGTAGGGTACATTGATAAAGCGATTGCGCTGGCATTGAGGGAAAATACAGTGATCTGTACCTTTGGCGATCTGATCCGGGTTCCCGGAACGGAGATGAGTCTTGCCGGGGCAAGAGCAAAAGGCGCGGAACTGAAAGCTGTTTATTCGCCCATGGATGCACTCAAACTGGCAGAAGAAAATCCGGAAAAACAAGTGATCTTTTTATCTGTCGGATTTGAAACGACCGTTCCCGGATCCTGTCTGGCTGTCAAAAAAGCAAAAAAGAAAAATGTTGCCAATTTTTCTCTTCTGACTGCCAATAAAACCATGCCTATGGCATACAATGCGCTGCAAAACAGTGCAGATGCATTCCTTTTTCCCGGACATGTGAGTGTGATCACCGGAACAAAATTATATGAAGATCTGCGGGAAAAAGGGATCTCCGGTGTTGTTGCCGGGTTTACAGCAGAAGAGGTTTTAACCGCCCTGGCAGTGATCATTCAGGAATCAGAAAAAGGAAAGCCCTTCTTCCGGAATTGCTATCCCTCGGTGGTGAAAGAGGAGGGAAATCCTCTGGCTGTTCAAGTGACAAATGAAGTCATGGAGGCATGTGATTCCGAATGGAGAGGGCTCGGCGTGATTCCCCAATCCGGCTTGAAGCTCCGGGCAGAATATCAGGAATTTGATGCGGAACTCCGTTTTGCACTTCCGCCGATGGATGGCAGAGGAAATCCTGCCTGCCGCTGCGGGGAGATCCTGCGCGGGGATTGCTGTCCGAAAGATTGCCCGCTGTTCGGAAAAGTTTGTACCCCGCTGAACCCTGTCGGGGCATGTATGGTTTCCGGAGAGGGAACCTGTTCTGCTTACTACCAATATGGAGATCTTTGATATGACACAAGATACTGTTACACTCGCTCATGGAGCCGGCGGAAGTCAGACCTCTGAACTGATCGACCGCGTTTTCAAGGCACATTTTGCCAATCCCGATTTTACCGGTGATGATGCCGCTGTTCTTTCCCTCACCGGAAAGAAAATGGCATTCTCCACCGATGGATTTATCGTTTCCCCCTTTGAGTTTCCCGGCGGGAATATCGGAAAACTCAGCATTTGCGGAACCGTGAACGACCTTGCCTGTATGGGCGCAAAACCGAAATATCTTTCCTGTGCATTCGTGATCGAAGAAGGGTTCCCGATGGATAAACTGGAAGAGATCGCATCTGCAATGGAAAAGACAGCCGCAGAAGCAGGCGTCCGGATTGTGGCGGGCGATACAAAAGTCGCCGGAAAAGGACAGGTCGATAAGATCTTTATCACAACTTCCGGCGTCGGGGAAATTATGGAAAATGCTCATACTTCCGGAGCATTCGCAAAGCCGGGAGATGCAATCATCGTGACCGGTGATGTCGGGCGGCACGGTTGTACGATCCTGCTGGCAAGAAATGAATTCGGAATCGAAGCTTCTGATGTTGACAGCGATTGCGCTCCTCTCTGGGGGACTGTGGAAGCCATGTTCCAGACGACTTCCGATATTCATGTGATCCGTGATGCCACCCGCGGCGGTGTGGGAACCGTCCTTTATGAAATCGCCGAACAGAGCAAAGTCGGGATCCGGCTTGATGCAAAATCTGTTCCCGTGGCGGATGGGGTCAAGGGCGTTTGCGGAATGTTGGGATTGGAACCGCTTTATCTGGCGTGTGAAGGACGTCTCGTGGTGTTCGCTCCGGCAGAAGTTGCTCCGGCTTTGGTGGAAACTCTGCGGAAATGCCCCTATTCCAAGAATGCGGCAATCATCGGTGAAGTCACTGCGGAACAGGTCGGAAAAGTCGTGATGACAACTGAAATCGGTGCTCAGACTCTGCTGCCCCGTCCGGGCGGTGAACTGCTCCCCAGAATTTGCTGAGGAGACTCACTCGCTCAGAAGGGCTTTGACCAATTTCTGAAAATGTTCTCCCCGCGCCTTGTAACTCTTGAAGAAGTCAAAACTTGCACAGGCAGGGGAGAGCAGGACAACATCCCCTGAAACCGCATGATCACATGCTTCCTTCACAGCTTCTTCAAAGGTCTCAAAACGGGTGCAGGGCAGAGCGGATTTTAAATCTTCTTCGATCCGGGCTCCTGCATGACCGCAAATATAAGCATGTTTGATTTTTCCGGAATCTTCTGCAATGCACCGGAAATCCATTGCTTTATCAGAACCGCCCAGAATCAGAAGGACATTTCTCTCCCCGCCGACTGTCCGCAGCGCAGCGTTGACAGAATGGGGATTCGTCGCTTTCGAGTCATCAATATAACGGATCCCGTTCTTTTCCGCAAAACATTCCAGCCGGTGAGAATCAGGCGTAAAACCGGAAATCGTCTTCCGGATTTCTTCTGAAAATAAAACTTCTTCTCCGGCAACTGTCCGGAGCAAAGCAAGAGCCGCAAGCGTGTTTTCCGCATTGTGATCTCCTTTTAACGGACAGTCACTCCAGCGGTATATTTTTTTCCCCCGGAAGCAGAGATCCCCCCCGATCCGACAGAAATCTGCATCGGAAACAGCGGAAAATGTCATCGGCTTTTCCCCGGGATAACAGGTTTCCCATTGCGGAAGAAGATTGCTGTTGAGGACACAGTTCTGTTCTGTCCGGTTCAGATTCCGGAACAGCTGAAACTTGGCTTCAGCATAGCCTCCCATAGAACCGTGCCGGTTGATATGGTCGCTTGCCAGATTCAGAATTGCTCCGGAAAACGGAGAATAGGATTCCATGCTTTCCAATTGAAAAGAGCTGGTTTCCACGACAAGAACATCCAGTTTCCGGATCCCTTTTTTCAGTTCCAGCGCGACATCGCTCAATGCCGTGCCGATATTTCCTGCGGATTCACAGCGCAATCCGGCACTTTGGATCAAAGCAGTGGTTAATTCCGTCGTCGTAGTCTTTCCGTTTGTTCCGGTGATGGCGACGATTTTACAAGGCAGATCAGAAGCGGCGAACTCCAATTCACCGAGGATCGGAGTTCCGGCAGCGCGGACTGCTTCCGCCATTGCTGAATGGATCGGGATTCCCGGGCTGATCACCGCAAAATCATATTTTTTCAAGGGTACTTCCGGAGTCCAGTTTGCGATCAGATGATAATTTTCCGGGACTGCCGGTTCTTTTTCATCAAGAACTGTGACCTGGTACTGAAGGTGATTCGCGAGTCTGGCTGCCGCCTGACCGCTGATGCCGAAGCCGAGAATCAGAACCTCTTTCATATTTTGCAATAATCTTTCCAGGTTTGGATGGCTGATTGTGCCAATTCTTCGGTATCATCCCCGGTAAAGTCAGATCTTCCGGAGAGCCCTTTGGCGATGCCGCCGTTATCCCGGATTTTCTGCAAAAGCAGATGGGTATTTTGATCGATCGGAAACGCAGGATCTTTTTCATCGTAAATAACAGTCACCGGACATTGCCGTTTGATGATGGAGTCAAGATTTTCAATGGGGTTCCATTCCGGAATGACGCGGTAATCATCTGTGAGAACACCGGCTTTTCTGCAGAGTTCCCGATCGGAAGGAAGTTTGGGCCAGGTCGTCAGATTGCAAAGAGGATTTTCCAGGATCAGCATAGCTGTCAGTTCCGGATTTCTGATTGCCCAGTTCAATGCCGGGAATGCACCGCGGCTGTAAGATTCCAGGATCGGAGCTTTGGAGAAATTCAGCGTTTCAGTGAGATAATGATAGAATTTTGTCATGCGGTCCATTGCTTCGGGACCTCCGGCAAGATCAGAAATATTGATATGAGCCAAATGGACTCCATGACGGAGCATTGCGAGGTCAAGGGAGTGATCTGCATTCAGGAATCTGACCCGCCAGATCCAAGGAGTTCCTTTGAGAGGAGAATCTGCTTTTACGATCACACATTCCACTCCATCCAGTTCAAACCGGAAGGAATCATAGCCGTGCCAAAGTTCTTTTTTTCCGGGAAAAGAAATATTCTGATTCATAATTCTATTTTATCTCCCAAGTCTGTTTATACGTTTCATAACGGTCAAGAATCTCATTGACGTATGCATGAGTTGAGGCAATTGCAATTCTTGACCTGACGTCTCCGTTCGGGTCTGCCGGTTTCCACTTGTTGGCCCTTGTCAGCCCGGCATTATATTCGCATAAGGCGAGTGCATAACAATCGCGGTACTTGCTCCATCGCCGGACGGAACGGGCAAGATACCAGGAACCAATTTCGATGTTCAGTTTCGGATTGAATAATGCTCCCTTGCTGGGAACCGGTTTCCCCATGGCTCTTGCCCAATCGGTTGCCGCATTTTCCTGCATGACCTGCATCAATCCGATCTCTCCGGCTTTTCCCACGGATCTTGGATTGAATCGGCTTTCACGCCAGATAACAGCTTTGACAAGGCGGGGATCAATCTGGTTCCGGCGGGATGCTTCAAGAATGATCTTGTCATAAGCATCGTTTCCGCCGGTGTAATCAGTGAACCAGGAAATCCCTTTCCAGAACAAACCTGCCACGGCTGCGGCTGACAGAATGAGCAGCAGCATAATCAATCTGCTGTGCTGTTTCCGATTTGATTTGTTCCGGGGCCGGACCATTCCTGGTATCCTTTCTGAGGATTATTTCGCAGCATCTCCTGCGGTTGTATTGTTTGCCGCAGCTTCGATCTCGCGGATTCTGGCTGCTTCTGCATACAGTTTCTTGAAGGTTTCTTCGAACTTCAATTCCTGGGGCAGAGGAATGATGCGGAGTTCACGCAGCTGTTTCATATCGACAGTTGCAGGTGCGTTCATCATAAGGTCCTGTGCCTGCTGGTTGAAGGGGAATGCGATCACTTCACGGATGTTCGGTTCGTCGCAGAGCAGCATTGCCATACGGTCGACTCCGGGAGCGATTCCTCCGTGGGGAGGTGCACCAAGCTTGAATGCTTTGATCATGCCGCCGAATTTTTCATCAACAACACTCTTGTCGTAACCGGCGATTTCGAATGCCTTGTACATGATTTCGGGACGGTGGTTACGGATCGCACCGCTGGAAAGCTCGATTCCGTTACAGACAATGTCGTACTGATAAGCATTGATGGTAAGGGGATCCATAGTTTCCAGAGCTTCCATTCCGCCCTGAGGCATGGAGAACGGGTTGTGGCTGAACACGGGCTTGCCGGTTTCTTCATCCAGTTCAAACATGGGGAAGTCAACGATCCAGCACATCTTGAATTCATCATCACTGATGAGACCAAGACGTTTGCCGAGTTCTGTTCTGACCTGTCCGCCGACTTCAAGAGCAAGGTTTTCTTTGTCAGCGAGGAAGAACATCACATCGCCATCCTGGATGTTTCCGGCAGCTTTCAGAGCATCCAGCTCTTCCCGTGCCATGAATTTGACGATGGGGCTCTTTTCTTCATTGCCTGTCCAGATGATGTAAGCCATACCTTTGGCTCCGCATTCTTTGGCAAAGTCGATCATGCTGTCATAGAAACTGCGGGGCTGTCCTGCAATTCCGGGAACCTTGATTGCTTTGACTTTTCCGCCGTTTTCAACGACAGATGCGAATGCTTTGAATCCGCTTTTGGCGAAGATATCAGAGACATCCTGAATGAACAGGGGGTTCCGGAGATCGGGCTTGTCGGAGCCGTATTTCTGCATGGCTTCACGATAGGGGATCCGCGGGAACGGAGCAGGATTCAGTTTCTTGCTGGAGAATTTCGGGAAGATTTCCATGAAGAGACTTTCGATCACAGCAAAGATATCATCCTGTGTCGCAAAGCTCATTTCCATATCGAGCTGATAGAATTCGCCGGGAGAACGGTCTGCGCGGGCATCTTCATCGCGGAAGCAGGGGGCAATCTGGAAATATTTGTCAAATCCGGCGATCATCAGCAGCTGTTTGAACTGCTGAGGAGCCTGGGGCAGAGCATAGAATTGACCGGGGTGGACACGGCTGGGAACCAGATAGTCGCGGGCACCTTCCGGGGAGCTGCTGGTCAGAATCGGAGTCTGAATTTCATTGAATCCGAGTCCGGTCATAAAACGGCGGATCTCAGAGATCAGTTTGGAACGCAGCATGATGTTGCTGTGAAGTTTTTCTTTCCGCAGGTCAAGGAAACGATAGGCAAGACGGGTCGCTTCCGGAGCCTGTTCTTCTTTGGCGATCTGGAACGGGATTACATCACATTCGCCCAGAATGACCATATCTTCCGCCACCAGTTCGATTTCTCCGGTAGCAAGTTTCGGGTTGACGGTTTCTGCCGCTCTGGTAACAACTGTACCGGTGAAGCAGACAACGGTTTCCACGCGCCATTTATCCAGTTCCTGATAGAAGGATTTGTTGGGGTCAATGACAACCTGGGTCTTGCCGTAATGGTCCCGAAGGTCGATGAAAATAACTCCGCCATGGTCGCGGACACTGTGGATCCATCCGGAAATCCGGACTGTTTTTCCGGCATCAGCTTTGGTAAGCTCGCCGCATGTGTGGGTTCTGAACTCGTGCATTTTTGAATTCCGTTTCTATGTTGTTAAAGTGTTATACATTTCAGAATCAGAGTAATATAGCACGTTTTCTCGTGATTTCAAAAGAAATATACGTTTTACAAGGGCGTTATTGCATTTTTTTTCAAATTATTTTCAGAGAATGACGCCGATGTGGAGGTTTATCGCAAAAAAAATCTCTTCTCTGCTTGATTTCTCATCGGTTTTGTTGTACTTTACCATATCCAAACAACATACCAAGGAGTTTCTCATGGATTGGCAAAAGTATATTGACAAGTACGAAAACGAACTGAAAAACAAAGTCATCCCTTTCTGGATGGATCACTGTGTCGATAAAGAATTCGGCGGTTATTTCACAAGTCTTGACCGGGATGGTTCTGTTTATGATACCACAAAATATATGTGGATGCAGTGGCGCATTGTTTACATGTTCGCTGAAATCTATCTTGCCGGAGATAAAAATCCGGAATATGTGAAAATCGCTGAAGAAGGTTTCGATTTCCTTTACAAGCACGGCAGAGACGAAAACGGAATGTATTATTTTGCCATCAACCGGGAAGGTGTGCCCGCAATGGCTCCGTACAGCCTCTTTTCCGATTGCTTCGCTGCAATGGGCGGTGCAAAACTTTACAAGATCACCGGGAAACAGATTCATGCTGATGCTGCCGTTGAAGCGATGAACAACTATCTCAAACGCGCAAAATCCGGCAACAGTGCCCTTCAGTGGAATAAATCCATGGAAGGAAAAACAGCTTATCTTTCTCTCGGTCATTACATGATGATGGCAAATCTCGGTTTGATCATGAATGAATGTCTGGGCGGAAATCAGTTTGACGAAGCGATGGACACTGCTGTGGATATGGTGCTCAACAAGTTCTATTCCCCGGAATTCGGCCTTGTGTTTGAAAATATGCCTGTCAACAGCGATAAGCCCGATCTGGAAAGCAGTATCGGACGCCAGATGAACCCCGGACACGTTCTGGAAGCAATGTGGTTCCTGCTCAATTATCTGGAAAATGTTCCCGGTTCAGAAGAAAAAATCAAAGGCATTTTGAAGATCATTTCCAATACCCTTGAATTCGGCTGGGATAAAGAATTCGGCGGAATTTATTACTTCATGGATGCCCTCGGGAAACCCCATCTGGAACTTCAGCACAATATGAAACTCTGGTGGGTGCATAACGAAGCAACGCTCGCATGTCTTTATGCTTACAGCGTTTCCAAAGATCAGAAATTCCTTGACTGGTTTGAAAAAGTCGATTCCTGGATGTGGGCTCACTTCCCCGATCCGGAATATGGCGAATGGTATGCTTATTGCGATCGTCAGGGGAATGTTACCCACTCCCTCAAAGGCGGAAAATGGAAAACCTTCTTCCATGTCCCCCGTTGTCTGCTCTTCGCGGTTGAGCGCATGAAAAAGATCCAGAAAGGATAATCATTGGGTTCTTTTATCCATAAATTTTATTTGCTGGGAGCAGTTTGCTGCTGCTCCCTGCTTTGTTCCTGTGCTTCCCGTCTGACATATCACAGCTTCGGGCGGGAAGTGTTCTGCTGGAAAACAGAAGTTCTGCGGAAGGAGACTCGTCTTATCCGCGAAAACGGAATGGAAGGACTCCGCATGGTGTTCTGTGTCCTTCCAGCCGTTTTTGATGCGGCGACGTTTCCGTTCCTGATTTTGATTCAGCTTTATAAATAGTCTTTCTTTACCAGATACGGATCGGCAGCCCCAAAACTTTGGAGATTTCGTTCCGTGTGGGATGATCCGGGTGGGTTCCATTCAGTTTGTTTTTGGTAAATCCGATTGCATAGCCTGTTTCTTTATCCGCGAAACCTTCTGCACCGCAGGCACCTCCGTGACCGAACATTCTTCCGTAATTTCCTTTCGGACCGCAAAGAGCAAAACCGAGTCCGAATTTATCCCACTGATCATAATCATTGTCTTCCGGGGCACGGCAGATCACGGTTGCTTCTTCGATTGTTTTTTCGCTGACCAGACGGATTCCATCCATTCCGTTTCCGATCATTGATGCGTACATTTTTGCCAGAGATTCTGCGTTGATACAGCCGTTGCTGGAAGGGTTCAATCCGTTCAGAACACAGAACTCATTGTGGCTCATCCGGACATCATCCATCATATTGGCGGAGCCGTCAATGAATGCAACATCGTTATCGAACTGCTTCTGATCGATTCCGAAGAACATGCCGTTCAGATTCAAGGGATCAATAATTTCCTCCTGAAGAATCTGACGGAACGGTCTGCCGTCAGCAAGCTCTGCAATTCTTCCGGTCAGTACTCCGTAAGTATATGCATGATAGTGATGCATTCCGCCGATTTTATCCTGGGGGGCACTCTGTTCCAGAATACGGCAGATGGTTTCCCAATGATACCGGTCTGCCAGAGGAATGTCCGGTGTGGTATAAAGTCCGGCGCGATGAGATAACACATCCCGGATCGTCGTGGATTCTTTTCCATTGACTTCGTAGCCTTCCCAGATTTCTGAAACGGGATCATCGAAGCTGATTTTTCCCTGATCTTTCAGGATCATCATCATTGTTGTGCAAATGCCTTTGCCGACGGAAAACACAGGGAAAAGTGTTTCAGGCGTGATCTTTTTTTTCTGATCCGCAGCGGTATAGCCTGAAACCAGATTGCAGACAGGTTCCCCATAACGGTAAACACTTAACTGACAACCACATTCTTCTCCGGATTCCACTGATTTGTCGAGTACATCTTGAAGTTTCTTTACGAGATCCATAGGACTCTCTCCTTTATTTTTATCAAATTGTTATGATCGGTAAATTTCCCAGCTTTCCAGCCAGTTTTTCTGTATCGGAAAGCAGCTGCGGCATCCATTTTGTCCCGGCTTTGGCAAGAGGAATGTAAACACCGTCTTTCCGGACGCAGGAAAGCTGCAAGGTTTCATCATTCCGGATCGTCAGACTCAAAGCAATCAAATCCGAGCTGTTCAGAACATCCTGCCGTTTCAGTTTTGCCGGAATGGATCTGCTGCTGAAAAAACGGAACCAGTAAATCTTATTTTCTTTCCAGTCAAAGACAACGCCCCGGGGGAAAATGGTGGTCCAGATCAGCACAATGATCCCCAGTGCCGCCAGGAGAAAATGCGGCAGCAGAGTGAGACCAAGAAATATGGAAAGCAGCATAAAAAAGAGCTGTACCAGCAGAACCATGATTGAATGTGCCGGAGGAAACAAACCATAGCGGTCTTCTTTTTCGAGACAGCCGCCGGAGATTTTTCCAATGCCGATCTTACATTCCCCGCAAATTGAAAAAATCAGTTTTTCCGATTCCTCCTGAGAGATCCCGGCAAGATATGTTTTCAACTGTTCCGGAATATTGATTTTTTTCAAGCCGGAGAAGAATGCATAAAGGAAAAAAGGAATTCCGATAAGAATCAGGAAGATCCCGCTGAGTTCCATCAATGCATTGGTTGACCAGAGCAGAAAAATGATTCCGATCAACCACAGCAGCCCGCCGATCAGAAGACGTCTGAGCATTACATGTTTTCTTGCATAGATCATCCAGTAGTCCAGCCGGTTCAAATCCTGATAGAATTCCGGATGATTGCATCCGTTTTCCTTCATCAGAGCGATGAGTTCCTCCTGTTTTTTTCTGGAATACAGCCCCAGTTTCAAAAGTTTTCTTCTGCCGTTTTTCAGGAAGAGCAGGGGGACTCCCGTGGCATCCGGGGTCTGAGCCGGGGTGATGATCTTCAGCGCAATGATATCGGAATAGTCATATCGGGCAGGGAGAAGGCAAAAGGAGAAAAAGGTGATCCCTTGTTCGTCTGCCTTTGCAAAATTGATCAGCGCGCAGATCACAAGAACGGTCAGGATGGAAAAGAAGATCACGACTTCCGGTGTTCTCCGGAAATAATATACAGATCCTGCGATAGCAAGAACGATTGCCCCGAGGATCAGCGGAGTGGCAATAGAGCCCATAAAAAATTTATTTTTCATAGAAGTCCCTTATCAGTTGAATGAGTGGATGAATTCGATTTGGAGAATCGGTTCCGGAAGATATTCCTTCATGGCAAGAGTCAGCTTCTCATGAATTTCTTTATTGGTAAGTGTATAGCTGCGGGGGATCAGAAGGTGAAACGAAAAGACCGTTTGGTCATCATTTTTTCTCAGCCGGAAATCATGCACTTTGAATTTCGGATCAAGCTCAGCCGTCTTATTTTCCAATCTGACCCGCCACTCTTTGACTTCGGGATCGCTGGGATTATAGGGATCACAATGCAGCAGCAGATGAACCGGCATATTTTTTCCGATTTCCACCTCAGCAGCTTCCAGCATGTCGTGAACCTGAAGGATATCTTCTTTCAGATCCACCTCAGCATGAGCTGTTGCAAAATATTGATTCGGACCGTAGTTGTGCATAATGACATCATGGACTCCGCGGATTCCGCGGCATTGCAGAAGTTTTGTCCGCAATTCTTCCACAAGTTCGGCACTGGGCGGTTCTCCAAGAAGCGGATTGCTCGTTTCCCGCAGAACTTTGACTCCGCTGAACAGAACCAGAAGTGCAACAACCGTTCCGGCACAGCCGTCAACAGGAAATGTGGTGTATTCGGCGGCAACCGCAGCGGCAATCACAACACTTGTGCAGATGGTGTCGCTCAAACTGTCAACAGCCGCCGCTTTGATCGTATCGGAATGGATCTTCTTTCCGATGTGCCGATAGAAGAAAAACAACCAGATTTTGAACAGAAGGGAACCGGCAATCAGCCAAATCAGGAGCTGATTCATTTTGATCTCATCCGGGGAGAAGATCTTCAGAATGGATTCTTTCAGAAAATCAAGCCCCACCGCAATGATGATGATTGAAACAATGACCCCGGCGACATATTCAATTCTTCCGTGCCCGAACGGATGCCCGCTGTCAGCCGGTTTTGAGGATAATTTGAACCCGAAAACCGTCACAACTCCGCTTCCCGCATCTGAAAGATTGTTGACTGCATCTGCTGCGATCGCCACACTCCCGGAGAGGATTCCGACAGTGAGTTTCAATACAAACAGAAGAATATTTACGGCAATTCCCACATATCCGCTGAAAATGCCGTATGCGGCTCTGACATTCGGCTTCTCCGGCTGTTCATATCCGGGAACAAAAAGTTTGATCAGTAACTTGGTCAGCATATTTTCCTCAAAACCCTTTTCCTGCGGAATCTGAAAAATACCGCAGGGAGTGTTTATTCTTTCTCGAAACAATCTGGAAATATACATCATTTCTGCTGTTTTTTCAAGCGCGGCTTAGAACCGATATTTCCAAAAACTTGCTTTTTTTTGTTGGGAATTTATTTGAAATTGATGATTCCAGGAATTAGATTATTATTATCAGAATAAAGAAAGGAATATTCAAAAATGAATCAGAAAGAAGCTTTATCAGCTGTTAAAAATACCGTGGAACAATATTCTCAGCAAATCCTTGAAGTCGGGGAGCATGTCTGGAAAAATCCGGAACCGGGATACCGGGAAGAAAAAACGTCAGCTTACCTTGCGGAAAAAATGGAATCTCTCGGGCTGTCCGTCAAACGGAATTTGGCTGTGACCGGATTCCGTGCCGATATCGATACCGGAAAGCCGGGACCGACACTTGCAATTCTCGGAGAACTGGATTCTCTGATCCTGCCGAATCATCCCGAATGTGATCCCCGGACCGGTGCGGTTCATGCTTGCGGGCATAATGCAAGCTGCGCCTCTCTTTACGGAACAGCAGTCAGTTTGCTGAAATCCGGTGTGCTGGAATCCATGTGCGGGAAAATCGCGTTGATTGCAACTCCCGCAGAGGAAGGCATTGAAATGGATTACCGGAAATCTCTGATCCAGCAGGGAAAGATCGGCTCCATTGCAGGGAAATCCCAGCTGATCCGGGAAGGCGTGTTCGATGATGTGGATCTCTCCTATATGCACCATCTCAGTTCAAAATATGGATATAACGACCACAATGGATGCGTCAACAAAAAAATTACCTTCCACGGAAAAAGCTGTCATGCCGCCCGACCTCATGATGGTGCAAATGCCCTGAATGCGGCAACGCTTGCCCTGAATGCAATCGCCATGCTCCGGGAATCTTACAGCTGCGATCCCTATATCAGAATCCACGGGATCATTACCAACGGCGGCGACACTGTGAACATTATTCCCGATGAAGTAACCATGGATTATATGCTTCGAGCCCCCTCTCTGGAGAAGATTCTGAACCTGAATGACCGGTTTGACCGTGCGGTTCTTTATGCTGCAAAGGCTGCTGAATGTGAAGCAACAGTGGAAACACTCAACGGTTATATGCCTTTGCTGGATGATCCGGATCTGGGAGAAATGCTCGGAAAAACCGCAGAAGAACTCTTCCCCGGAATCAAATATGATTACAATTCCATCTTTTATGCCAGCTGCACCGATATGGGAGATATCGCAACTGTGCTCCCCGCGGTTCACGGGTATACCCCCGGCTGCTGTGGAACAGGACACGGAACCGATTTCGGAATCGCTGATCCCAAAGCGGCATATCTTGACAGTTCTTTGCTCAGCGGATCTCTGGCGGTCAAGCTGCTCTTCGGTGATGCCGCACCAGCTGTGAAAATTGCGGCAAAGAAGAAAAATCTCCTTCCGATCCCGGAATATATCAAAATCATCGACAAAATCAACAAAACATTGTCAAGCAAGGAGTTGTAATGTGAAAGCAGCGGTTATTGCAGACTTGCATTTGACGGATAATCCGGCATCTGTCAAGCTGTCTGTTCTGGATTGGGCATTGGAAAGAATCGCTGATCTGAAGGTGGACTGCCTGATCGGGATCGGCGATTTGACTGCCACTGGGACCGCCGTACAGACAAATTATCTGATGTCGCGGATCCGGAAATGCGGGATACCGTTCTTTGCTGTTCCGGGGAATGCTGAGCTCCGAAGCCGGGAGCAGGGGGAAGCCGCTCAAACGCTTCCGCCGCCGGAAGATTTTCCAGTGCTGCTCATCGATTCTTCCCGGGATTGTCCGGCAGAAAACGATCTGTATCGTCTGGCAGAACTTCCGGAGAATGCCCGAAAACTGCTTGCAACACATTGTCCGCCGCAATATTGGAAAAACGGAAAAGAGATTTTTGAATCAGCCTGCCGGAGAAATGCTGTGTCCCGTGTGATCGCCGGACATCTTCATGATGACCGCCCCGGATGTATGCGCGGTCTGGATCCGGATAAGGCTTCCGGCGGCCCACCGATGTTCTCTGTCGTTGAGCAAAAAAACGATGGCTCCTGGCTGAAACTGGATCATGTCATGCCCGGGGTCGATCCCGGTGACTGGACCAAAGAGGAAAAGTCAATGTTTCTGGATTTCCTTGGTGTGGCTGCCCTCCGGGAACCGATCGAAACGCTGGAAGCTGCTGCCCGGCTGAATATTCCGGTCGTGGAGCTTCGTTTCGGATATCCTCTGGATTATACCGATGACATGGATTCCGCACTGAAAATATGGCGTTCCAATGGAGGAAAAATCCTCTCAGTTCATCTTCCGGAGGTGAAACCGGATGATACAGAGGCTCTTGATATGGTCACAAAATCGGCTGAATTTTCTTTGCGTGCCGGATGCGACCGTGTTACGATCCATGTGCCCCGGATTACTGCCTCGGAATATCCTGGCCGGAAAGATGAAATCGTAAAACTGTATCTCAAGCTTCTGGAACCACTTCTGAATCAGAAGATAGAGATCGGAATAGAAAATCTTCATACAAGCAAAGGGAAAACTGCTGATGAAGAGCGGAATTTCGGTTGTACTCCGTTAGAATGCCGGGATTTTATTACAGCATTGAGAACAGCTTCCGGATCGGATTTATTCGGATTGCATTTGGATCTCGGACATGCCAGAAACAATGCCCCGTTTTCCGCGGTTTGGAACGTCAGCGATTATTTCAATGTGCCGGGTCTGCCGATCAATGGTTATCATATTCATCAGGTGAAAGTGTTGGAAGACGGTACAATGCAGAATCATGCTCCAATGACTGATTTTTATGGAAAATTGATTTCCATGAGCAGCTTTTTTCTTGCGTATAGACAGAGAGTACTTTCTCCCGGGATTCCTATGATTCTGGAAATCAATCTTCCGGGGGGCGGGATCCTTTCCTGGAAAAAATTCTCCTCTGAAATGTCCTGTTAGAGTTTCAGTAATTTGAAAAAACAAGGAAGCTCGTGTATATTACCTGATCAGGCAGTAATGAACGGAAGAGAAAGGTGGTTTATGCTGAAACTGGTTGCATTTGATTTTGATGGCACGCTGGCTGACAGCGTGGATTTTTGTCTGGCTGTTTATCTCTCTGTCTTTCAGAAATTTATGGGGGAGAAAGCTCCGGACCGGGAACAGATCTATCAAACGTTCGGCATGAATGAGCCCGGAGTGATCCGGCATTTTCTCGGAGATGCAAGCCCCGAAGCAGAACAGGAATTCTACCGGCTGCACCGTCAGCTCCATGCAGAAATGTGCCCCGAACCTTATCCCGGAATCCTTCCGTTCCTGGATTTTCTGAAAGAAAAAGGAATTCAGTTGACGATCCTGACCGGAAGAGCAGAAACAACATGTCAGATCTCTATGGAATGTCTCAATATGGGACACTATTTTTCCAGATATCAGTACGGTTCTCCTGTAAAAAATGACAAGTGTGCACAGTTGTTGAAACTGATGGAAGAAACCGGGCTTACCCGGGATGAAATCGTTTATGTCGGGGATGCTGTATCTGATGCGGAGGCATGCAAAGCCGCGAACGTGACTTGTCTTTCCGCTGCGTGGGCAAAAACTGCCCGGATCGGAGAGTTGGAACGGATTAATTCCGGTTTGATATTCCGCTCTGTGGAAGAAATGCAGAATTATATTTCAGAACATTTGCTTTGAGTCTTGAAATTATCTCTTTTGAGCAAAAAAAAGAGGGAGCCCCACAACTCCCTCTGAGAAACCGATATTACTCAACCTTGAATTCCAGTGTAACGACTGCTTTCACTTCCTTCATGATTGTTGTTTTATCATATTCACCATAGCTGCTGATATCGCTGGAGGCAGGAGCGGTGATTTGGAACACTCCCTGAGAAGCATCGATAAGATCCCCGACTCTTCCTTTTGAGTTGGAGGCCAGAACGTTTGCCCGGGCTGTTGCGTTGATGGTTGCTTCTTTCAGCAGTTCCATTTTATATTTGTCAAGATCCAGAATGACGTAGGAGGGACTGAAAGAAGTGAATCCGAATCCTTCTTTGATCAAAGAGGTTGATTCTCTGCTGAGCCGTTCAACGACATGAACCTTTGAAGAGGCAACCTTGAACGTCTGGGAAATACTGTAATGGGAAAATTCCTGAGATCTGTTTCCCTGAGCATCAGTAATCGTTTTGAAAACAGCTTCGGAATAAATTCTTCCGAAAGAGATTTCTTCGATTTTGAGTCCGGATTTGATGAGGTAGATTTTTACTTTGTTCTGAACATTTTCCAGTTTTTTGAGAGCTGTCGCCTGATTTTTGTCGGTAACAGAGAAATTGCCGCTCCAATGGGCAAAATCAGACTCCACTAACCGCATGGCAGATCCTTTTACACGGATACTGTTATTTTTAGAAACTTTAACAGCCGCCTGTCCGATGATGTAGGCGGAAAGAGCCAGCCCGAATGCCAGGGTCGCACCGAGTAAAAACATAGCACATTTGTTTTGCATAATGATTTTTTTTCCTTTCATTTTTTTTGATGATTTTAAAGATTTTTTTGTGGGGGTCATACTATAAATGCAAAGAGAAAAAAATCAAGATAAAAACTCTTTTTTTTTCTAAAAAATTTGAAGTATTGTCAAGGTGGGTGTATATTATATAAATAGGATAAGGGAAAATCATTGAAAAAGAATGGAGAATAAGAAAAATGAGCAAAATTCGCGCAGAACACATTTTTACCTCGGAATCCGTTTCTGAGGGGCATCCTGATAAAGTGTCTGATCAGATTTCAGATGCAATTCTTGATGCCTGTCTGGAACAGGATCCTGAAAGCCGTGTCGCCTGTGAAACTCTTTGTACGACCGACCTGGTAGTCCTTTCCGGAGAAATCACCACAAAAGCCAAAGTCGATTGGGAAGGAATTGCCAGAAATGTGATCCGTGAAATCGGTTACAATTCCGATGATCTCGGGTTCTGTGCAGACAGCTGTGATGTGAAAGTTTATATCCATAAACAGTCCCCGGATATTTCTCAAGGGGTCACTGTCGGGGAAGGGCTTCATAAAGAACAGGGTGCCGGCGACCAGGGAATGATGTTCGGATATGCCTGCAATGAAACAGAATCCTATATGCCCGCAACGATTCATTATGCCCACCGGATCGTGGAAGAATTGGCGCGGCTCCGGAAAGCTGATCCCAAAACCTATTATTTTCTCCGCCCTGACTCCAAATCTCAGGTTTCCATGCTTTACAAAGATGGAAAGCCGGTTTGCGTGAAAGCAATCGTTGTATCTCATCAGCATACCCCTGACATGGAACGGGAACAGCTGGAAGCTCTGGTTAAAGATGTGGTGAAAAAAGTCATTCCCGCTCAGTTCCTGAACTGCGGAATTGAATGGCACATCAACCCCACCGGACGCTTCGTTCTCGGCGGACCTGCCGGAGATACCGGTTTGACCGGACGGAAAATCATTGTGGATACCTATGGCGGAGTCGGTTCTCACGGCGGCGGTGCATTCTCCGGAAAAGACCCCTCCAAAGTGGACCGTTCTGCGGCTTATATGTGCCGTTATATTGCAAAAAATATCGTCGCTGCCGGGTTGGCTGAAAAATGCGAAGTCCAGGTCGCTTACGCGATCGGGGTCGCTCAGCCCGTTTCTGTCAACGTGGATACTTACGGAACCGGAAAGCTTGCAGCAGAGGCTTATGAAGCGATCGTCCGCAAAGTCTTTGATCTGACTCCTGCCGGAATTTTGGAAACCCTTCAGCTGAAGCATCCCGGAAAAGGAAACTGGAGCTATCGGAAATATTGCACATACGGTCATTTCGGAAGAACCGGTGTGCCCTGGGAAGAACTTGATAAAGTGGAACTTCTCCGGAAAGAGGCTGAACAGTACAAATGAGTCGAACACCCACAGTTCTCGGTTTCGGAACCGCAATTCTGGATTTGCTGGTTCGTGTGGATGATTCTTTCATAACAGAACATTCCGGCGGTGGAAAAGGCGGCATGATCCTTGTGGATGAGGCTGCCTGCAGCAACATGCTTTCTCTTTTGCCGGAATGTAAAGTCGCCCCCGGCGGATCTGCCGGAAACACCCTTGCCGGTTTGCTCCGGCTCGGAATCGGCGGCCGTATGCTGGGAAAAGTCGGCAGAGACGAACAGGGCGATCTTTACAGGGACCGTTTCGCCAAGCTGGGCGGGGATATTTCTTCCTTCAAATTTTCTGAAACGACCCGCACCGGTTGCTGTATTTGTCTTGTGACGCCGGATTCTGAACGGACCATGAGAACGTATCTCGGAGCTGCATCTGAAATGACAGAGGCGGATTTCCGGCCGGAGGATCTTGAAGGTGTGGATCTGATCCATTTGGAAGGATATCAATTGTACAGTCCGGGCATGTTTGAACGGCTGCTTTCCGAAGCAAAAAAACGGAATATCCCTGTCAGTTTTGATTTCTCTTCCTATGAGATCGTGAAGACTTTCCGGGATCGCATTGCAGATTTGCTCAACGATGTTTCCATCATCTTTGCCAATGAAGAAGAAGCTGCGGAATTTGTCGGAAGAGATAAATTTACACCGGAATACGCTCTTGATGTCCTTTCCGGTTATTGCAATACCGCCGTTGTGAAACTTGGAAAAAAAGGTGCATTGCTCCGCCGGAACGGCGAGACTGTGTTTGTCAATGCAGAACTTGTCAATGCTGTTGATACCACCGGGGCAGGGGACTTGTGGCAGGCTGGGTTCCTTTATGGATATCTGACCGGAAGATCTCTTGAGACCTGCGGAAAACTCGGAGCTGCTCTCGGTGCAGAAGTCGTCAGTGTGCTCGGCGGATCTGTTCCTGAAGAGGGCTGGCAGCGGATTATTCAGAAATTTAACTTGAAATAAAGGATATGGAACATGGCGAAAAAGAAATTTGAAGATTACAAGATCCGTGATATCGGTCTTGCAGATTTTGGCAGAAAAGAACTTGATATTGCAGAAAAAGAAATGCCCGGATTGATGGCTGTCCGCGAACAGTACGGCAAGAAAAAACCGCTGAAGGGCGTCAAGATCATGGGTTCTCTGCACATGACGATTCAGACTGCCGCTTTGATTGAAACTCTTGCGGCTCTCGGCGCAGATGTACGCTGGGCATCCTGCAATATTTTTTCTACTCAGGATCATGCCGCAGCCGCAATCGCAAAAGATGGAATTCCTGTTTTTGCATGGAAAGGCGAAACACTGGAAGAATATTGGGATTGCACCTATCGCGCAATGACTTGGCCCGATGGTTCCGGTCCGGATCAGATCGTGGATGACGGCGGTGATGCAACTCTTTTGATCCATTGGGGTGTGCGCGGGGAAGATGATCCCAAGTTCCTGAGCCGCAAACCCGGCTCCGAAGAAGAAAAGGTGATCCTGAATCTCCTGAAAAAAGTCCGCAAGGAAGATCCGAAACACTGGCATAAAGTCGCAAAGAAGATCCGCGGCGTCTCCGAAGAAACAACAACAGGTGTTCACCGCTTGATTCAGATGGAAGAAAAAGGCGAACTTCTCTTCCCCGCAATCAACGTTAACGACTCTGTGACAAAATCCAAATTTGACAATATTTACGGCTGCCGTCACTCTCTGACTGACGGGATCAAGCGCGCTCTTGATGTGATGCTTGCCGGAAAAGAAGCTGTTGTCTGCGGATTCGGTGATGTGGGCAAAGGCTGTGCTGAAGCTCTTGCCAATGAACATGCCCGTGTGACGGTGACCGAAATCGACCCGATTTGTGCGCTTCAGGCTTGCATGGCAGGCTACAAAGTCGCTCCCGTGGAAGATTGCCTGAAAACAGCAGATCTCTATGTTACCTGCACCGGGAACTGTCATATCATTACTGCCGAACACATGGCTAAGATGAAAGATCAGGCAATCGTCTGCAATATCGGACACTTTGATAATGAGATCGAAGTTGCCAAACTGAAAGCGGTCAAAGGGATCAAGGTCCTTGAGATCAAAGGAAGCGAATGTCCTGTTCACCGCTATACTTTCCCGGATGGACACAGCATTTATCTGCTGGCGGAAGGCCGCCTGGTCAACCTCGGCTGCGCAACCGGGCATCCGAACTTTGTGATGAGCTGTTCTTTCTCCAATCAGACCCTTGCTCAGATCAAGATTGCAAAGGAAAAACTGAAAACCGCTGTTTACACTCTGCCCAAAGAACTGGATGAAGAAGTGGCACGTCTCCACTTGAGTAAACTCGGCGCAAAACTGACCACTCTCTCTCAGGAACAGGCTGATTACATCGGCGTTCCGAAAGACGGTCCGTTCAAACCTGATACTTACAGATATTAAGGAATCGTTCAAATGGAATTTTTCTTTGGAGATTTCTCCAATGTTCAGATTCTCATTTTGATCGTAGCCGCAATTTTAATAGGGATCAACAAGACCGGGATTCCCGGTTTGGGATTGATCCCTGTTATTATGCTGGTATTTACGTTCGAAACGGGAATTTCCACCGGTTTGCAGCTGATGATGCTCTGCATGGCAGATTTGGCGGCAGTTGCTTATTATCACAAAACAGCGAATTGGAAGATCATCGGGAAACTGCTGCCTGCGGCATTGTGCGGGATCGTGATCGGCTCCTGCGTAATCCACAAGCTGGATCAAAATGCTATGATGCTTTTGATGGGGATCGTGATCCTTATCCTGAGCGGGATCAGTGTTGTCCGCGAGATCTGGTGGACCGATGCGGAAAAAATTCCGTCCCACTGGAGTTTTGCGGTAGCCACCGGATTGCTTGCCGGTTTTTCCACCCAGATCGCCAATGCCGCCGGCCCGATCATGGCATTGTACCTGCTTGCGATGCGTATGCCGAAAATGGAATATATGGGGACCGCTGCATGGTATTTCATGATTCTGAACTGGATCAAACTTCCGATTTTTGCGTGGGAAGGACGAATTACGCTTGCTTCCGTCAAGGCTGACCTGGCAATGATTCCCTTCCTTTTGATCGGGGCTGT
Organism: Lentisphaeria bacterium; assembly: GCA_017456805.1. The sequence goes on from JAFTIQ010000004.1 coordinate 116,302, forward strand.
TCTTGGGATCGTTATGCTGAATAAAATGCCGAAAACCGTTTTCAACTGGATCATCCTGATCCTTTCCGCAGTAGCTTCCGTTTATATGATCGTCAAGTCCGTGATTTGACAATTTTGTGCCTGAATTTCAAGGATGAGTTCCTTCCGTGGAGCCCATCCTTTTTTTATTTTTCTGTTCAAAAAAACGACGGAATCAAAAAAATAATCAAAAAATTAGTTTTATCTAATTGAAAAAAGAAAAAAGTGATGTATATTATAATATAATGTGCGTGAAAGAAGGATTTTTACGCAGTGATTTTGGAATATTAGCTGATACAAAGTTTTGAATAAAACTCAGTCAACAAAACAGGAGTTGGAAGATGGCTGAAAAAAAATGTTCGTGCGGATGCGGTTGTTCCGCCGGAAAAACAAAAGAATATCATGTTCCTGCTGAGAACGGGGAAGCAACCCTCGCAGAGCTGCCGGTCGGAACAAAGGCAACGATCGTAAAGATCATGCCGAAAGCCCGTGGCAGAAAGAAATTTGCGGATGTGGGAATCGTTCCCGGAAGTGAATTGCTGATCGAAGCTCATGCTCCATTCGGCGGGCTGATCCGCGTAAAAGTAATGGAAACAAGCATGGCTCTTCATAAAGATGAAGCCGCAAATATTGTGATGAAACCCGAGGAGTAAACAGGATATGAATCGGAATTTTCGAATTGCCCTTGCGGGAAATCCCAACTGCGGAAAAACCACAATTTTCAATGCTTTGACCGGTGCCAGACAGCATGTGGGAAATTATCCCGGCGTGACAGTGGAAAGCAAATCCGGGAAGTTCGTTCTGAATGGATCTGAAATCGAATTGATCGATTTGCCCGGAGTTTATTCTCTCTCTTCCAGCTCTCCCGAAGAGGAAGTTGTATTCAATGAACTGACTCAGCCCGGGATCGACCTGATCATCAACGTAGTGGATTCCACCATTCCTCAGCGCAGTCTTTACCTGACGACTCAGCTTGCCGAACTTCATATCCCCATGCTTCTTGCCTTCAATATGGCTGATGATGCAGAACGGAAGGGACTGAAATATAATTTTCAGAAGCTGGAAAAATATTTCGGTTCCCCCATTGTGCAGACCATCGGCAGCAAATCCAGCGGGGTTCAGAACCTTTTGAAACAGCTGAGCAAAACTCTCGATGAACTGGAAGATCATGGCGTGCCGATGCTCTCCTATGGTGCAGATATCGATGATGCAATCAATGCTGTTTCCGAAAAAATCGATGCACTGGATCTGGAAATCTGCAAACACATTCCTTCCCGTTTTTATGCGATCAAACTTCTGGAACATGACAGTTCCGCAATGAAGATCACAGAGCTTCAGCCGATCCATGAGGAAGTGGAAGCTCAGATCAAGCATTTGTGGGAAAAACATGCGATCAAGGCGGAAACCTTCATGGCTGACTGCCGTTATGCCATGCTCGCCGGAGCATGCCGCGATACGATTTCCAAAACCGGTGAAAAACGCCGGGAAATCTCTGATAAAATCGACTTGGTCATGACCAACAAGTTCCTTGGATTCCCGATTTTCCTTGTTATCATGTATCTGACATTCTGGTTCACCTTCACCTGTGCTGATCCGCTGATGGGGTATATTGAAGAATTCTTCGGCTGGCTCGGAGATGTGATCAAAGGGTATTGGTCCGAAGAAAATCTGCCCTATTTGCGCAGTCTGATCACCGATGGGATCATCGGCGGAGTCGGCGGAGTGATCGTCTTCCTGCCCAATATTCTTTTCCTGTTCTTTGTGATCGCAATTCTGGAAGAGTCCGGTTACATGTCCCGCGCAGCGTTTGTGATGGATGGGATCATGCGGAAATTCGGACTTCAGGGCAAATCTTTTGTTCCTCTTGTCCTCGGATTCGGCTGTACTGTTCCGGCCGTTATGGCAACCAGAACCATTGAATCCCAGCGGGATCGAACTGTCACGATCATGGTTCTCCCGTTGATGAGCTGCGGCGCAAGACTTCCGATTTACGCATTGATCATACCGGCGTTTTTTGCCCAGTACCGGGCGTTCACCATGTGGGGGATCTATGTGATCGGAATCATCATTGCCCTGATCGCTGCCCGTATTATGAAAGGAACGCTTTTCAAAGGCGACGGCGAAGTCTATCTGATGGAACTTCCGCCTTACCGTATGCCCACCTTCCAGAGTTTGATGCTCCACATGTGGGATCGCGGAAAGATGTATCTTCAGAAAGCAGGTACTATCATTCTGGCAACCAGCGTGATCCTTTATATCTGCAATACCTATCCTGAAAAGAAAGAGTTTTCTCAGGATTATGATGCAAAGATCGAAGCAGTTCAGAATGATACCAAACTGACCGATGAAGAAAAAAAAGAACAGACTGCTGCCCTCGATAATGAAAAATCCGCAGAAGCGATGGAGTACACGATCTCCGGAAGAGTCGGAAAAGCTCTGGAACCCATCTTCAGACCTCTTGGCTTTGATTGGAAGATCGCCACAGCCACGATCGGCGCACTCGCAGCAAAGGAAGTCTTTGTCTCTCAGATGGGAATCCTTTATTCCGAAGGCGAAGCGGATGAAGAATCCGTAACCCTGCGGGAAAAAATGCGGAAGGTTTATACTCCGCTTCAGGCATTCTGTATCATGCTGTTCTGTCTGCTTTCCATCCCCTGTCTGGCAACGCTGGCGATCATTCGCCGGGAATTGAACTCATGGAAGATGATGTTCGCAGAAGGAATCGGCTTGTTCCTGCTTGCTTATATTACGACAATGATCGTATATCAGCTGGGAACGATTTTCAAGATCGGGACAAATCTGCTTGGATAAGCTGTTGAACTGAGAGTTTGCGGGCGGTCTCCACTTCCTCCGGAGCCGCCCTTTTTTATGCCTGCGTGCAGATCAGTACCAACCCGCTGAGACAGACGATCAATGCAGCCAGCTGAACCGGTTTGACTTTTTCTTTCAGCAGCCAGATACTGGACAAGGTAAAGCTGATGATACAGCTGCCCACCATCATCGGGTAGCACATGCCGCCAAGACCTTTTTCTGCCATCACATCCATACCCGGATAATGAAGCGTGTAGGCAAAAATAAGACTGAACAATTGCAGCACAGCGATATATTTCCACAACGTGAAGTTTTTCACATTCTTTTTGATTTGATCCCAGCGATCCCTGTTCATCAGAACGAGATTCCAAATGACAGCCATTGCAAGCGTTCCGCCTGCTGCACAGAGAGACCGCATAATGCTGGGCACATTTCTTGCCTCTTCAAAATAGGAAGGCATCGTTGAAATGTTCTGCTGGATCGCTGCCAGAGTCATGGCTGAAAATGCCAGCAATTTCCATTTGATCCCGCCTTGATTTTTATTATCTTTCGTGAAGGCAAACAGAACCAGAGCCCCCAGCAGCAGGATGATCCCGGCACCCCGCAGGAAAGTCAACTCCACTCCAAAGAACAGAATTCCGCCTATAAATGGAAAAATCAGGGCAGACTGAATGATTGACCAAATCACGCCATTGGGGCCAAGCTGCATCGCTTTGGACATCAGTTGCAGCATTACAAAATTAATTGCAGAACCCACAAAATAAGCAAGACAGGTCAGAAACGTCACCTTCAGAGAAGCTGTCGAATAGGCAGAGGTCGCAATCAGAATAATGGCACTCACAATAACGGAAAAAAGCCCGCCGCCCATCTGAACCAGACTCGGTTCAATTCCCTTCTTCGGCGCATCTCCCATGACCAGTCCCACCAGACACCAGGAGCTTCCTACAATCACCATCGCGATGATTCCAAACGCTATTGAACTGAAAAATGGGATCGTATGAAGAAAATCCAGAATATATTGAAACATTTTTCAACCCATTCTTATTTTGTGCAAATCAAAATCAATCCGCTGATACAGACAATCAGGGCTCCCAGCTGGTAAAGATTGAACTTCTCCTTCAGCAGTACAACGCTGGAAATGGTGAAACTTACAATGCAGCTTCCCACCATCATCGGATAACTCATCCCGCCCATGCCGTGATCCGCCATCACATTCATCCCGGGATAATGAAGCGTGTAAGAGAAGAATAAATTGAAGAACTGAAGCGCAAGGGTATATTTCCACAACATGCCGTTTTTCAAATTGCTTTTGATCTTTTCCCAATGTGCACGGTTCATCCGGAAGAGATTCCAGATGACAGCCGCTAACACAAATCCGAACTCTGCTGCAAGAACTCGCACAATACTGGGGACTTTATCCGCTTCGGGAAAATAAGAAGGCAGGACAGAAAGATTTTGCTGGATCGCTGTAATCACCAATCCGGCAATCGCCAGAAGTTTCCATTTTCCGCCATTGCTGGAGTTGTCTTTTGTAAACGCAAACAGTACCAGCGCAGCCAGAAGAAGGATGATCCCGAGACAGCGCAAAATGGTGAATTTGACCTCAAAAAAGATCATTCCGACCATGAACGGAAATACCATTGCCGATTGAATGATTGACCAGATCACCCCGTTCGGACCGCATTGCATCGCCCGGGACATCAGTTCCAGCATAAGAAAATTCAGAACAGAGGAAAGGATCAGAACCAACGATACCAGCAGCGTTATTTTCACTGATGCCGTGGAATAATCAGATGTGGCAACCATGATAATAATGCTTGCTGCCGTTGCAACAATGCCGCCCCACAGCTGCACAAGACTGGAATCAATCCCTTTTTTGGGCGCATCTCCCATGACCAGTCCCACCAGACACCAGGAGCTGCCGACGATCACCATCGCAATAATCCCGAACGCTACCGAACTGAAAAATGGGATCGAACTGAAAAACTGAACAATTTCATGAAGCATTTCTTTCTCCTCTTTTATAAAATTCTTATAATATACACTCTCTACGAATATCATTCAAGTTTGATTCTATAAAACTATCAGAAAATCATGATTGAAAAAACATGTTTCCGGTGTATATTACGGAATTCTGTTTTATAAAAAAAATTCTTCTCAGAAAGTATTGTTTATGGCTGCTCAAACAAAAATCGTCCGGGATCTGACCAAAGGAAATGTCTTTTGGACAATGATCTCCTTTGCAGCTCCGCTGTTGTTATCAAGCCTGCTGCAAACGCTTTACAATGTCACCGATATGATCATTATCGGTCATACGGTCGGACGGGACGGACTGGGTGCTGTTTCCATCGGGACAGATATTCTGCATTTTCTCTGTTTTGCCGCAATGGGATTTTCCAATGCCGGGCAGGTGATCATTTCCCAGCTGATCGGGGCAGGGATGCCGGAACGTGTCCGCAAGACGATCGGGACTCTGTTTACGTTTCTTGGGGGAGCGGCAATTGTACTTTCTATCGGGGGGCTTTTTCTTACGGATCAGATCCTGCTTTGGGTGAATACTCCGAAAGAGGCGTTTTCCATGGCGAAAGAGTATCTGATGATCTGTCTTTCCGGATTGGTTTTTATGTATGGATATAACATTGTCAGTGCCATTTTGCGGGGAATGGGGGATTCCAGACACCCCTTGATTTTTGTTGCCGTAGCCGTTTCCCTGAATATTATTCTTGACATCGTTTTTGTCATTTTCCTGCATTGGGATCTGATGGGGGTGGCTCTGGCAACAGTCATCAGCCAGGCTGTCAGTTTCCTCTGGTCGCTGATTTTTCTCTACCGGAACCGGGTTCAATTCGGATTTTACTTCCGTCCGAAAGATTTTCTGATTGATAAGGAAGAGCTGCGGCCGTTGCTGAAACTGGGGATCCCTATGGTGATCCAGAGCGCGGCAATCAGTTTTTCCATGCTGTTTGTAAATTCTTATATCAACAGTTACGGTGTGACAGCCTCCGCTATGACAGGCGTCGGAAACAAACTTTCCAGCATCGTGAACATTGTCAATGTGGCATTGTCGACAGCCGGGAGTTCCATGATCGGACAATGCATTGGCGCAGAGAAGTATGACCGGGTGCCGAAAATATTGCGTGTTTCTTTCGGGACCAATATTCTGATTTCTGTTTTTGCGGGTGTAATAACGGTGATCTGCCCGGACTGGGTGTTTGGGATGTTCACCAAAGATCCGGATGTGCTGAAGCTTTCTTTGAGTTACATTCCGGTTCTGCTGCTTCTGTTCGGGGGAGGGGCACTCCGTCCTCCGATGATGTCGCTGATCAATGGTTCCGGAAATTTCAAGCTGAATCTTGCGGTTGCGCTGCTTGACGGAGTGGTCATGCGGATCTGTTTATCCATGATACTTGGTATGCTGGCAGGTATGGGCGTTTACGGATTCTGGTATGGACACGCCCTTGCCGGGTTCACTCCTTTTGTGATCGGCGGCGTTTATTTCCTTACCGGAAAATGGCGGACCCGGAAATATATCATTGAAAAAGCCAATCGGCAATCGCCCCGGAAATAAAAAAACTCCGGGCTGGGGGCCCGGAGTCGATCTGAAACAAATCTCAAAGAAGCTTCATGCCGTCTGGAAGTTCGATCTTCCTGACCGGCTCTTCTCCTGTCCAATCCCATTCTGCACGGATCAAACCGAGAGGGGAGGGGATTGTTCCGGAAGCTTTTTCCCCTTTGGTCATGACCGGATCAAAGCTGACGGTTTTCCAGCCTGCTTCTTCCGGATGAACTCCGAGGATCAGTTCCGAGAAATGGAAGATCGGATGTGCGCTCCAAGCATGACAAATACTCCAGAAGCCCCGGTCAAGCTGATCCGGCCAGCTCTCTGCTGTCGTGGAAAATCCGTGATCCAGAAAATCTTTCCACCAGCGGCGGATGCAATCCAGAATTTCTGCCCGCTTTCCCTTTTTCTTCATTGCTTCAAAGACATAGAACATGAAGTAGGAGGTGGGCTTGAGCTCGGAATCCCGATGGCTTCCGATAAAGGGAAGCAGGATCTTCTCCATCCAGAAATCATGCTGTTCCGGCATGAAATCCTGAAGGATCGCCATCGCCGCGGCATGAGGGGACATGGTTTTGACAGGAGATCCATCCCAATTCAATCCGTCATAAAGCAAGCCGGTTTTTGAATCGAAAAGATGTTCTTTCATCGCATTGTTCAACGCGGAGATTTCCTGATCCAAACTGTTTTTGCGATCGGTTTCTCCTGCCAGCTCCGCAAGGGTTGAAGCCGCCTTCAATGACCAGTAATAAATCAGGTTGTAAACGGTCGGAACCCCGTTTTTGAACAGATTCGGACACCAGTCAAGGAAGAGCCAGTAGCGGTCATCGTAGACCAGCAGTCCATCTTTGTTCAGCAGAGAACGGAAATAGTTCAAAATATCATCGACCGTCTTTTTCAATTCAAAATACATTTTCAGCGAGCCGGTCTGGTTGTAATGCGCCAGAAGGGTAACGATCCACATGGCGGTATAGTCCGGCAGAATACAGCTGTGTCCGTTGCTGGGCGCAATTGCATAAGGGAGCCCTTCCGGAGTCCCCTGTGCAGCAATTTGACGGAGTCCCCGTTCGAACAGCCGCGTATCATTTGCCAGCCGGAATGTATTCTGCGCCTGAACCAGAGCGTCGCCCCACCATTGGGCAGATTCCCGCCAGGGACAATCCGTATAGGCATCCACCATACAGCACCGCTGCGTGTGAACACACATTTCCCAAATATCGTTGAGAAGCGGATCCGAGCTCAGAAAACTGCCCTTAACATCCAGTGAATACCAGATCCGGCGGGCGGTCAATGTGACTTTCAACGGCTGCTTGCCCCGGTAGAGCACAACCACATAACGGAATCCCCAGGGAATGGTCAGCTCATGATGATTTTTCCCTTCTTTCAGGATCAGACGTCCGCCGAAAAGAGTTGCAAACGGATTCTCAGAACTTCCGAAATCCGGGGTCTCGCCTGTCAGAGATTCACAGACAAGATAATCCAGCATATCCCCGTCAGTTGCATTATCAATATCAAAAATCGGCTGTCCGACGACTTCTTTCCCGAAATCGATGAGCTGAGCCGTGATTCCGGATGCAAACTGAACGGTATTTCCCTGTTCGGGCGCAGCCTTCCAGTCCGGTGTTTCTCTGTCATAGATCTTTGCAACATTTTCCAGCTTTTCCCAGCCTTCTGCCGGTTCGTGACAGGAAATGGCAACTCTTCCTGATGCAGAAATCACCTCTTTTGTCTGCAACGGAATATTCCGTTCCTCAAAGGAGTGCCAGGGCATACAGCCAAGAGAAGCTCCGGGTGTGCTCAGCCAATCTGAATCATCATAATTTTCATCAAGCCAATTCCCTTTATCCTCCCGGCAGTCGAAATATTCCTGATATCCATACTGAAAAGAACCGCGGGCGATGTTCGGAATATATCCGGATGCAACTCTTCCTTTCCATTGCTCTCCTGTGGCGAGATCAACAGATCCGACTTTTCCTGACATCAGGAAGCCAGAGGCATTTTCATAGCGGTAACAGAAAATGGAAACCCCGAACTGATAGACCAGAACCGCAATGACATTTTTCCCTTTTTTCAGGTAGGGGGCAATGTCGATGCGGTCAAAGGGCCAGTGGGATTGAAATCCCCGCGCCGGACCATGATTGACGAATGTTCCATTGATCCAAAGATTGTACCTGCTGTCTGCCGTAATATGGATTTCTGTCTGCTCCGGCACGGCATCAATTTCAAATGTTCTCCGGAATTGCGCGCGGACATCTCTGCTGTCAACACGGCAACAGGTATGCCACAACCATTTTGCACCAGGAAAAAGTTCCTGATTCTTCTCTCTTGCGTTCATGTGTACCATCTGTTTTTCAATCCAGTTCCACAACGGAAATGGAGTCAATTAATATTCTGTTTTTTGTCCCTTGTTTTTTATAAAGCGGTCCTTCAAATTTTACACGGCACCAGACATCAAGCGTTTTTCCTCCGAGTTCAAGATACTTGTTCAGCTTTGCCTGAATATTCCAGCTTCTCAGAACATAGACATAACAACCCTGATGCAGTTTTGTTGTGCTGATATGATACCAGTGATATCCTTCTCCGGCAGGAAGTTCGGTCCATTGACGCATGGAAAGAGATTTTCCTCCCGGGACGTCATAGGTTCCAGCCTGGAACGGAAGATTATAGTAATTGATGCCGGAAACATAACTTGCTTCAAAAGCACAGCCTTCCCGGGCATCCCGATCCTTCACCAGACGGATATTCGGGGTCCGGAAAAGAATCAGCTTTGAAGGCGTAAAATGACGAACCGTTTTCCCTTTGAATTCTGCGGGCTCTTCAATGGGGGTGGTATCCCCTGTCAGAAGTTCCACAAAAGAAATCTGACCTTCCATGATGAGCCGGTCGTCTGCCGGTTTTGAATAACGCTCTGCCTCCAGAATCCAATATTTCCGCATGTTCGCTGCAAGTTTTTTCTGGTCGATCGGGAAATTCTGAAGCGTTCCGCCGGATTGCTTCCATTCGTTCATATATTTTGTGATCATGAACGCAGTGAGCATATTCAGCGGGGCTCTGCAGTTGATGACTCTGCGGAGCAGAACCTGATCATTTCCGACAGCCCGTTCCGCTTCATCAAACAATTTGTGCGCCTGAATCAGCTCCTGAACATTCATATAGGCATAACATTCAGCAAAATAGCGGTTCAGCACTCTGTCAGAAAACCGTTTCTGAGTCTTGTCAAGCAGCTTCCGGTAAGCATCCATCATAGGGGCGGCTTTCCCGAAATAACCGTTCAAAAAGGTTTGACGGTGAGCTTCAAAATCAGAGAAGGGATCTTCCAGCATTTTACAGTAAAGCCAGTTTTTCATATCGGCAAAATCCAGCATATAATGCTTGCCGCCAACTTCCACAAATGTTCCTTTGGAGCCGAGTTTTGCATAGTTCCGGAGCAATTCCGCAATCCCCATTTCATGAGGGAAGGGATAAACTTCAAGACAATGTTCCCAGGTGATGAAGTTTTTAGAGATCTTTGCCCATCCCCGCAGATATTCCTGATTTTTTCTGTTCTTCGCCTCCGTGGGATAAACCGTTGAGCCGTATGTATTGCAATAACGGATCATCACATTATCGCGGGGAACGATCTTTTTGGGCGGCATACAGGTTTTTTTTCCGTATGCCAGAGTTGTAATGTAGACATCCGGATAAACTTTGCCGACACCATCCGCGATTTCATTGATAAAATCAATCAAAATGTCAGAAGTCGAGGAGTCTTCTTCCATTTTTTTACAGTTTTCACATTCGCAGAACCTCAGTCCGTCATTCATTGAAAGATCATAAAATTTCGGTTCAACCGTTCCGTTTGCAGCTGCACTTGCTTTGGTTCGCTTGATCGTTGCAATCATCTTGGTGATCAAATGCTTCCGCAACTCTTTGTTGGTCAGACAAAGCTGTCCGGAATATTGGCTTCCTTCCCGTTTTCCATCCACCATGGAGAAAAATTCGGGATTGGTCTTCAAATAACTCTTTCCGATATAACGGGCAAAGGTGTGAGCATGGTACGGAGGACCCCAGGTGTAAGCTCCATTTCCGCCGTATGCTTCGGAAATATTACTGTCTGCATTCCGGTTCAAACGGTTGCGAACAGCAAATTTTCCACCGTCATTCCGGATTTCTCCGCTGCGGTAAAGATCCCGGTGAAGAAAATAGGGTTTCCCGGATTTGGAAATCGCAGGAAATTCCCAGGCTTTCGCTTCCGGAACAAATTCTTCCCACTTGTTCCACCAGTGAATTCCAAACATATCTTCAAGAAAATGATAGACCGCATACAGCGTTCCGCGGCGGCCTCCGCCGGTAAGGATCAACGTGTCCCCTCCGCTGACCATTTTCCATTCTTCTTCCTGCATCCCCTGATGATCAACACTCAGAAGGATTTTTTTCAGGGGAACTCCATTGATTTTAATGGAACCCTTGACTACTTTCTGAAGATAAGTTACAAGTTCTTTCTGAGCCGTCAGATCTGCAGCTGTGGCTTGCGCGGGAAGAATCACTTCGATCCCTGCAGCAGCCACAGCACGCTCAAAAGGGTTTTCAGAAATAAACCTCACTGCATCAAAGTTCACAACATTCTTCTTATCCCAGCTCCGGAGAAGAACACTGCAGGAGACTGCATCTTCCGGAACAACTCCCCGGAATTCAAAATATTTCCAGTCTTTCTCAGCCCTGAAATGATGGATCACCGGCTTGGATTTTTTGTTTTTCAATGTGAAGTAGACGATCAGCTGCCAGCCGATCCCGCGGTAGGAACCTTCCACCAGGAACGGTGCGCCGGGTTTTACTGCAACCGGAGCGGAATTCGCTTCGCAGTAGCTTCCGGTATTCAGACATTCCGCCATGAAATTCCCATCGAGACCACCGGCTTTTCTGACAGATAAACCGCGCCACTGGGCGGATACTGTCTCTTTGGCTCCAGCCGTTTCAAATGATCCGTTTTTCAACTGATCCGCAAGATTTCCGCATTCAAACCGGACATCGTCAAAATAAACCGGAGCGGTTTTGTTCCAGGTACGCAGAAGAATCGTTGCACGTTCTGCATTTTCCGGAACAACTCCGCTGATGGTAAAGTCTGTCCAATCTTTCACCGTTTTAGGCGTATATTGGACGGGTTGCGTCTTTTTGCCTTTCAGAGAGAAGAAGACATAGATATATGGCGCGGCACCCTTGTATTTTCCAGTGAGTTTGAATGTTTTTCCGGGCGTGACGGGGATCGCCCGACTGGAGGCTTCCACATAACCGGGACCGGTTCTCAGGCATTTTGCCGCGGCAGATCCGTTGATTCCGCCCTTTGCATCGACGGTATAACCGCCGTTCCAGCCGAAGGCTCTTGCTCCGGCAGCATCTTTGATTTCAAATCCGCCGTTGTAAAGCAGATTCGCATTTCCTGCAAATGCCGTTGCCAAAAAGGCAGCTCCGGCAATCGCTGTTAAAATCTTTTTATTCATGATACGTTCCTGTTTTTTATTTCAAACCTGTGCAGTCGACATCTTCTTTTTTTATCATTTCTCTCATGTGTGAGCTGGCACTGCCATCGCCCATAAGCGCGTTGAATCGTTTTCCATGACGGCGTGGCAGAATGGAGATTGCGGTAGTGGGAGAATTGTTGGGATTGGAAAGATTTCGTATATAATAACCGTTCCCGGAATAATTTAGAGCGGCAGATGCCGGCATCGGAGAATCTGTAACGATCAGTTTTCCGGAAATATTTTTTACTCTGGCTGGTTTCACAAACCACTTGTGTGTGTTTTGCATATCATACCGGCTTCCAGCCCAGACGAACATAGCATAGTTTGCTATGGGAAAATCTTTGTAAGCCTGATCGTCCAGGAGAATGTAGCCGGTAGGTTCGGAAGGACACCGGAACATTTTTGAAGCAGAAATTTGTTTTGCCAGCGCAATGACGCCCGTAGAGGAGGAATCACCTTTTGCTCCCGTCAGGTAGCCGCATACTTGCCAAAACCAAATCGCTCTCTGTCCGCTGAATCCATCAAAACCTTCCGCTTGAGGATGATATCCATCGTTATCCTGACCATAGAAAGCAAATGCGATCCCGATCTGTTTCAGTTTACTGGTGCAATCCGCTGCTCTTCCTTTTTCGCGAGCCTGATTCAGCGCGGGAAGCAGCATCCCTGCGAGAATTGCAATAATTGCAATCACAACGAGAAGCTCAATCAATGTGAATGATTTTTTCATCTTTGATGTCTCTTGTTTTATGATTTATATCAGTTTAAGAAATTAAGCTGACTTGTTTTGATCATTTCCCGCATATGAGTTCCAACACTTCCATCACCCATGAGTGCATTGAATCTCTGGCTGTGACGTCTCGGCAAAATAGAAATAGCTGCATCTTTGCTGTTGCCCGGATTGGAAAGGTTTTGTGCATAATAACCTTTATTGTCATATCCCAAAGAGGCAGATTCCGGCATGGGGGAATCTGTCACAACCAATTTTGAGGAGACATTTTTGACTTTTGAGGGTCTGATAAAGTACGGATACGTTCCATCGGACGCTTGATATCTTGCCCCAGCCCATACCATCATCGCATAACTTGCAAGAGGATATTCAATGTAGTATCCGCTTGTCGTACCCGGATGATTATAAGTGAATCCATCCCGAACGGAAGGGCATCTCAAGATTTTGGATTCAGAGACTCTGATGATCATGTTTTTGGTGTCAGACGTATATCCATCAATGCCGATGAGATATGTGGTAATCTGATAAAACCATTTTGTGCGTTGTCCGGAACAGATACTGGCACCGACCCCATCAACCTGCGGATGGTAACCATCGTTATCATTTCCATACATACTGAATGCCATACCGATCTGCTTCAGCTTTCCGACACAATCCGCGGCTCTTCCTTTTTCGCGGGCCTGATTCAGCGCGGGGAGCAGCATTCCTGCGAGAATTGCAATAATTGCAATCACAACGAGAAGTTCGATCAATGTGAATTTTTGTTTCATAATAAATTCCTGTTCGTATTTATATCTATTTATCAGATTGTTCCACATGGCTATACTTGCCAGTTTCAGATTCAGCGTGAACCGAAAGTTAAGATTTCTTTCAGCTGTTTCCCGGAAAGTCTTTGTTCTCCGTTTTGTATCTTCTTAAAGGTCTGTTAGCGGAAAAACCTACCATTATTGGAACTTTGCATGGCTTCTGGGCCAATCAAGCTGTGAGGTCTTGACTTCGTATCTGGAATAAGATGCAACGTGTCCATCGCCCATCAAAGCATTGAATCGTTTTGTATGACGGAACGGCATAATGTCGATTGCTGCCTGCAACGAGTTCCCGGGATTTCCCAGGTTTGAGGTGTAGTAACCAACATTTTCTGCAGTTTGATTGCCTGTTGCAATGTATGGCATCGGAGAGTCCTGAATCAGCATCATATTGGAAACGTTTTTTACTTTATCAGGTTTGACGAACCAGCCGCCGCCGGTGGAATAAGTGTGTCCGGCGCGAACGATCATAGCATAGTTCCCGAGGTAGGGCGGGGAAATTTGATCACTTGCGTAGGTGTATCCCGTCTGAACAGAAGGACACATGAATACCTTGGAACTTGCGATTCCGTTCCGGAGAGTTGTTACACTCGGGGTATCCCATCTGAGAGAACTGTTCAGGTACTGGATCAGCTGATAGTACCAGAGTCTGCGCTGTCCGCTGAAACCAGCGAATCCATCTACCTGCATGTGATAACCGTCATTCTCATCAACGTAAAGTGCCGTTGCCAGACTGATTTGTTTCAATTTTCCTCTACAATCCGCAGCTCTTCCTTTTTCGCGGGCCTGATTCAGCGCGGGGAGCAGCATTCCTGCGAGAATTGCAATAATTGCAATCACAACAAGAAGCTCTATTAAGGTGAAGCTGTACAGCTTCACCTGCCCATGGGCAGGTGAAAAACCTTCTTCCTTGCCATAAACACGATCACAGCAGAGATGTGGTCTTTTCACGAGAAGTTCAATCAAGGTGAACATCTTTTTCATTTGAAACATCCTTCCTGAATATTTTATTGTTTTTCGTTTGTATTCTCTATGTATGTTATGGATTATTATATATCATACAAAGGAAAATGTCAAGTATCTCTTATTTATTTTTTTATCAGAAAATCACTTTTTTTTACATTACTTATTTTTTTACCTTCCATTATAACCATGCAAAAAAAGCAGAACGCCCATGAAAATTTGTTTTGAAACAGAAAAAAACAGGAATAATGCAAAAAAAAGAGAGATTTTCAGAAAAAAGCTTGAGAGATTATTTGACTTTTCCTTTAGAGGGAGTATATTATGGGTCTTGAAACTTAATTTAACAACAGGAGTTGATAACATGTCCAGACATCCCAGCTTGAAGGCTTCCGGCAAGATCCGGAAAAAAAGAAACGTTCTCAAGAGATACGAACGCATCAACATGCTTACTGAAGACGGTCGTTG